>JAOUGW010000124.1 GCA_029865465.1 Gammaproteobacteria bacterium
AACGAGGCGTTCTCGACCGGGTCCCAGAACCACCAGCCGCCCCAGCCGAGTTCGTAGTACGCCCACCAGCTGCCGAGCGCGATGCCGCACGTGAGCATCATCCACGCGACCGTCGTCCATGGACGCGTCCAGCGCGCCCACTTCTCGTCGAGCTTGCCTTCGAGCAGCGCGGCGACCGCGAATGCGAACGCCACCGAGAAGCCGACGTAACCGAGGTACAGCATCGGCGGATGCACCGCGAGGGCGAAATCCTGCAGCAGCGGGTTCAGGTCGTGGCCGTCCTGCGCGGCTGGCACGAGGCGCTCGAAAGGGTTCGAGGTGAACAGGATGAAGCCCTGGAAGCCGATGCTGACGAATCCGAGCACGCCGAGTACGCGCGCGGCGAATGTTTCCGGCAGGTTCTTGCTGAAGAAAGCAACGGCGACCGACCACGACGACAATGCGAGCGCCCACAGCAGCAACGAGCCTTCGTGCGCGCCCCAGACTGCCGAGAAGCGGTAGAGCGTAGGCAGCGCCGAGTTCGAGTTGTTGGCGACGTACAGGACCGAGAAATCGTTCACGTAGAAGGCATACGCCAGCACGGCGAACGACAGGGCGACGAAGACGAACTGCCCGGCGACGGCAGGCCGTGCCGCGGCCATCCAGCGCCGGTTCCCCAGCGCGGGTCCCGCCAGGCCGAAGAAGGCCTGCGCGCACGACAACATCAGCGCCAGGATCAGCGCAAACAAACCAAGTTCGACGACCATGCGGTGGATGCTCCGATGCGGAACCAGTGTCGGTCGGTGGCGATCAGGTGCTGCCGGGAGCCGGCGTCGCCGCCGCCGCAGGCGCACCGGCCGCCGAATTCGCAGCGTCCATGTGTGGCTTCAGGCTGTCGGCCACTTCGGGCGGCATGTAGTTCTCGTCGTGCTTGGCCAGCACCTCTTCGGCGACGAAGCGGTTGCCGTCCATCTTGCCGCGCGCGATGACTCCCTGCCCCTCACGGAACAGGTCGGGAAGGACGCCCGTGTAGCTGACCGGCACTGTCTGCTGGTAGTCGGTGAGAACGAACGTCACTTCCATGCTGCCCGGCTGGCGCTTGAGGCTGCCGTTCTCCACCAGGCCGCCGACCCGAATGGACCGGGAGTCCGGCGCTTCGCCCGCGTGCACCTGCGTGGGGCTGTAATAGTAGAGGAGGTTCTGGTTGAAGGCCTTCAGTGCGAAGGCGGTAGCGATGCCGACGCCGGCCACGATGGCGACGACGGTGACCATGCGCTTCTGTCGCGGTGTCATGACGATCTCTCCAGGGCAAGTTCATTGCGCCGCTTGGCGGCGGTCTGGGCTTCAGCTTCCGAGCGGCGGGCCGCCCACCAGTTCCAGAGCAGGACCAGGGCCGTCAGGCCGTAGGAGGTCCACACGTAGACCGCGTAACCTCCCATCTCAAAAAACTTCTGTAAGTCCATGATTAAGCTGCTTCTTTAAGCCAGTTTGCGTTGCGTTCGCGGCGCAGGATCTCGCCCCGCAGGCGGCGGGACACGGCCCAGCCGAAATACAGCTGGAAGCCGACGATCATGATGAACAACGGGATCAGCATAGCGAGGTCGATCGACGGTTTGTCGAACTTGGTCACGCTTGCCGGCTGGTGCAGCGTAGACCACCACTCCACCGAGTAGTGAATGATCGGCACGTTGATGACGCCGACCAGCGCCAGCACGGCGCTCGCCCGGTCGGCCCGCTGCGGGTCGTCGAACGAGGCCCGCAACGCCATGTAGCCCAGGTACAGGAACAGCAACAGCAGTTCGGAAGTCAGCCGGGCGTCCCAGACCCACCAGGTGCCCCACATCGGCTTGCCCCAGATCGAGCCCGTCGCCAGTGCCAGGAACGTGAACGAGGCGCCGATCGGCGCGCAGGCCGCAGCGGCCGCATGCGCCAGCTTGATGCGCCAGATCAGCCCAACCCCGGCGGCTACCGCCATCACGACATACGTGAACATCGACATCCAGGCGCTCGGCGCGTGGACATAGAGGATGCGGAAGCCGTCGCCCTGCTGGTAATCAGCCGGCGCTTTGACCAGCCCCCACCAGGTAGCAAGCAGGATCAATGCCAGCGAAGCCCAGCCGAACCATGGGGCAATGGTGCCCAGGATGCGGTAGGCGTGCGGCGGCGATGCGAGCTTATGGAACCAGGTCCACGACATGTTGATCCTCTTGACCGGCCAGCGTGCGTTGCGTTCAGTGGATTGCGTCAAATACCTGTCAATTCTCGACGCTGATACGGATCGCCGCAGACATTGCGAGCGGTCCGAGACTCAACGCCATGAAGAAGATCGCCGCGAGCAGTTGCAGCGGGCCGGCCGGGGAATCCCCGTCCATCTGCATGGTCACCGCGCGGGAACCGAAAATCAGCAGCGGCATGGCGAGCGGCAGCACCAGCAGCGACAGGAGCACGCTGCCCCTGCGCACGCCCACGGTGAGCGCAGCGCCGATGCCGCCCAGGATGCTGAGCGTTCCGGTGCCGAGCAGCAGCGAGAACATCAGCACGCCCCAGACGCTGGTCGGCAAGCCGAGGCCCGTGCCGACGATCGGCGACATGATCACGAGCGGCAGGCCCGTCAGCACCCAGTGGGCCGCGACTTTGGCCAGCAGCAGGTACCCGAGGGGCTGACCGGAGAGTACCCATTGCTCGGTCGTGCCGTCTTCGACGTCGGCCCGGAACAGGGATTCGAGCGCGAGCAGGGAGGCCAGCAGCGCCGCCACCCAGACCACGCCACCGCCGATCTCACGCAGCGCCGAGAGGTCCGGCGTGGTGGCGAGTGGGAACATCGTCGTGACGACCACGTAGAAAATGAGCGGCTGTGCCACTTCGTCCCAGCGGCGCCAGGCCAGCGTCATGTCGCGCTGGAAGACGAGCCTGGCGGCAGCGAGCGTCGGGGTGCGCACGGCGCTCAAGGTTCGAGCTCCAGGCGCCGCAGGCACGGCGCGTCGTCGAGCAGACGCTGATGGGCCGCCGCAATGGCCAGGCCACCCTGCTCCACGTGGTCGACGATCAGTTCCTCGACCAGCCGGATGCCGGCGGTGTCGAGGTTCGTCACGGGTTCGTCGAGAATCCACAGCGCTGCGTCCGCCAGCAGCAGGCGCGCCAGTGCCAGTCGGCGCTTCTGGCCGGCTGACAGCGAGCGGGCCGGCAGGTCGCCGCGTGACAGGATGCCGACGCGGTCCAGGGTCGAATCGATGGTCTCCGCCGTCAGCGTCGTGCGCAGGCCGGCGAGGAACTTCAGGTTCTCGCGGGCCGTCAGGTCGCCCTTCAGGGAATTCAGGTGGCCCAGGTGCCCGAGTTCAAAATTGAATTCGTCGCGACGGCCGCGAATCGACTGGCCGCGCCACGACAGCTCGCCGGTTTCGGCAGGCAGCAGGCCACAGATCACGCGCAGCAGCGTCGTCTTGCCGACGCCGTTGGGACCCGTGACCTTGAGAAACTCGCCAGGGCGGACCGAGAAAGACACGTCGCGCAGGATGTGCCGGTCGCCTCGCCACGCGTTGATTTCGCGGGCCTCGAATACGGCCCCGTCGAATGCCATCCCGCCTCCGCGTGATTTGTCTGTCCTGGCGCCCTGAAGAGATGTCGCAGGGCAGCGATTCGGCGCGAAGTCTAGCAAAAGAGACTCATTCCAAGGTCGGGGATTGCCGCAGTCATTCTGCGGGTTCGAGCCGGACGAGATCCGTCCCTTCTTCGACCCTGTGCCCCTTCTGCACCTTGACTTCGACGACTGTTGCAGGCCAGGGCGCCGTGAGCGAGTGCTCCATCTTCATGGCCTCGAGCACGAGCAGCACCGCACCCAGCTGCACCTTCTGGCCAACCTGCACGCGCACGTCGAGAACGTGACCTGGCATCGGGGCCCGGAAATGCCCCTCGTGCTCCGCGGAGACACGGTGTTCCGCGCCCGTGTCCTCGACGAAATCGAAGCGCAGGCAGTGCCGCCGCACGCTCAGGCGGCCGTGATCCAGCTCGATGCGTGCGCGTACGGAGTGACCGTCGATATAGCCCTCGAGCACGTCGCTTGCGGGGCGCCGCAGCGTCACCCGATGCTGCTTGCCATCGAGGACCACGGCCACGCCGTCCGGCTCGCGCGTGAATGCAAGCCAGTGCTGCAGCGGCCTGGCCTCGGCAACCGACGCGGGCGCCCCTGCGGTGTCGAGCCGCAAGGCCACGCGGACGCTCGAAGGCCCGTTCAGCCGGAAGCCGGTGGCCGCTTCCCACGGACTCGCGGCGAGATGGGCAGCCCCGAGATCGTCACCCGGCAGCGACTGCAACCGGGCGGCGGCTGCGATCAGCCAGGCCGCCTGGAGCTCGGGCGCCGCGACGCCGGGCGCGAGCGAGGCGTCGGTCTCGAGCAGGCGCGTGCTGACGTCGCCCGCGCGCACGGCAGGCGCGCCGAGGATCTGCCAGAGGAAGCGTGCATTGGTGCGCACACCCTCGACCTCGGTGGCCTCGAGAGCGTGCTGCAGCTTTTCGATCGCCGCGGCGCGATCCGGCGCCCAGACGATCAGCTTGGCGATCATCGGGTCGTAGTGCACCGTGACTTCGTCACCTTCCTCCACGCCCGCGTCAATGCGCACGTCCTGGCTTGCCGCAGGAAAGCGCAGGCGCGAGAGACGGCCCGTCGACGGCAGGAAGCCGCGCTCCGGATCTTCGGCGTAGAGCCGCGCTTCGACCGCGTGGCCACGGCGCGGGATCGCTCCCTGCAGCAGCGGCAACGACTCACCGGAGGCGACACGCAGCTGCCATTCGACGAGGTCGAGCCCGGTGATCATTTCGGTGACCGGGTGTTCGACCTGCAACCGGGTATTCATCTCGAGGAAGTAGAACTCGGCGCCGTCGAACAGGAACTCGACCGTGCCGGCGCCGCGATAACCCACCGCCTTTGCTGCCGCCACCGCCGCGGCACCCATTGCCGCGCGCGTCGTATCGTCAAGGCCGGGGGCCGGCGCTTCCTCGATGACCTTCTGGTGCCGACGCTGCAGCGAACAGTCACGCTCGTGCAGGTGCACGGCGTTGCCGTGCGCGTCGGCAAAGACCTGGATCTCGACGTGCCGCCCCTTTTCGACGAAGCGCTCGAGCAGCACGCGGTCGTCGCCAAACGATTTCGCGGCCTCGCGACGCGCGCCGGCCAGGGCTTCGGCGAATTCGGCTGCCGCGCGCACGATGCGCATGCCTTTGCCGCCTCCGCCCGCCGTCGGCTTGATCAACAACGGGAATTTCAGCTTGCGGGTCGCAGCGAGCAACCTGGCGTCGGACTGGTCGTCATCGTCGTAGCCCGGCAGCACGGGCACGCCGGCGGCGGCCATCAGCCTGCGTGCCTCGCTCTTCGAACCCATGCGGTCGATCGACGACGCCGGCGGGCCGATGAAGACGACGCCGGCCGCCTCGCAGGCGCGGGCGAAGTCCGCGTTCTCGGAGAGGAACCCGTACCCGGGGTGAATCGATTCGCAGCCGTGTTGCCGCGCCACCTCGAGCAGCTTCGCGCCATCGAGATAACTCTCGCGGGCCGCGGCGGGACCGATGCAGACGGCTTCGTCCGCCATGCGGACGTGCAGCGCGCCGCGATCGGCCTCCGAATACACCGCAACGGTGCGCAGGCCGAGCCGTCGCGCGGTGCGAATGACGCGGCAGGCGATCTCGCCGCGGTTGGCAATCAGGACGCTCTTGAGCATGGCGGGTCTCACATCCTGAAGATGCCGAAGGGAGTCTCGCCTTCGTCGGGCCGGCACGTGGCGGCCGCGAGCGCAAGCGCCAGCACGTTGCGCGTGTCGGCCGGGTCGATGACGCCGTCGTCCCAGAGCCGGGCGCTGGCATACGTCGGGTGACCCTGGGTTTCGTACTGGCCGCGGATGTCGTCGCGGAACTGCTGCTCGGCGTCCTGCGGCCACTCCTCGCCACGGCGCTGCAGGCCTTCGCGCTTGACGATCGCGAGCACCGTTGCCGCCTGCTCGCCGCCCATCACCGAGATGCGCGAGTTGGGCCACGTCCAGAGGAAGCGCCCGCCGTACGCGCGACCGCACATCGCATAGTTGCCTGCGCCGAACGAGCCGCCGATGATCACGGTGAACTTGGGCACCGACGCGCAGGCGACGGCCGTCACCATCTTGGCGCCGTCGCGCGCGATGCCGCCGGCTTCGTACTTGCGGCCGACCATGAAGCCGGTGATGTTCTGCAGGAACACCAGCGGCACGCGGCGGCGATTGCACAGTTCGACGAAGTGCGCGCCCTTGAGCGCGGCTTCGGAGAACAGCACGCCGTTGTTGGCGACGATGCCCACCAGGTATCCCGCGACGCGCGCGAAGCCGCAGACGAGCGTAGTGCCGTACAGTTCCTTGAACTCGTCGAACTCGGAAGCGTCCACGAGGCGCGCGATCACTTCGCGCACGTCGTAGGGATGGCGGGTGTCGCGCGGGACGACGCCGTACAGCTCCTCGGCGGCATACTTCGGTGCGCGGGCCGGCTCGGGCGGTGGCTTCGCTCCCGTGCGGTTGAGGTTGGAGACCAGGCGCCGCGCCATCCACAGCGCGTGCGCATCGTTGTCGGCGAGGTAATCGACCACGCCGGACTGCCGCGCGTGTACGTCGCCGCCACCCAGCGTTTCTGCGTCGACGCGCTCGCCCGTGGCGGCCTGCACGAGCGGCGGGCCGCCCAGGAAGATCGTGCCCTGCTCGCGCACGATGATCGCCTCGTCGCACATCGCCGGAACGTACGCTCCACCCGCCGTGCAAGAACCCATGACCACGGCGAGCTGCGGAATCCCGCGCGCCGACATCTGCGCCTGGTTGTAGAAGATGCGGCCGAAGTGCTCGCGGTCGGGGAAGACGTCGTCCTGCCGCGGCAGGAACGCGCCGCCTGAGTCGACCAGGTAGATGCAGGGCAGCCGGTTCTCGAGCGCCACTTCCTGCGCGCGCAGGTGCTTGCGCACGGTGATGGGGTAATACGTGCCGCCCTTCACCGTCGCGTCGTTGCCGACGACGACGCATTCGAGGCCCGCGACGCGGCCGATACCGGCCACGATACCGCCGCTCGGAATCCAGTCCTCGTACAGGTCGTGTCCCGCGAGCTGGCCGATCTCGAGAAACGGCGCGCCCGGATCGAGCAGCCGGTCGATGCGATCGCGCACCAGCAGCTTGTCGCGGCTCTCGTGCTGGGCGCGTGCCGCCGCGGAGCCGCCTGCACGGACCTTCGCCGCGAGCTCACGCAGTTCGGCAGCCAGGCCACGATTGACGGCCTCGTTGGCCGTGAACTCGGCGCCATGCCGGTCGATACGGGTCTGCAGCACGCTCATGCTTCGAGTCTCCCCTTGCGCGGTGCGCCGATCAGCGGCGTTCGAGCGCAGCCAAAATGCGCTCGGCCTGCTTGACGTGCGGTCGGTCGATCATGCGGCCGTCGAGCGCCACGGCGCCCTGCCCGCCCGCGGCGGACATCAGTTCGATGACACGACGTGCCCAGGTCACCTCGTCGCTGGTCGGCGTGAACGCAGCATGAATCGGTGCGAGCTGCGCCGGATGGATCGCGAGCTTGCCGGCGAAGCCGTCACGACGGGAGGCCCGCGCCCGCCGCTCGACGGCGGCGACGTCCTTGAACTCGACGTCGGTCGTGTCGTAAGCGCCGATGCCGGCGGCGGCGGCCATCAGCAGGCAGGACGTGCGCGCCAGCCGGAACGTGAATTCGAAGTCGCCATCGGCCGTCCGGTTGGCCGAGGCGCCGATGTCGGCGGCCAGGTCTTCGGCGCCCCACGTGTACCCGATGACTCGCGCCGGTGGCGCCGTGAAGGTCGAACCGCTCAGCACGGCCTGTGCAGTCTCCGTGATCAGCGCGATCACCTTGATGGAGCCGCTCGGGTGACCGTGCTGCAGCTCGAGCGCCTCGAGCCAGTGATCGAGCCGGTGCAGGTCGTCGCCATGGCGGGCCTTCGGCAATACGATGCCGTCGGGTCGCGCCGCGACCACTGCTGCGAGGTCGGGGAGCGCATCGTCGGTCTGGACGGGGTTGGTGCGCACCCACAGCGGGATCGACCGCCCGGTCGTGCGCAGCAGGCCGGCCACGTTGAGCCGGGCTTGCGGACGCGTGGCCGGCGTCACGGCGTCCTCGAGGTCGCAGATCACGGCGTCGGCGCCGCTCGCCAGCGCCTTCGCGAAGCGCTCCGGCCGGTCGCCCGGCACGAACAGCATCGAGCGCATCAGGCCACTCCTCCCGGCAGCTTCTTCATCAGCGCCATGCGCTTGCAAACGGCCACTTCCTCGCTGCGCTGGTTGAAGCAGCGGTGGACGAACGTGACGATGCCCGCGCCGGGACGCGACTTGCTCTCGCGCATCTCGTGCACGATCGATTCGGTGCGCAGGGTGTCGCCGATGAACACGGGCCTGGGAAAGCGGACCTCGTCCCAGCCGAGGTTCGCCACCGTCGTGCCGAGCGTGGTGTCGGCGACGGAGACGCCCACCATCAGGCTCAGCGTGAAGCAGCTGTTGACGATGCGCGTGCCGAACTCGGAGGACTTCATGTATTCCTCGTCGAGGTGCAGGGCCGCTGGGTTGTGCGTGAGCGCGCTGAAGATGAGGTTGTCGGCCTCGGTGACCGTGCGGCGCAGCACGTGCTCGAACCGCTGGCCCACGCTGAACTGCTCGAAATAGAGTCCGCCCATCGGCATCGTCGTTCCCCCTGTGCGTCAGGCCGTCGCGGCGAACAGCTCGCGACCGATCAGCATGCGGCGGATCTCGCTGGTGCCCGCGCCGATCTCGTAGAGCTTCGCGTCGCGCAGGATACGCCCGGTCGGGTAGTCGTTGATGTAGCCGTTGCCGCCGAGCGCCTGGATGCCGTCCAGCGCCACCTGCGTCGCTTTCTCCGCGGCCAGCAGGATGCAGCCGGCTGCGTCCATGCGCGTGGTCTTGCCCGCGTCGCAGGCCCTGGCCACGGCGTAGACGTACGCGCAGCACGAGCTGAGCGTCGTGTACATGTCGGCCAGCTTGCCCTGCATCAGCTGGAACGAGCCGATCGGCGCGCCGAACTGCCTG
>JAOUGW010000340.1 GCA_029865465.1 Gammaproteobacteria bacterium
CCCGCAGGTCGGTTCCGTGCTGGTCGGGGACGACGTCGAGATCGGCGCGAATTCCACCATCGACCGCGCGGCGATCGGTGATACGGTCATCGAGTGCGGCGTGAAGATCGACAACCAGGTGCAGGTGGGCCACAACTGCCGCATCGGCGAGCACACGGTGATCTCGGGTTGCGTGGGTATCTCGGGCAGCGTCACGATCGGCCGACGCTGCATGATCGGCGGCATGGTCGGCATCGTCGGGCACCTGCAGATCACCGACGACGTATATCTCACGGGCAAGACGATGGTGACGCACTCGATCACCAGGCCCGGGCTGTACTCGGGGCAACTGCCTTTCGACGAGGCGCGGCGCTTCCGCCGCAACAGCGCGCGGTTCCAGCAACTCGATGAGCTGGCGCGCCGCGTACGCGCGCTCGAGAAGGGCGCGGGCTCCGCAGTCGCAGGCGAACACGACGGGAAGGACACATGAGCGAAACACAGGGTGGATTCGGTATCGACGAAGTGATGCGGCGCCTGCCGCACCGCTACCCGATGCTGCTGGTGGATCGCGTGCTGGAATGCGTCCCCGGCGAGCGCCTGGTCGCGGTCAAGAACGTCACGGCCAACGAGCAGTTCTTTTCGGGGCACTTCCCGGGCCGTCCCGTGATGCCCGGCGTGTTCATGCTGGAGGCGCTGGCGCAGGCCGCGGGCGTCCTCTGTTTCGTCACCGCAGGCATCTATCCCGACGAGAACGTGAAGTTCTACTTCGCCGGCATCGACAAGGCGCGTTTCCGCCGTCCCGTCGTGCCGGGCGACCAGTTGTTGCTCAAGGTGGTGCTCGAGCGCAGGATCCGCACGATCTGGAAGTTCTCGACGGTGGGCGAAGTGGCGGGCCTGGAAGCCTGCTCGGCGGAAATGATGGTGATGCCGGGCTGAAGCCGCGGGCGCACCAGGGAGAAGCATCGATGAGTGGCTCCATCCACGCGACGGCGATCGTCGCGCCGGACGCGATTCTCGGCGAGGACGTCGAGATCGGGCCGTACTGCGTGCTCGGTCCGGGCGTCGAGATCGGCGCACGCACGCGCCTTGGCGCGCACGCGGCAATCCACTGCCACACCCGGGTTGGCGCCGACAATGCCATCCACGCGTTCGCTTCGATCGGCGACGCGCCCCAGGACAAGAAGTACAAAGGCGAGCCGACGCGTCTCGAGATCGGAGACCGCAACGTCATCCGTGAGTTCGTCACGCTCAATCGTGGCACGATCAAGGATCGCGGCGTCACCACGATCGGCAACGACAACCTGTTCATGTCGTATTCGCACGTCGCGCACGACTGCGTCGTCGGCAACCAGTGCGTGCTCGCCAACAGCTCCACGCTCGGCGGCCACGTCGTGCTCGGTGACTGGGTCATCATGGGCGGCTTCGCGGCCGTCCACCAGTTCTGCAAGGTGGGTGCGCATGCGTTTCTCGCCAACAATGCGGCGGTGACGCGCGACGTGCCACCCTACGTGATGGCAGTCGGCGGCCCGGCCAGGCCGCACAGCATCAATTCCGAAGGACTCAAGCGGCGCGGCTTCTCGCCGCAGCAGATCCGCAATCTGCGCGATGCGTACCGCACCCTGTATCGCTCTGGTCTGCGGCTCGAAGAGGCGGTCGAGCGCCTGACCGCGGCGGCGCAGGACCAGCCCGAAGTGCAGCTGCTGGTCGACTTCATCCCGCAGTCCACGCGCAGCCTCGTGCGCTGACGTCCGCTCGATCCATGCAGCACTCCGGCGTCATCTCTCCCGCGGCAGCGCGAGAGGTGAGGATCGCACTCGTGGCCGGCGAAGCCTCGGGCGACAACCTCGGGGGTGGCTTGCTCGGTGCGCTGCGGGCAAGGCAGCCGACGCTGCGCGCGTTCGGCGTGGCCGGACCGCGCATGGTGGAGGCTGGCTGCGAAGCCTGGGTGTCGTCCGAGGAACTGGCGGTGATGGGTCTCGCCGAGATCCTGAAGCACCTGCCGCGCCTGCTGCGTCTGCGCCGCGATCTCGTCGCGCGGCTGCGCGACGCGCGACCCGAGGTCTTCGTCGGCATCGACTCGCCCGAGTTCAATCTCCGCGTCGCGGCACAGCTCAAGGCGCAGGGCATCCCGACCGTCCAGTACGTCAGTCCGCAGGTGTGGGCCTGGCGGCAGGGCAGGGTCCGCACGATCGGCCAGTCCGTCGATCTCGTGCTGTGCCTGCTGCCGTTCGAGAGCAGGTTCTACGACGCGCACGACGTGCGCGCGGTGTTCGTCGGCCACCCGCTCGCAGACCGCATTCCGTTCGAATCGCCGCCCGGTCCGGCGCGCACCGCCCTGGGCCTCGACCCGGGGGCGCCCACGGTGGCGGTGCTTCCCGGCAGCCGTCGTGCAGAGGCCGCCAGGCTGGGCGGCCCCTTCGCCGCGACGCTGGCATGGCTGCACGAGCGTCGTCCCGACATCCGTTTCGTGGCGCCGATGGCCAGCGCCGCGGTGCGGACACTGTTCGAGCAGAGCCTCGCCCAGCACGCTCCCGGCGTGCCCGTCGCGGTCATTGACCGCCGGGCACAGCAGGCGCTGGCTGCCGCCGATGCCGTGCTGGTCGCGTCTGGCACAGCGACACTCGAAACCGCGCTGATCAAGCGGCCGATGGTGGTCGCGTATCGCCTCG
>JAOUGW010000341.1 GCA_029865465.1 Gammaproteobacteria bacterium
CGTCCCTGGGCTCTCCGCCAAGGTCCTCAATGAGCGGCTGCGCAAGTTGCTGCGCTTCGGCATCATCGAGCGCCAGGTCTTTGCCGAAGTGCCGCCTCATGTCGAGTACCGGCTGACACCCTATGGACGGCGCTTTACCAGGGTTATCGCCGCAGTCCGCGATCTCGAGCGCGAGGTCGAGCGAGGCCCTGAGTAAGCGGCCGTCGAGGTCCGCACCGGGCTTGGCTGCTGCGTTCCGACTGACCCCCAACCCCTAACCCCTAACCCCTGGTCGCCGCTCAGGCCGACTTGGCCTGAGCCGCGACCGCGGCGTCCCTGAGCTCGCGCCGCAGGATCTTGCCTACGTTGCTCTTCGGCAGCTCGTCGCGGAACTCGATGTACTTCGGCTTCTTGTAGCCCGTGAAGTTCTCCTTGCAGAAGTCCATGAGCTGCTCGACGGTGAGTGTCGGATCCTTGCGCACGACGAACACCTTGACGGCCTCGCCGGACTTCTCGTCCGGCACGCCGACGACGGCACACTCCACGACGCCCGGATGGGTCGTTATCACCTGCTCGATTTCGTTCGGGTACACGTTGAAGCCCGAGACCAGGATCATGTCTTTCTTGCGGTCGACGATCTTGATGTAGCCGCGCTCGTCCATGATGCCGATGTCGCCCGACTTGAAGAACCCGTCGGGGGTCATGACTTTGGCGGTCTCGTCCGGACGGTTCCAGTACCCCGCCATCACCTGCGGGCCGCGAATCGCGATCTCGCCCGGCTGGCCGAGCGGCACGGGCTGTCCCGCGTCGTCGAGAATCTGGATCTCGGTGTTCGGGAACGGCAGGCCGATCGTGCCGTTGTAGTCACGGTTGAGGATCGGGTTGCAGGTTGCGACTGGCGACGTCTCGGAGAGGCCGTAGCCTTCGATGATCGGCACGCCGGTCAGCGCCAGCCACTTCTCGCTGGTCGCCTTCTGCACGGCCATGCCGCCGCCGTTGGCAACGCGCAGGCTCGTGAAATCGAGCTTGCGGAAGTCCTCGTTCTCGAGCAGCGCGTTGTAGAGCGTGTTGACTCCCGGCAGCACGTTGAACTTGTACTTGGCCAGCTCCTTGACGAAGCCGGAAATGTCGCGCGGATTGGTGATCAGCACGTTGAGCGCGCCGATGCGCATGCCGAAGAGGCAGTTCACGACCAGCGCGAACACGTGGTACAGCGGCAGCGCACAGATGTAGACGAACTGGCCGGGCACCGGTCCGCGCGACGTGTCCTGCAGCGCGGGCACGATCCAGGCTTCCATCTGCAGCACGTTGGCGACGAGGTTGCCGTGCGTGAGGGTTGCCCCTTTCGACACGCCGGTGGTCCCGCCCGTGTATTGCAGGAATGCGGTGTCCCGCTGCGTGGTGGCGACGGGCTCGAGCTTGCGGCGCGCGCCCGCATCGAGCGTCTCGGTGAACTTGACGTGCCCCGGCAGCGAATACCCTGGCACCATCTTCTTCAGGCGGCGCACCGCGAAATTGACGATCGCGCTCTTCGGAAATCCGAGCATCTCGCCAAGGGACGCTACGATGACCTGCCTGATCGCCGTGCGCGCAATCACCTGCTGCAGCGTCGCCGCGAAATTCTCGAGGATCACGATCGCTTCGGCGCCGGAGTCCTTGAGCTGGTGCTCCAGCTCGCGCGGCGTGTACAGCGGATTGACGTTGACGACGACGTAACCGGCGCGCAGCACGCCCGCCAGTGCGATCGGGTACTGCACCACGTTCGGCATCATGATCGCGACGCGCGCGCCCCGGGCCAAGCCCTGCGACTGCAACCACGAGGCGAAAGCTGCGGAGTAACGGTCGATTTCACCGAAGGTGAAGAACCGGTCCATGTATGCGTACGCGTTGCGCGACGCGTGCTCGCGGAAACCGTGCTCGATCAGGTCGACCAGCGAGGAGTACTGCGAGAGATCGACGTCCTGCGGGACGCCGGGCGGATAGTGCTTGAGCCAGATTCTTTCCATGATGTTCCCCCGAAGCTGACGATCGCCGGACGGCTAAGGCCGGGACCGCGCGACGATCGGTACGTTGCAGAGATCGATGTAGCCGGCCGGCACGAGGTACCAGTCGTCGCGACGGTTGCGCCGCGCCTCGACCAGCTGGCGAAACCGTTCGGTATCGGTGCGCAGAATCTCGAGGTTCTCGCGCTCCGCCGCCGGCAGGTCCGCCGCGACACGAACACTCGTGATTGGCACGTTCTGCTCGGCCTTTTCGTAGAAACCCATCGGACCGGATCCACGCGGCTGCGTGGCCAGCAGTTCCATGCCCTTGACCACGCGCCCCACCAGCGCAATGTTGCGGTCGAGCTGGCGCGGGGCATGGCCCGTGACCACGTACAGTTCCGCGCCGCTGCCGCTGTCGGCCTCGTTGCCGCGGCCGGCACCCACCATCGCGTAACAGTGGGCCAGCCAGGCCTCGCCCCTGGCGGGATCGCGACCGGCGGGGAAGCCCTGGCTGAACCCGACCTCGGGCGCGTACCCGTCGCGGTCCGGCAAGGGCTCGAAGGGCAGCGCAGGTGTCATCTTGACGGTGAACTCGGGTGGCAGCTTGTCGCGTGCTGTACCCAGGCTGCGCTTGCTGTCCGGATCGCCCCACTGCACCACGAAGTTGTCCTGCGAGCGGAC
>JAOUGW010000342.1 GCA_029865465.1 Gammaproteobacteria bacterium
GGAACGGATGTCCACTTCCCGCGAGCCACGAACCTCGCCGACCAGTTCCCGGTAGATTTCCGTGGAGCGGGGCGCGGCCTCGATCACCTTGACGTCCAGCGCAGCGGACGCGGTCGCTGCTGGCTCGCGCCCACAGCCCCCCACGGCGATCAGCACGCTCGCGGCGAGCGCGCAGAGCGGGAGGAAACTCGATCGGGTTCTGGGCACTGCTCAACCTCGGTTTATTGATCGGCGCAGGTCAACCCGGACCCGCCGCCCGATCGGGGCGCCCAGTAGTCTAACCTCGATCCAGTTCCTTTCGCAGCCGATAGACGAGCTCGAGCGCCTCCCGTGGCGAGAGCGCATCGGGATCCACCGCCGCGAGCTTCGCCAGGGCCGGGTGGGGCTCGGCCGCCGCCGGCGGCTCGAGCGGCAGGGTGCCCTGTACGGAGTCGTCCGGCGCACGGTCCCGTCGCTCGAGGCGGGCGAGAAACCGGCGAGCGTCGCCGATGACGGTCTTCGGCACGCCCGCCAGGCGTGCGACCTGCAGGCCGTAGCTCTGGTTGGCCGGGCCTTCCTTGACGGCATGCAGGAACACCAGCTGCTCGCCGTGCTCGGTCGCGTCGAGGTGCACGTTGGCACAGGCCGGAAGTTCCTGGGCCAGCGCGGTCAGCTCGAAGTAGTGTGTCGCGAACAAGGTGAACGCACCAATTTCGCGCCCGAGATGCCGGGCGCAGGCCCAGGCCAGCGACAGGCCGTCGAAAGTGCTGGTGCCGCGGCCGATTTCGTCCATCAGCACCAGGCTGTCGCGGGTGGCGTTGTTCAGGATGTTCGCGGCTTCGGTCATCTCGACCATGAACGTCGAGCGGCCACCTGCAAGGTCGTCGGCGGCGCCGATGCGCGTGAACACGCGATCGACCGGCCCAATGCGTGCGGACTCCGCAGGCACGTAGCTGCCGATGCCGGCGAGGATCACGATCAGCGCCGCCTGCCGCATGTAGGTCGACTTGCCGCCCATGTTGGGGCCGGTGACGATCAGCATGCGACGGCCGTCGCGCAGGTCGAGGTCGTTCGGCACGAACGGACCGTCGAGGTGCTGTTCGACCACCAGGTGCCGGCCGCCCCGGATGTCGATGCGCGATTCGTCGCAGAGTTCGGGCCGCGCCAGCCGCAGCGCGATTGCGCGCTCGGCGAGATTGCCGAGCACGTCGAGCGCGGCGAGGGAGGCGGCGGTCGATTGCAGTGCGGGCAGCGTGTCGGCGAGCGTGTCGAGCAGTCCCTCGTAGAGTTCGCGTTCGCGCGCCATCGCTCGATCGCGTGCGCCCAGCACCTTGTCCTCGAACGACTTGAGTTCGCTGGTGATGTAACGCTCGGCGTTCTTGACCGTCTGGCGCCGTACCCATTCCGCCGGGACGCGGTCGGCCTGGCTGCGACTCACTTCGATGAAGTAGCCCTGCACGCGGTTGTAGCCGAAGCGCAGGTTCTGGAAGCCGGTGCGTTCGCGCTCGCGGGCTTCGAGATCGAGCAGCGCTTCGTCGCCGTGCTCGCCGATGCGTCGCAGCTCGTCGAGGTCTGCATCGAAGCCGGCAGCGAATACGCCGCCTTCGCGCAGCAGCGCGGGCGGCATTTCGACCAGCGCCTGCGACAGGTGACCGTGAATCGCCGGATGCGTGCCCACCCCCTGCGCGAGTCGCTGCAGGAGCGGTGCATCCGGTGTTGCGAGCAGGGCCCGCACTTCGGGCAGGCAGCCGAGCGCAGCGCGCAACTGCGACAGGTCGCGCGGCCGCGCGGAGCGCAGCGCAACGCGCGCGAGGATGCGTTCGATGTCACCGACACGGCGCAGCAGGGCGTGCAGCGACGCGTGCAGGCCCGTGTCGATCAGCGTCTCGATTGCCTGCAGCCGCAGCGCGCGCGGTTCGACGGCGCGCAACGGCCGCTGGACCCAGCGGCGCAGCTCGCGTCCACCCATCGCCGTGGCCGTGCGGTCGAGCACGTCGATCAGCGTGCTGTCGCTGCGGCCCGACAGGCTGCTGTCGAGTTCGAGGTTGCGGCGGGTGGCGGCGTCGAGCAGCAACGCGTCCTCGCGCAGCTCGGTGCGGATGCCGCGCAGGTGGGGCAGGGCGGACTTTTGAGTTTCGCGCAAGTAGTTGAGCAGGCAGCCCGCGGCGCCGATCGCGAGCGTTTGTCCGGCGAGGCCGAAACCGGCGAGGTCGCGGGTGCCGAACTGTTCGCACAATTGCCGCTCGGCGCTGCCGGCTTCGAAATGCCACGGCGGGCGCTGCCGCACGCAGAGGTCACTGCGACCCTGCAGTCGCTCCAGCGTGTTTTCAGGAAGCAGCAATTCCGCGGGGCGGAGTCGTTCCAGCTCTGCGGCGAGCGCTTCCTCGCCCGAGGCCTGCAGTGCGTGAAAGCGGCCGCTCGAGAGCTCGAGCCAGGCGAGGCCGAAACCGTCGGCACCGGGCGCGATCGCGGCCAGCAGCGTGTCGCGACGTTCCTCGAGCAACGAGTCGTCGGTGACGGTGCCCGGGGTGACGACACGCACCACCTGCCGTTCGACCGGGCCTTTCGCTTTGGCGGGGTCACCGATCTGTTCGCAGATCGCGACCGACTCGCCCTTGCGTACAGCTCGTGCAAGGTAGTTGTCGAGTGTCTGGACC
>JAOUGW010000125.1 GCA_029865465.1 Gammaproteobacteria bacterium
CGAGGCTGCGCGTCAGGATGTGACCTTCGCGGATGAGCAGGAAGTTCGCGGCGCCGGTTTCCTGCACCGAGCCTTCCGGACAGAACAGCACCTGGTCGATCTGGTACCTTTCCTTCGCGGCGAGTGTCGGGCCCATGGCCGCGGCGTAGTTGCCCCCCGTTTTCACCATGCCGAGGTGCTCCGCCGTGCGGTGCTTCTGGTCCTCGACATAGATGCGCAGCGGCTTCATGCCGCCCGAAAAGTAATCCCAGACCGGGCTCGCCAGCACGATCAGCGTGGCTTCGTTCGAAGGCTGCGAGGCAGCGCCGATGTTGGGCATCGTGCCGAACAGCACCGGCCGCATGTACAGCGCGCCCGGCGGCTCCGGCACCTGCGCGCGGTTGCGGTCGATCGTCTGCAGGATCATGCGCTCGAGCTGCGCCTCGTCCGGCACCGGCAGCATCAGCAGCTGTGCGCTCTGGCGCAGCCGCGCCATGTGCCGGTCCATGCGGAAGACGTGGATGCTGCCGTCCGTGTAGCGATAGGCCTTGAAGCCCTCGAAGCAGGTGCTGGCGTAATGCAGCACGTGCGCGGCCGGGTGCAGGGGGATCGGTGCCACCGGCACGAGCCGGTCTGCACCCCACGCACCGCCGGCGTAGGTGGCGATGCTCATCTGGTCGGCGAGGACGGTGCCAAAGGCGGGACGCGCTGGGGGAGTCGTTGTCATTGTGTCGTTCTCGGGACGGGTCGGCGCTCTGCAGGCGCAAGTTTAACCGGGGATGAAGATCGTCGCCGGGTGCTCGAGCAGGTCCTTGAGCGCCAGGATCATGGCCGCGGCGTCGTAGCCATCCACGAAGCGATGATCGAACGATGACGATAGATTCATGATGCGGCGGATGGCGATGGCGCCGTCCAGGACGACCGGACGGTCGATCGCCTTGTTGACGCCGATGATGCCCATCTCGGGCGCGTTGATGATCGGCGTCGACACGATGCCGCCCATCCTGCCGAGGCTGGTGATCGTGATGGTCGAGCCGCTCAGCTCCTCGCGCGAGGCCTTGCCGCCCTTGGCCGCATCGGAGACCCGGCGGATCTCGTCCGCGAGGTCCCACAGCGTGCGGGCTTCGGCATGGCGCACGACCGGCACCTTGAGGCCGTCGGACGTCTGCGTCGCCACGCCGAGATGAACCGGACCGTGACGTATCAGCACGTTGCGCTCGGCGTCGTAGTGCGCGTTGCACTGGGGAAACTCCTCGAGCACGCGCGCGAGCGCCGCCGCGAGGAACGGCAGGTACGTGAGCGGAGGCGTGCCCTTCGGCGCCTTTGAATTCAGGTGAGCGCGCAGCGACTCGAGCTCGGTGACGTCGACTTCCTCGACGTACGAGAAGTGCGGGATCGTCCGCGCCGCATCCGTCATGCGTTGCGCGATGACGCGACGCACGCCAATGACCTTGACCTCCTCGACTCCGGTGCGCTGCCGCAGCGGCGACGGCGCGGCCGCCGCCCCCCCATTCTTGCCGGGGCGCGCGGCGCCGCTCATCACGGCATCGAAGTCCTTTGGCATGATGCGGCCACTTGGACCGGAGCCCGGGACCTGCCGCAGGTCGATGCCCGCCTCGCGTGCCTTGCGCCGCGTGGCCGGCGACGCCTTCACGCGACCGCCGATCTCTGCCTCGACGGCAGGCGTCGCGCCCGGTGCGACAGCAGGCCCTGGCTGCTTCACCTCGCCCACGCGCGAGGGAGAGGTTGCGCGCGGCGCCGGTGCTGCCTGCTTCAACTCCACCTCTGGCGCGGGCGAGGGCATAGCGGCAGGGGCCACAGGGGCGACGACGTCGTCGTCGGCCGCTGCCGTCTCGAACACGACCAGCTCCGAGCCTACGCGGACCATGTCGCCCGGCTGCCCGTTGATCGTCACGATCCTCCCGCTGACGGGTGCCGGCACTTCCACGGCCGCCTTGTCCGTCATGACCTCGGCCATGACCTGGTCTTCCTGCACCATGTCGCCGACCTTGATGTGCCACGCGACGACTTCAGCTTCGACCGTGCCTTCGCCCAGATCCGGCATCTTGAAGACGTAGCGTGTCATGCGGCCTCCATCACGGCTTTCAGGGCCGCAGCCACGCGCAGCGGACCGGGGAAGTACTCCCATTCGAACGCGTGCGGATAGGGCGTGTCCCAGCCGGCGACGCGGCCGATGGGCGCCTCGAGGTCCCAGAAGCACTCTTCCTGGATCGTCGCCGACAGCTCCGCGCCGAAGCCGGAGAACCGCGTCGCTTCGTGGGCGATCAGGCAGCGCCCGGTCTTCCTGACCGACGTGCAGATCGTGTCGGTGTCGAGCGGCACCATCGAACGGACGTCGATGATCTCGGCATCGATGCCGAGCGCCTTCGCTGCGGCTTCGCAGACGTAGATCATCGTGCCGTACGCAACCATCGTGACAGCGGTCCCTTTGCGCACGATCTCGGCCTTGCCGATCGGCACGGTGTAGTAACCGTCGGGCACCTCGCCCTTGGGGTGCGTGCTCCACGGCACGGCCGGCTTGTTCGCATCGCCGTCGAACGGACCGTTGTAGAGCCGCTTCGGCTCGAAGAACACGACCGGGTCGTCGTCCTCGATCGAGGCGATCAGCAGGCCCTTCGCATCGTACGGCGTCGATGGCATCACCACCTTGATGCCGCAGACGTGCGTGAAGATGCCTTCCGGACTCTGCGAGTGCGTCTGGCCACCGCGGATGCCGCCGCCGCAGGGCGTGCGGATCGTGACGGGCGCCCAGAAGTCGCCGGCGCTGCGGTAGCGCAGACGCGCGAGTTCCGAGAAGATCTGGTCACACGCGGGGTAGATGTAGTCCGCGAACTGCACTTCCGCCACCGGGCGCAGGCCGTTCACGCCCATGCCGATGGCGGCGCCGACGATCGCACCTTCCGCGATCGGCGTATCGAGCACGCGGTGCTCGCCGTACTTGCGCTGCAGCCCGTCGGTGACGCGGAACACGCCGCCGAAATACCCCACGTCCTCGCCGAGCACGACCACGTTCGGGTCGCGCGCCAGCATGATGTCCATGGCGGAGTTGAGCGCCTGGATCATGTTCATTTGCGCCATGCGCTAAACCCCCTGCTCCGTGCGCAGCTGCTCGCGCTGCTTGCGCAGGTGCTCCGGCATTTCCTTGAACACGTCCTGGAACATGAGGTCGCGGTTGAGGCGCGGCCCGTCCGTCAGCGTTCCGTACTGCACGGCTTCCTTCCAGCTTTCGATCACGTGCGCTTCCAGTTCCTGCGCCAGCGCCGCGTGGCGTTCCTCGGACCATTCGCCGAGCGCGATCAGGTGGTTCTTGAGTCGCAGCACCGGGTCGCCGAGCGGCCATTTCTCGTAATCGTCCTTGGGGCGGTACCGCGCAGGATCGTCGCTCGTGGAGTGCGCCGCACCGCGATAGGTGACGTGCTCGATCAGCGTCGGGCCCGCTCCGGTGCGCGCGCGCTCCGCCGCCCACTGCGTCACGGCATGCACGGCCAGGAAATCGTTGCCGTCGACACGGATGCCGGCCATGCCGTAACCCGGGCCGCGCGCCGCGAACGAACGCTGTTCGCCGCCCGCGAAGCCCTGGAACGTCGAGATCGCCCACTGGTTGTTGACGATGTTGAGGATCACCGGCGCCATGTAGACGGAGGCGAACAGCATCGCATGGTGGAAGTCGGCTTCGGCGCTCGAACCCTCGCCGATCCATGACACCGCGATGTCGTCCTCGCCCTTGATCGCCGCGGCCATCGCCCAGCCCACGGCTTGCGGGAACTGCGTCGTCAGGTTGCCGGAGATCGAGAAGATGCGGCCCTCGGCCCAGTGGTACATGACCGGCAGCTGCCGGCCCTTGCACATGTCGCGCGTGTTCGAGAGCAGCTGGCACATCAAATCGACCAGCGGTCGCCCGCGGACGACGTAGAGACCCTGGTTGCGATAGGCCGGGAACAGCATGTCCTTCGGCCGCAGCGCCATGCCCTGCGCGACCGATACCGCTTCCTCGCCGAGACAGCGCATGTAGAACGAGGTCTTGCCCTGGCGCTGCGCGCGCTGCATGCGCTCGTCGAAGATGCGGGTGAGCAGCATGTGGCGCAGCCCGATCTGCAGGTCCTGCACCTCGAGGTGCGGATTCCATGGCCCGACCGCGACGTGACTGTCGTCGAGCACGCGCACGAGGTCGATCGACAGGTGGCCGATGTCGCGAACCCGGGCATTCACGTCGGGGCGAGGCACGGCGCCGGCCGGCGACGTCTCCAGGTAGCTGAAATCCGGTTCTTCACCCGGACGTGAATGATGTCGCGGAATGTGCAGGCGTGAGCGGCGGGCCATCGCTTCCTCGCTGATTTCAGATGCGTTGGAACGGTTGTAGCGGTAGATTACTGACCGTTGCGCAGGGGTGCGGAAATTGTTGCGTTGCAGTGCAGCAATGCGAAATATTCATTTCATGGAGCCCACTCTAATGGAAGAGGCGTCACCCTCTCGTCTGGATAAGGCTGACCGGCGGATTCTGGACCTGCTGCAACGTGAAGGTGCCCTCTCGGTTGCCGAAGTCGCCTCGCGGACGGGGCTGTCCACCACGACCTGCTGGCGCCGCATCCAGAGCCTCGAGCAATCAGGAGTCATCAAGGGACGCGTGGCGTTGCTGGACCGGGCCGCGCTCGGCCTCGACGTGACCATCTTTGCCCACGTGAAGCTCTCGACGCAGGGCCGCGATGCCATCGCCGCGTTTGCGGAAGCGATCCGCGAACGACCCGAAGTGCTCGACTGCTACACGACGATGGGCGAGTGGGACTTCATGCTTCGCGTCGTCACCCGCGACATCAAGGCCTACGAGGCGTTCTACCTCGATCACCTGTCGAAGCTCCCTTTCGTGCAGTCCATCAATTCGTCGGTGACGGTCACCGTGATCAAGGAAACGACGATCCTGCCGATCGCGCCTTGATCGACGAGCGGCGGACGGCGCGGAATTCCGTACTTCTGCGACTTATGGAGCGGCCGCAGCCGTACTAGGGTATTGGCGTTACCTCCGGTTACCGGGAGCAATGCCATGCGTTCCATCGCGACTGCCGCAATCGTCCTGACCTCGACACTGTTCGCCGCGACGGCGGGGATCGCAGCAAGTGGTCCCTGGCAGGCACTGCCAGACGTGGCCCCGGCACCCGCGGACAATCCGGCGACTGCCGACAAGGTCGAACTCGGCAAGATGCTTTACTTCGACCCGCGGCTGTCGTCGAGCGGCACCGTTTCTTGTTTCTCGTGCCATAACGTCATGGAAGGCGGTGACGACCACCGGCCGACGTCCATCGGCGTGCACGGCCATGTCGGCGGTCGCAACGCGCCCGCCGTGTGGAATGCCGCATTCCTGTCCAGCCAGTTCTGGGACGGCCGCGCTGCGACGCTCGAGGATCAGGCGAAGGGTCCGCCGGCGAACGCGATCGAAATGGGAATGCCCAACCTGGACGCGGTCATCGGCCGCGTGCGCAACATTCCCGGCTACAAGGCCTTCTTTGAAAAGGCATTCGGGACGGGTGACGTGGTCACCATGGACAACGTGGCCAAGGCCATCGCCGCCTATGAGCGCACGCTGATCACACCGAACAACGCTTACGACAAGTACGCCAAGGGCGACATGAAAGCGCTCACCGGGCAGCAGGTCCGCGGCCTCAACGCCTTCGCCGAAGTCGGGTGCGCCAGCTGCCACCAGGGCCCGACGTTCAGTGGCCCGCCGCTGCCGGCAGGCACGGGCTTCTTCATGAAGTTCCCGACCTTCCCGGACAGCCCGTACGTCGCGAAGTACGATTTCCTGAGCGACACCGGTCGCGCGAGTGCGACCAGGGACGACGCGGACAAGAACGTCTGGCGGGTCCCCGGCCTGCGCAACCTGGAGTACACGGCTCCGTATTTCCATAACGGTCAGGTCCACACGATCGGCGAGTCGGTGCGCATCATGGCGAGCACGCAGCTGAACCGCACGCTCGACGACCCGCAGGTGGCCGACATCGTGGCGTTCCTCGAGAGTCTCTCGGGACCCTTCCCGACACAGCAGATGCCGCGGCTGCCGCCGACCCCGGGCGACCTCATCGACTGAGGCCCGTGATCGCGGCCAGGGCCTGGGGCCGCTGGGTGGCTTGCACCCCGCGACTCGCAGCCCGTCAGGTCTACGCGCCCGCTTACCGCGCGGAACGCTTCGCGACGGGCTTTCTTGCCACCCTGCGCCGCTGCTTGCGCGGCGCCGCAGGGGTCGGCGCATCCTCCTGCCCGAGCGCGCGCAGGAACATCCCGCGGACTTCGGCCACGTGGTGATCGATCGTCGCCGCCCGCCAGTGTTCCGTGGGGACCGGGGCCAGGACCTCCACGCGGATCGTCGCTGGCCGGAACAGCGTGGCGCCCTTCGGCTGCGACTCGAGGGCGTTGTGGATCACGATCGGCACGATCGGCACGCCGGCCTGCATCGCGAGATGGAAAGCACCTTTCTTGAACGGTCCGAGGCGTTCTGTCTGGCTGCGGGTGCCTTCCGGGGCGATGACCAGCGACCTGCCGTCGCGCAGCGCCTCAACCGCCGGCTTGAGCGCCTCAACCGCTTTCTTGTTATTGGCCCGATCGACAAAAGCGACCTGCATCGCCCGGAACATGGGCCCGACGATCGGGTGACGAGTCACCTCGATCTTTGCCACACCCGTGAAGTCCTCGCGCAACAGCTTCGCGACGACCACGACATCGGCCTGGCTCTGGTGATTGAACACGAACACCGCTGGCCGGTGCGACCACAGGTGCTGCCGTCCTTTGACCTGGAGCTCGAGGCCGATCGCGAGCGTAGTGAAATCTGCCCAGGAGGCGATCGCAAGATTGAGGCCGGATCGCGCATTGCCGCTCAGCAGGCCGGCCACGCGACCGGCCAACACGGCTGGGATCATGCTGCCATATGCGAGCGCAGTGCCGACGGCTTCGCGCGCACCCGCGGCCCGGGAGGCAAAGCGCTGCACGGGCCAGCCGCGTTCGCGCGCCAGCCTGGCCAGCTTCGGGTCGGGATTGAGTGCGTGCGGGTGGCCGACGAGTTCGAGCAGCGGCAGGTCCTCGACCGCATCGGTGTAGAAGTGGCTGGCCGAAAGGTCGAGTCCCGCCGCGGCCGCGAGCCGGCGCGCCGCCGTGGCCTTGCCCTCACCGTAGCAGGTTGGCCGGACTACCTCGCCGGTCAGCACGCCGTCTTCGACCTTGAGCCGCGTGCAGAGCACGTGCTCGATGCCGAGATAGCGTGCCACGGGTTCGATCTGGTAGCGAGTCGCCGACGATACGATAGCCAGTGTGTGGCCGCGCTCGCGGTGCGCCCGCACCAGCGCCCTTGCTTCCGGGAAGATTCTTCCGAGCAGGTGCTTGCGGAAGACGTCCTCGCCGAGTTCCTCGAGCACAGACTCCGCAACGCCACGCAGCGGTTGCGTGGTGCGTCCAACGACGCCGGAGAAGCCGGAGCGGCCGAGCCTGTAGTCGAGCATCGCGCCAAGGTTGGCGAGCACTTCTCGTGCCGGCATGGCGCCGCGCCTGAGGCGCTCGCCCAGATATGGGTACGCCGAGAATCCTTCGAGCAGCGTGCGGTCGAGATCGAAGAATGCACCGACACTGGATCCACGAGCCGACTTTGCAAGGTGCGCGGTGACCTGTCGATGCGCCCTGGCGCGCGTCTGCGTGTTCATGTTCCGGTTCCTGTCCTCAAGCGAACTCGTCCGGCGCGGTGCGCCGCTGGTCGACCAGCAGCGCCAGACGGTCGACACGCCGGACGAGTGTGGCGAGCTCGGCCGCAAGAAGCCTGCGTTCGGTCAAGAGCGGACTGGCCTCGCCGCCGAGAAGCCCGCGATGCTCCGCAAGCTTCAACGCAGCTTCGAAATAGGCCGGCGAGACCGACTCTTCGCTGGCCACGCGGCGCTGCCGGACGCGCTGCTGGCCGAGCGCGACGCAGCGCTTCAGAAATGACTTGCGCTCCAGTTGCTGCGATGGGTCCTCGAGCAGCAGCGCGTCCGCCAGCACCCAGTACGCCTCGAAAAAGGGGCGCAGCGTCCCCGGAGTCAGCAGCGGGTCCAGCGATGCCAGCAGTTCGCCCGGGTCATGCGGACCTGCGAGGCGCTCGCGCCAATCCGGCGCGCGCTGCGTCAGTTCGCGCTCCATCGAGTCCAGAAATGCCTCCTTGTCATCGAAGAAGAACTCGAACTTGAGCAGGTCGCGCACACGCAAGGCCTCGGCGCGGAACGCACCGACACGGTCGCGAACGTCCTGGCCGCTGGCGTGCTGCAAGGCCAGCTCGGCGATCGCGCTGGGTACGAAGAAGTGCACGCAGGTGTTGCGATAGTACGCGGCCGCGGTTGCCGCCGTCGGCGGCACCGCATAGACCGGCGTGACCCCGTCCTCGAAGACCGTGATCACGCCCGTGTGCCGCAGCTGCCCAAGCACGTTTTCCAGCACCTCGCGCGAGCCCAGGTCGACGTCGGTGGTGGTGGGCAGGGCGAGCAGTCGCACGAACCCGAGCAGCGCGCGCAGGTCGCGCACCAGTTCGCCGAACGTGAGCGCGCGGTGCCCGTGCGCCAGGAGAACGAACGTCACCATGGCGCTCGCCATGACCGGCGTCACGCTGTTCGCCTGCACGGCGAGCTGGAAGGCGATCTTCTGCAGGTCGAGCTTCGACGGCGTGCCATCACTGGGCTGCGATCCGAGTTCCTGCGCAAGCGACACGCCCTCGCCGAAACGGACGTGGATGCGGCCGAAGGGGTTGTGCAGGCCGCTGACGTACTTCATGAACCAGGACGCCGACTCTGGCCGCTTGGTGACGCCTTTGGCCTCGGCGACGTAGTCGGACACCTCCGGGACCTGATCGTAGACGATGGCAACGGGCACCAGCATCACGTCGGCCGCCGCCGACCGGACATAGGAATCCACCACGTAGTTGAGCAGCCCG
>JAOUGW010000126.1 GCA_029865465.1 Gammaproteobacteria bacterium
TTTAGATCACAGTTGCGGCGCACGTCGCAATATCTCGATGACATACCGCCAAGTGCCCCGACGACGGTCGCTCGCTTATGTCACCTGGCGGGCTCGTCACGGGAGATCGGCCTGGGCGCGCTTGCCGCCACGTATATTCAGACACCGCTTGCTAGGGCGCGGCTCGAGGCCCGCCCCCATCCGCCTCGCGCTGCTGGTCGTCATCCAGCGGAGTTTCCCCGATCAGGGAACGCGCAATCCGGTCGACGTCCTCATCAGTGAGCGCGTCGTCGTCATCCCTGGCAACGCAGTCGACGGGACGCGATCCGGCCCCGCGCTCGAACAGACGAAGCTTCCAGGTTCCCTGCATGCCGCCATGTTCGACGACTCGAGCGCAAGCGCGCCGTGATCCAGGTCACGCAAATCCCGGCCTTGCGGTCCCCGGGTCATCGCCGCATGGCGGTTATGTCAAAATGCACTGCGCCCGCTGCGCTGAGACTCGGGCGGGCGACCGGGAACTCCCATTTCACAAGTGCCGCGGCCCGCATGAAGCATCCGGATGAAAACCCCAGGTACTGGCGGCAATGGCTGCAGGATCGGGGCGTAACCGCGGCCGTTACGCGCCACATCGGCGAGGCCTACCGGGCCCTGCGCGGCGCTCACCAGCGCATGTGGACGTTTGCCTTCGTCGGCGCCATCGGCGGCGCGACTGTCGGCACGCTCGTCGCCGCGCTGTTCTTCCGGCAAGCCTCCGGGCAAGGGCCCGGGTCGCCGAACGTCGCGCTCATGGCGCTCGGTGCCGCGGTCGGCGCATCGTTGGTCTGGTGGGGCGTCCATTGGTTGACGCACCGGTCGCGGCTGCGCTCCGTGCTTTCTCTGCTGACGGGTCGCGTGCTGCAGGGCGACGACCGGTATGCCGAAGGTGTCATCGACGCACTCGCCGAAGCGCTGGCAGCGAGCCAGTACCGCCCGCAAGACGAGACATCCGAGATCAGCCAGGTCACCCGCGCCACCATCGTCACCGGCCTTCGCGAGGCTCCCATCGGCGAACTTGAGCGCAGCCTGCTCGAACGGCTGGCAGGCGGCGCGTTCGTGCCGACCTTGGACGGCAGCGTTTTCGTCTTCAAACTCGGTCCAGCCTGCACGCGCTGCAAGGCGAGGACGCGCACCGGATCGTTGCGGCTGCTGCAGGTTCCAGGCCATTGGGCGGCGGCTAACGGCTATCAGCGCCTCAAGGACCTGCCAGCACGGGGCCAGCACCTGCGAGTGGTGCCGCAGCGGACACAGGAGTTGATGCAATTCATAGGCAGTCCTGACGCATCAGAGACGCGACCGACGTTTTTCGGACCGAAGGCGGACGTGCTGCTCTGCGAGACGTGCGGCAAAGAGGCGATCAGGCTCGGGGTGCTGCAGAATCGCGATCGGTAGCGTCCAGGACGGGCCTGCACCGGCAGCCGGCAGCAAACACACTCATCGGTCGGATGTCAGGTTCGATCCTGTGGTTGCTGCACCGCAAGATTGTCCGGCCCCGGCAACCTCGCTAGGTAGATCAGCGGATTGCCGCCCCATGCCTTGAGGGGGAACGTGCCGTGCAACAGCGATCAATTCGCGGAGTATTCATGAACACGAGATTCCTGTGTTGCATCGCCGCCGCTGCGGTCGCCTTACCGCTGCTGGCTGGCTGCCAGCGGTCGCCCGAGATCAGCTACGCCAAGGACGTGGCTCCCATCCTCGACAAGCATTGCAAGGGCTGCCACGTTGCCGGACAGGCCGGATACGTCGTGAGCGGTTTCGAACTCGAGAGCTACGAAACGCTGATGAAAGGCACGCAATACGGCCCCGTGGTGCTCCCCGGCGATCCGCTGACGAGCGTGCTGGTCATGCTGGTCGAAGGGCGCGCGGACCCGTCGCTGAAGATGCCTCATGGCGACGCCAAGCCGCTCGATCCGAGCGACATTGCGACCATCCGGCAGTGGGTCGAGCAAGGCGCGAAGAACAACTAGCGCAAGGCGTCAGTCCTGCTTCACGCCCTCGTTCTTCAGGGCTTCGAGCCCTGCGAGGTCGAGACTCGCGACGGCTGACTTGAGCTCCGCGATGCTCACGGCCTCACCGCTCACCTTGACCGAGAACCGTTCGCCCAGCACGGTCGAATACTCGCCGCTCTTGCGCTCCCTGTCCCACTCCTCGTGGACGAGGCGGCCGTCCTGCCTGTAGGTCTTCTCGTAACCCTGGTCCGTTTCCCGCTCCTGCTCCCCGGCGGCCCAGCCGGCGAACGCCATCATTCCCTTCATGCCACCCATGTCGACGATCTCGAGACGCAGCGAACGCCCCGCATCGTCCGAGTAAGTCCCGCGTGCCTCGCTGACCTGCATTCCCATTGCGTTGTTACGTTCGGCCGCTATCTCCGTCCGCTTCAGACCGGCAAGGGACTCCGGTACGAAGGGCTTGATCCTGTCGGGCGCCAGCGATTCCACCTGGACTCCCCCACCCGCCACCGCCGACATCATCTCTCCTGCTGCGTCGCGCTGGGCCTGCACGTCGCCGGACTTCTGCGCGGCTTCCATCTTCTTGCCGGCCTCCTCGGCCTGCCGCGCCATGGATTCCAGCTTGCCCATGGGGCTGTCCTTGTCGAAGCCGCCTCCGTCACGCGAGTCGCTGACGCCGGGCAGGCCCGAACCGCTCATGCTGCCGACGCCAATGACGCCGCCCACGGCGAAACTGACCAGCCAGCTGAGGAGGATCGCGATGACGATCGTGACCGCGGTGTAACCCACGGCCTTCTCCGGCGGACACTTCATTGTCTGCGGGAGACCGAGATAGATCAGGTAGATGCTGTAGACGCCCCCGGCCAGCAGGATCAGCACGGAAACCCATGGCAGGACCTGACCGATTCCGGCGATCCAACTGGCGGTCGAGGCGTAGGCCACGACCTTGAAGGCCTGCACGCCGTTCTTCTGACCACCGAACGTGGGGGCCAGCGCATCGACGATCAGTGACAGGACGTACACGGACGCAAGCCCGAGCACGTAGCTCATGGCCATCCCGCTGAGTCCCGCGCCTATGCCGGCGCGATAGGTCCCGAGGAACGGCAGACTGATACCGATGACGCTGTACTTGAGGAAGCCGAACACTGCCGGGATCGCCGCCAGGATCAGCACGTAGTCCTTGTAGATGCCCCCGACCGTCGCAGGCTCGGAGGCGATGACGGGCCACTCGGTGCGCGGCGCGCCCAGGATGGCCTTGACGCGCGCAATCAGCCTGCTGAAGTCCATGATCGCGTCCCCCTTTCGACGATGATGGCCAGGGACGTGATCTTGCTCCCCTTGGATGGTCCACAACAAGTCGCGGGGCGTCGATCCGGGCTACGGTTCAATCCTGGCGCCGACGGGCCGTCGACTTCCGCCGCTGTGGCCCTGCATACCACGTCGACTGGACTGCATTGCGAAGATACCGGCGATCGTCGTCGTCGCGCCGGTCGGTAAGTTTCTTGAAGCGGCACTGGCACCGGGATGGCGCGGTGCAGTCGGCCAACGGCAGCCTGGGGGCTGTGGCGGCCAGGATCTTGCGGTCAACCAGTTCCTGCACTGGCGCGCAGCATTCCCTTCCTGCGACGATCGTTATGGCGGAATATTTCGCACGCCCCATGGCTCAACCCTGGCCGGGCTTGAGATCCCGAATCCGCCGCCGCAGTGCAAGGAGCGCAGCTTCCTCCCAACCGGATTCGTTCCGTGCGTCCGATCGGGAATCGGGGTCGTCCGACAGCGACTCGACATGGCGCTCGACCCGCTTGAGCACGATGGTCTCCCAGTCCGTGGAACCCGCGTCGTCCCGCGGTTGCACGCGCCGCTCGACGGGCGTGTCCCGACTCGATCCTGCAGGCTTCTTCTGATTGGGCACTGGCTCTGACTCTCCCGAACCGCCGGCAGAATAGCCCGGGCCGCCGACCGCGACCGCGACCGCCGTCACATCGCGGGTGTCGATACGGAACGGGACAGGATCCCCGGCAACAGGCAGGGCGGCATCGAGAAGCGTACGGCCAGAGACCGCATTGTCACTGCACTCCAATTTCCGCCACCACGGAAGGGCCAAGCGCCGCCCGTTGCGCAACGCACAGGTCCAACCCTTCCAGGGCGCGCTGCACTTCGAGTTCGCCGCTGCCGATTTCCCTGGACTTCGCCGCCAGCGTCCGGTCGAGTTCCGGCCGCAGCGATGCATCGCAGAAGCTCTCGGCGACCCCGAACATCCGTCCCTTCTCGAAGCCGGGCAGCCTGTTCATCACGTCGTCGAGATTTTCCCGCAACCATGCCCACGCTGCTGCGCGCGTCACGGGGGACACGAATTGCCCGCCAAGCAGACCGTAAAGCTCGGACGTTCGAATCCCGGGCTGCAGCGACAGCGCCAACGCTCGTGCTGAGGACTTCGGGTCCTCCGCCATTCCAAGCGCCCACGCCGCGTCCCGTCGCAGCAGGCTGTCTTCGGATGCTAGCAGGGTCGATTCGAGCAACCGGGCGAACGGGTCGCCCAACTCCTGTACCGCAACGAGCCACGCCATCGAGCGGAACTCGGGATCCAGCGCTGCGGGATCCCTGAGTGAGGCACGCGCCGCGTCGGTCAGCTTGCCGCGGAGAACCGCGTCCCTCCCGTCCACGACGACCAGCGACGCGAGCGAGCGGCGCAGTTGGCGCCGTTCGGCCGGCTCGGCCGAGTAGGCTCCGCGGCGCACATCGACTCCCAACCCGGCAAGCCGCCGCGCGTACAGATCGCGGATGCGCGCCGACAGTGCCGCGCGCGTGGCGGCGTCCGCCCAGTGGTCCTTGATGTCGACCAGCTGCGAGCCAAGCGCGATCGACGCCAGCCGGCTCGGGTGGGTGGAGAGCTGCCTCGCGGCCTCCAGGAACTGCCCGAAGGGCAGCCGTCCTGCACGAAACGCGGCGTTGACGCTATCCGCGAGCATGATCGCCTCGGTCTCGGGCAGCTTCGCTGCCACGGCGACAGTCCGGTCGAGATCGGGGCCGTCAAGTGCGAAGCGGTAGTAGCCGGCCCCAGCCGCATTCGGCATCACGGCCATGGTGCCCGCCGGCATGACGAGCGTGCCCGAGCGCTGCGCCAGCAGCGAACAGACCCTGGCGGGGGCGCCGCTCCCGGCATAGGCATGTATGCATAGCGGGAGTTGCCAGAGCTGGCCGCCCGCAAGCGATGTGCCGAGCGGCAGGTACCGGTCCTGCGTGACGCTCAGCTCGCCTGCCCGGCCCCCGGCCGACTCGACGGACACGAGCGGCACGCCCGGCTGGTCCACGAACGAGCGGAACGCCGCGACCACCGCCGGCTGCTGCGCTGCGTCGGACAGCGCGTCGAAGAACTCGGCCGAAGTGGCGATGCCGTTTTCGTGGCGCCGGAGGTGCAGTTGCACGCCCTGGCGGAACGTCTGCTCACCGAGGTACGACTCCATCATCGATAGCACCGCACCGCCCTTGACGTAGGTGATGCTGTCGAACGTACTCGCGATCTGTGCGTTGTCCGACACGGGCTGATGGATCGGCCGTCCGGAACGCTTGGAATCGACATCCATCGCATAGGTCGCCGAATCGACGAGTCCCGCGCGACTCCCGAGGTCGGGCCGCAGCTCGTCGGCGATCTTGACGCCCATCCATTCGGCGAAGGACTCATTGAGCCAGATGTCGTCCCACCACGCAGGCGTGACCAGGTCGCCGAACCAGTGGTGAGCCAGTTCATGCGCCATCGTCTCGAAGAACGAGCGCAGTTGCGTGGGACGCGCCGCATCGTCGAGCAGCAGCAACGTCTCATTGAAGAGGATCGCGCCGGCGTTCTCCATTGCGCCGGTCATCTGCGCCGACGCGATCAGGTCCAGCTTCGGGTACGGGTAGGGGATGCCGAAGTACGTCTCCAGCCGCTGGACGATGGCTGGTGTGTGCTCGAGGGCGTAGGCGAGTCGCGCGCCCTTGCCCCTGGTCGCAACGCCGCGCAGCGGCAGCGGCGCGTGTCGCACCGCGTTCGCGGGCAGCGTGGCGTTCACGATGTCGAGCGGACCCACTGCGAGCGCGAGCAGGTAGGTTGGCAGCGGCAGCGTCGGCTGGAATACATGCAGCAGACGGCCGTCCGGGGCGCGCGTGGTCTTTCCGGGCAGCGCGTTCGATACGACCTTGTCGGTCTCCCTTGTGACGACGGAGATCTCGAAGGGTGTCTTGAAACGCGGCTCGTCGAAGCCGGGAAAGACGCGTCGGGCGTCGATCGGCTCCATCTGCGAGAAGACATACCAGTCGTCGCCGACCTTCTCGCGAAACAGGCCTTCCGCGCCCGCGCGAAACCCGCCCGTGTAGTCGAAGCGCAACGTAGCGGGTCCTGCGGGCAGCGCGCCCGAGAGCGCCAGTCGCGCCACGCCGTGCAACGGTTCGACCTCCTCATACTCCGCTGTCAGTCCGGTGTGCGGGCTCACCACCGTGACCTTGCTGACTTCCAGGCCGTGTCCGTGCAGCCAGATGATCCGCACCGGGCGCGCGACTGTTACGTCGATCTCTGCGACACCCGCAAACCGCTCCTGCCGCGGGTCGACGTTGAACTGCAACCGGTAGCGCTCCGGCCGGATGTCGTCCGGCAACTGCCCGCGCGGGATTGCCTCATCGGCTGAGACATTGAGCGCGAATGTCGCGAGCAACGCCGCGGTCAGCAACAGGACAGGACGAACCATGGTGTTTCTCCGTTACGCAGCGGACCGTCCGCCCCGAGCTTGCCGGATACTGCCCGAATATGCCGCCGCGCGTGCTGCTGCGCCATCGCGCACGCCATGCGCCGTTCCGCATGAACGCGAGCCGCGCGATCGATCCACAGGCTCATCCGGCGAGCCCACGCCGGGCCTACTCTCGCCCCATGATCGATCTCGGCAGCGTCGCCGGACTCCATGAACACGGCCACCAGCTCGCGGCGTACTGTCCGCGCTGCGATGCTTGGCGCGTGCTGCCGCTGGATGAGATGGTCGCGCAAGGCAAGGGATCGCTGCGCCTGCCGTTGCGAGTGCGCTGCCGGGACTGCGGCGCTTGCGGGCGGCTGCAAGTGCGCCCGCCTGTGCCGTCCCATCCTCGTTCGATCGGATGGATGGAGACCATCATGTGAACCGCAGTCGCTGCTGGCAGGACACCCATGGGCTCGCTATGCTCCGGGCATCCGCTGCAGGGAGAGCCAGCATGCTGGGAATCTGGGGCGCGCACGCGCAGACGTACCTCTTCTGCCTGATGGCAGTGACAACGGCGGTGTTCGCGCTGCCCATTTTCCTGGCGCCACTCAGGTGGGCCAAGTGGTTCGGGTGGGTAATCCCGGAGCAGACGGACCTGGCCGTCTATTTTGGCCGTTGCCTCGGGGCCTTCATCCTGATCGTCGAACTCCTGATGCTGCAGGCGGCGGTGAACGGAACGGGGCTGGTCTTCACGTTCCAGGTACTGCTGGCGGTAGCGGCGTTCATGATCGTCGTGCACGTCTGGGGCGCACTGCTACGCATCCAGCCCGTTTCCGAGACGCTCGAAATCGGCATGTACAGCGGCCTGGCCCTGCTCACCATTCTCTTCTATCCGGTCCAGGGCTAGGCGGACCGCGATCAGGGAACCCGCGACACCGCCAGCCTGGCGAGTTCGAGCAAGGGTTCCTGCCGGTCACCCCAGACTTCGAGCCCGAGCCTGTCGTGTTGCAAAGCGACGAGGGAGTACCCGCCGCCCATTGCGCGCGGATGTACGTATGCCTCGTCCCACAACCCGGCGACCGGCGTCCCCCGCTCCGCATCGCTCTGCGCCTCCAACATGGCCGCGTACATCGCCGGCGCCGCGAAACTGATGCGATAGCTCTCGGTCGTGCCGCCAACCTCCACGACATAGCCGCAGTTCGAGAATCCGGCCGGAGGCTCGTTGAGCAGCTTGCCGCCGATGATCGTGGCGGCTTCCTGCGGAGTCACGATTTCACACGCCTTGAGGCCTGCAATGTCCAGAGCCGGCGCGCCGGCCGGCGCTGACGCAGTATCTTTTTCGGCCAGGGTGGGCGCTTGCGCGGCCGCAGCCGCCGGTGCCGCCTGTTCCGGGGTGCTCTTGCCACCGCACGCGACGACGCCCATCAACAAGACCGTCACACCGATCACCGAACGCATGTTCATGGTTGACCTCCGGCAGTTGGCGCTCACGCTACAGCCTACCGCAAGTCCCGCCATTTGGGATCCACCACCCCGGGCACGAAAATTGCGATCACCGCGTCAACGCATCCGACCCGGGTGCGTTAGTCGTCTTGTAGAGGTGCGCCGAGCTGTCGGATTTCGGCACATCGGATGTCAGTCGGGCTCTTCGCATTCAACAAGGCACTTGGGCAGGACCAGGAGCGAACTCATGAACAGGTTACTCATCACGGCCATCTGCGCAGCCATGGCCTTCCCGGCAGTCTCGACGGCTGACGACCACGGGCGGAACTCGCGACCGCCGTCCGACCAGCACGGCGGCAGACAGCACGACGACCACCACGGCGGACGAGGTCACGACGGCGGTCACCGCGATAATGGCGGTGGCGAGCACCGATACTACGCCGGCGGGCGCTATCCCTACTACGTGCGCAACCCGCCTCATTACCACTATCGCAGCTACGCGCCGCGTTACTATTGGCACGGCTATCCCAATTACTACTACGGTCGCAATCACCACGACGGCAACGACGACGATGCGTTGTGGGCCATCGGCGGCCTGGTCGTTGGCGCAATCATCGGCAACGCCGTCGCGCACGCGTCCACGCCCCCGCCCGCAACGACTTCCGCGCCACCAGCCAACCCGACGCAGCAGTATTGCGACCGGATCGAGTACGACTCGGCCGGCAACCCGTACGTCGAGCGCAGTTGCCCGAGGTAGCGCTCTGCGACGGCTGGCGGGCGCTGCGCTGCGCGGTGCCGTCCGGA
>JAOUGW010000127.1 GCA_029865465.1 Gammaproteobacteria bacterium
GAACAGTTCGAGCAGTTCGGTGACGCGCGCGCTGACGCGGTCGTGGCCCCAGCCGAGCAGCCGCGGCACGGTCGCGATGTTGTCGGCGACGGTGCGATGCGGGAACAGGCCGAGGCCCTGGATGGCGTAGCCGATGCGCCGACGCAGCAGGTGCGCTGGTTCGGCAGTCGTGGCGTTGCCGTCGATGAGCACGCGGCCCGAGGTCGGCTCGACCAGCCGGTTGATCATCCTGAGCAGCGTGGACTTGCCCGACCCCGACGTGCCGACGATCGTCGTCATCGTGCGCGGTTCGATGACCATCGACACGTCGTCCACGACCGTGGACTCGCCGTAGCGTTTGCAGAGACTCTCGATCTGGATCATCGGGGCACCCGGCGTGTGAGGTCGGTAGCCGCGTCGAGGACGACCGAGGCGGAGAAGGCGAGCACGACCGTCGGGATCGCACCGAGCAGAACCAGGTCGATCGCCGTCTGGCCGATGCCCTGGAAGACGAACGCACCGAGGCCGCCGCCGCCGATCAGCGCCGCGATGGTGACCATGCCGATGTTCTGCACCAGCACGATGCGGATGCCCGTCAGGATCGTCGGCAACGCCAGCGGCAATTCGATCTGCCGCAGGATCTGCCCAGCGGTCAGGCCCATGCCGCGCGCTGCGTCGACCGCGGCGGGCGACACTCGTCCGAGCCCGACGGTCGTGTTGCCCACGATCGGCAGCAGAGAGTAAAGAAAGAGGGCAATGGCGGCGGGCGCGGCGCCGATGCCGCTCACGCCCAGCGCGGCCAGCGCCGGAAACGCCAGCGCCATCGCGGCCAGCGGCGCCATCAGGATGCCGAAGAGCGCAATCGACGGGATCGTCTGCACGACGTTCAGCGCGCCGAGCACGGAGTTGCGCAGGCGCGGCTGCCGATGGCAGAACACACCGAGCGGCAGTGCGATGACCACCGCGGCGGCGAGCGAGCCCAGCGCCAGCAGCAGGTGTCGCCGCGCCTCGTGTGCAAAGCGTGTCGCGTTGACTGCGTACTCGCGCATGATCGAGAGGTCGTCGAACAAGCCCGAACCGAGTGCAGCGAGCGTGGCGGCAAGGAAGACGGCCAGCGTGGCGACACGCAGCAAGGGGCCGGGCCGCAGGCGCGTCAATGCGTCGGTGGCGAGCAGGCCGAGCGCGATCAGTACGATCCAGCAACCTGCCCCGGGGGCGACGCGCACGACGCGATTGCCTGTAGGTGTCAGGATGTCCGCCGCTGCTGCGACCGCCACGGCCAGCGCTGCAATGCCGATGAGGGCGGCCAGCAACCGGATCCGTGGACTCCGGACGAATACTGCGACGGCCGCGGCGACGGCTAGTGTTGCATACAGCGCGAGCGCCGCGACGGGCAGCAGTTCCAGCAGTGCCCGCGGTTCGCCCGGTACGATGCGATTCGACTTGAAGACGATCAGTGGCAGCAGCGTGAGGGCGAGCGTTCCCACGAAACTCAGCAGCACGCCCAGGCGATCGATGCGTTGCACGCGATGTGGCTCCCCGCTCACCGGTTGCGGCCCGGGCCGATGAAGCCCTTGCTGCGCAGGTAATCCCCGGCAACTTCTTCGGCTGACTCGCCATCGATCTGCACGCGGGCGTTCAGGGCCTGCAGTGACTCGCGCGTGAAGCTCTCCATCAACGGCCGCACCACGCCTGCAATTTCTGGTCGCGCCCGCAACACCGCCTCGCGCACGATCGGCACCGGGGCATAGACGGGCTGGTCCTTCCTGTCGTCCTCGAGCAGCACGAGGTCGGCAGCGATGATGCCGCCGTCCGTGCCGTACACCATGGCAGTGTTGATGCCATTGGTGCGCGCCGCCGCTGCGCCGATGGTCGCTGCCGTTTCGCCGCCCGCGAGCACGATCTTCTGGCGCGGTTCGAGGTGGAAGGAATACGTCTTCTCCAGCGATCGCAGCGTGCCGCCGTTCGCGAACTCGGCCGAGCAGGCAAGCTTGACGTTGCCGCCCGAGCGAACCCAGCGCGCGAAGTCGGTCATGGTCACGAGTCGATGCCGGGCGGCCAGGTCACGACGCACGGCGAGCGCCCAGGCGTTGCTGGCGCGCGCCGGGGCCAGCCAGACGATGCGGTTCGCTTCCGAGTCGAGCTGCGAGCCCAGTTCGTACCCGCGTTGCAGGTCCTTCCAGGCAGGATCGTTCGGCCGGTTGAAAAAGTAGCCGGCGTTGCCCGTGTACTCGACGTAGAGGTCGATCTCCCCGGCGAGCAGCGCCTTGCGCACCACGGGTGTGGCGCCCAGTGTCATCCGGTCGAGCGTCGGAATGCCGCGGTCCTCGAGCAGCAGGCGGATCATCTGGCCCAGCATCGCTGACTCGCTCGACAGCTTCGACGAGATCACCACCGGTCTGGCCGGCGACGCAGCAACCGACGCGGGGGTGTCCGCGAGCAGCAGCAGCGCGAATGCGAGTGCCTGCAGGAGCCGAGCCAACGAGTCTCTCCGCGACGTGGATCGGGGCCACGGCCGTGCCCACGTTGTACGGGAGTCGCTCCGGCCGTCAAGCCCGGTCGCATTGTGGTGCTGCGTAATGCCGGGACCTAGCCGTGCCGTGCCCGTGGCGGCCCCGAGTCAAGACCGGCATCGGCACGCTGCACAGCCAGCAACTCGCCTGCCGCGTCGAAATCCCGGCAGGCCCAGAGGTAGACGAGCGTCGATACCGGCAGTCCCACCAGCATCGACAAGTCCGCGCCGCCCAGCATGTCAGCGACGGGTCCGGTGTACAGCCCGGTGCTGACGAACGGGATCATCGCCACGAAGCCGACCGCGTAGGCCAGCAGCCCGCGCCAGTTCCACTTGCCGTAGAGGCCGTCGGGATTGAAGATCTCGCGCACCGAGTAATGTCCCTTGCGTACCCAGAAATAGTCGACGAGGTTGATCGCCGTCCACGGCGTGAACAGGTACAGCAGGACGGCCAGCAGGTCCTCGAAGCGGTGCACGAAATCGGCCGATGACGCGAGCGCGATGGTGCACGCAAGGACGACAGCGACCGCCAGGCTGACGATACGCGCCTGAGCGCCGACCCGCGTGCGGCGAAAGCAGTCGGTGATGCTCAGCAGCGTGAGCGAGGCGCCGTAGAAGTTCAGCGTGGTGATCGTCAGCAATCCCAGCACGGCGACCGCCAGCAGTGCCATGCCGAGTCCGGGCCAGACGGCATCGCCCGCGGCCTGCAAGGCAGCCGGAATCTCGGCCTGCGGGCTGTATGCGGCTGCGAGCGTGCCGACCAGCATCATCCACACGCCGCCGACGAAGGCGCCGATGCTGGTCCAGAAAAACGACGCGCGCACGCTCACATCCGGCGGCAGGTAGCGCGAGTAGTCCGAGACGTAGATGGACCAGCTCAGCTGATAGGCCGCCGCGGCGAAGAACTGCACCAGGAACGGGATGGCCGGAAACTCGCCGAGCCGCCATGCGTCGGCCGGCAGGTGCAGCGACTTGCCCGCGCCAGCCGTGAAGACCAGCAGCATCGCGATCGTGGCGTAGGCAACCCAGCGCTGCGCCCGGTGGATCCAGTGGTAGCCGACCGCGGCGATCGCCGCGGCCAGCAGCGCAAAGGTGACCATCACGACCGGGTCGCTCGCGATCTCGCGTCCGGCCAGCTGGTGGACCGCGCCCGACACGAGCACCTGGTTGAACGCGTTGTAGCCGATGTAGGCCACCAGCGCGACGACCCAGACCAGCAGCGCGCCGTAGTAGCCGAACTGCGGCCGCGACTGGATCAGCTGCGGCAGCCCGAGCTGTGGCCCTTGCGTCGAGTGGAAGGCCATGAAGACCGTGCCGAGCGCGCAGCCGCCGACGACGGCGAGCGTCGTCCAGAGCAGGTTGGCGCCGAGGGCGAGGCCGATCACGCCGACGGCGAGCGTCGCGAGGTGCGCATCGCCCGCAAACCAGATCGGCCACAGGTGCCAGACCTTGCCCCGCCTCTCGGCGAGCGGGATGTAGTCGATGGTGTGCTGCTCGAGCAGGCGACCGTTGTCCATCCGGCACCGTGAGTCCAGTGGGTGATCCGGGGCGCAGTCTAGCGCAGCTCGCGATCCGTAGACGTCGTGATCACGTCGGGTTGCCGGCCGGCAGCGACCCTGCGTGCGCGGCGCGGGCGGGCCGCAGTCGCGTGTTATATTATGGCTGTGACAAAACGTCTCGCGGGAGCCGCGTTGCGCGCGGTCGCGCTTCACGGGGATGGGAGCCCAGGATGCGTGCAGTAAGGACCCTCGGGTTGCTCGGAACGGGCGTGATCGGCGCGGGCTGGGCCGCGCGCGCGCTGCATTTCGGCATCGACGTCGTCGCGGCGGACCTGAAGCCCGGGATGGAAGGGTGGTTGCGCGATGCGGTCGCCAACGCCGAGCCGGCGCTCGCGCGCCTGACGCTGGCGCCGCTTCCGCCCAAGGGCGTGCTGTCGTTCACGACGAGCCCGGCCGAGATGGCGGGCCGGGCAGATTTCATCCAGGAGAACGTCCCCGAGCAGCTCGAGCTGAAGCAGAAAGTGCTGGCCGAGATCAGCCGCCATGCGGCGCCGGACGTGATCATCGCTTCCAGCACGTCGGGACTGACGCCGAGCGACCTGCAGCGCGACCTGCGCGCGCCCGGGCGGTTCTGTGTCGCGCATCCGTTCAATCCCGTGTACCTGCTGCCGCTGGTGGAACTGGTGGGCGGACAGCAGACGGCGCCGCAGACGATCGACGCGGCGAAGGAGTTCTTCCGCTACATCGGCATGCACCCGCTGCACGTGCGCCACGAAGTGCCGGGGCACCTGACCGACCGGCTGCAGGAAGCGCTGTGGCGCGAGATCCTGCACATGATCAACGACGGCGTCGCGACCACTGGCGAACTCGACGAGTCGATCGTCTACGGCCCGGGCCTGCGCTGGGCGGGCATGGGCACGAACCTGGTCTACCACCTCGCCGGCGGCGAGGCAGGCATGCGGCACATGCTGGCGCAGTTCGGCCCGTGCCTGAAGTGGCCGTGGACGCGGCTCGAAGCCCCGGAGCTCACCGCAACGCTGATCGACCGCCTGGTGGAAGGCACGCAGGCGCAGGCTGCGGGGCGCTCGATCCGCGAACTCGAGCGTCTGCGCGACGACTACCTGGTGGCGATCCAGCAGGTGTTGCGCCAGTTCGACGTCGGGGCCGGCTCGACGTTGCGTGCGCTCGAGCAAAGGCTTTATGCGGATGCGGGCCGTGGCGTGGTGGACCAGCCGGCGGCGGACTCACAGCCGCCCCGCATGCTGAGTACCCGCGTGCGCCCCGAGTGGATCGACTACAACGGCCACATGACCGATTCGCGCTACGTGCAGGTCTTCGGCGACGCGATGGACGCGCTGTACCGGAGCGTGGGTGTCGACGAGGGCTACCGGGCCACGTCGCGGATGTTCTACACGGTCGAATCCCACGTCGTGCACAAGGCCGAGGCGCGCTGCCACGAGCCGATCGAGGTCACGACGCAGATTCTGTCGCTCGACGACAAGCGGCTGCACGTCTTTCACCGGCTGCTGCGCACCAGCGATTCGACGCTGCTCGCGACCGCGGAGCAGATGCACCTGCACGTGGACACCGCGCACCACGAGGCGGCGCCCATCGACGACGCAGTCCGCGGCAGGCTCGAGCGCCTGGCCGGATTGCACGCGTCCCTGCCGCGACCCGCCGAAGCTGGCCGGCGCGTCGGCCCGCGAGTGCAGTAACGAGCCATGCCGAAGGCAGTCGATCATGTCCAGCGGCGCGAGCAGATCGCGCAGGCCGCCTGCGTCGTGGTCGCGAGTCACGGCTTCGAGCAGGCGACCGTGGTCCGGATTGCGCGGGCCGCCGGCTACACGACCGGCATGTTGCCGCACTACTTCGCGTCCAAGCAGGACATCATCCGGGCGGCGCTGCGGCTCAGCCTGATGCGAATCGAGGCCCGGCTGGATGACGCGGGGAACCAGGGACAGGACCTGCTCGCGGTACTGACCGAGGCGCTGCCGGTCGACAAGCCGCGTTTCACCGAGTGCGCGTTCTGGACCGCTTTCTGGGGACAGGTGTCGACCAATGCCGAGGCGCGACGGATCAACGCCTGGGTGCACCGCGAATACGCGAAACTCTTCCGCAAGTGCATCGCCACGCACTGGCCGCAGTCCGCGCAGTGGCCGCCGGCCCTGCGGGCCCAGGTGCTGGCCTCGATCATGACGTTCATCAACGGGCTGACGGCCAGTGCCGTAACCAGTCCCGCGGACTGGCCCGCGGCGCGACAGGTCGAGCAGCTGGGCCTGCAGCTGCAGATGCTGCAGCGCTGGGCGGAGCGCGCAGGCCGCGCCGAACCGGCGCGTCTGCCGAAGCGTCAGCAGCGCGGCGGGCGGGCAATTTCCAGGTCACGCTGAACGGTGGTTACCCCCATGAACTTCACGCTCACCGACGAACAACAGCTGATCATCACGACGACGCGTGAGTTCGTCGAACGGGAGCTGTATCCGCACGAGGCCGAGATCGAGCGCACCGGTGTCCTGCGCGACGACCTGCAGCGGGAACTGCAGGCCAAGGCCATCGACGCGGGGCTGTACGCGGCCAACATGCCGGCGGACGTCGGCGGGGGCGGTCTCGACACCGTCACCTGGGCGCTCTACGAGAAGGAACTGGGACGGACCAGCTATGCCTTGCACTACAACTGCGTGGGCCGGCCGTCGAACATCCTGCTGGCCTGCGAGGGCGAGCAGCGCGAGCGCTACCTGCTGCCGTCGGTGCGCGGCGAGCGCGTCGATTGCCTGGCGATGACCGAGCCGGGCGCGGGGTCGGACCTGCGCGCGATCAAGACCACGGCGGTCGAGCGCGGCGGTGACTTCGTCATCAACGGCACCAAGCACTTCATCAGCCATGCCGATCACGCCGACTTCGTGATCCTGTTCGCTGCCTCGGGCACGACAAGAGATGCCCGCGGGTCGCGCGCGACGCTCACGGCGTTCCTGATCGACATGGGGCATCCGGGTTTCACGGTGCGTGACGGCTACAGGAACGTCTCGCATCGCGGCTACAACAACTGCATCCTCGAGTTCGACGACTGCCGCGTGCCGCGCTCCGCGGTACTTGGCGAGGTGCACCGGGGCTTCGAGGTCGCCAACACCTGGCTCGGCGCGACGCGCCTGCAGGTGGCGGCGACCTGCCTCGGCCGTGCCGAGCGGGCGCTCGATCTCGCGAAGCAGTGGGCGGTGGATCGAGTGCAGTTCGGCCAGCCGATCGGGCGCTTCCAGGGCGTGAGCTTCAAGCTGGCCGACATGGCCGTCGAATTGCGCGCCGCCGAACTGCTGGTGCTCGAGGCGGCCTGGAAGCGCGACCAGGGCACTGCCACCGACATGGACATGGCAATCGCCAAGCTGAAGGCGACCGAGATGCTGGCGATGGTCGCGGACGAGGCGCTGCAGATCCACGGCGGCATGGGACTGATGACCGAGCTGCCGCTCGAGCGCATCTGGCGCGACGCCCGCATCGAGCGCATCTGGGACGGCACCAGCGAAGTGCAGCGGCACATCATTTCGCGCGCGCTGCTGCGGCCGCTCGGCGGCTGATCTGCGGCTGCCGGCGCTCGTGCCGGCCGCGACGGCCTAGCGGCCGGTCCAGCGCGGCTTGCGCTTCTCCGTGAAGGCGCGCGTGCCTTCCTTCAGGTCCTCGGAGCGGACGACCTGCTGCACCAGGTGCAGCGAATCGTGCAGCTCGAAGGCTTCGTGCTCTGGCACCATCTCCGTGTGGCGCAGCAGCTGCTTGATGGCCGGGAACAGCAGTGGTGGGCCGTCGGCCAGTTGCTGCGCGATCTCGCGCGCCCTGGCCAGGCCCTCGCCCTTCGGCACGACGTGATTGGCGAGACCCCAGTGCTTCGCCTCGGCTGCGTCCATCCAGCGTCCGGTCATGAGGAACTCGACGGCGACATGGTAGGGGATGCGCCGGCGCAGCTTGATCGTCCCCGCGTCGGCCAGCACCGCGACGTTGATCTCGGGCAGCGCGAAGCGCGCGTGTTCTTCCATCACGATGATGTCGGTGCCGAGCACGATCTCGAAGCCGCCGCCACAGGCGACGCCGTTGACCGCGGCGATGATCGGCTTGTTGAGGTTGCGAGGATAGTTGAGGCCGCCGAAACCGCCGGCGCCCCAATCCGAATCCGACGCCTCGCCGCCTGCCGCCGCCTTGAGGTCCCAGCCCGGCGAGAAGAAGCGGTCACCCGCGCCGGTCACGATCGCGACGCGCAGGCTCGCGTCGTCGCGGAACTGCTCGAACACCGTGTTCAGGCGGCGGCTCGCGGCGAGGTCGATCGCGTTGGCTTTCGGCCGGTCGATCGTGACTTCGAGGACCGCCCCGTCGCGATGGGTCTTGATTCCGTCTTGCATGTCAGGACTCCCCTATCTTGCGTATCAGCACGTCGACGGCGACGGCGCCCGCGCCGCGCGGCCGGACGATGATCGGATTGACGTCGAGTTCCGCGAGGGTGTCACGATTCGCCGTCGCGTAGCGTCCGATGGCCAGGACGGCGTCGATGAGCGCCTCGACGTCACCCGGAGGTTTGCCGCGATAGCCGTCGAGCAACACGGCCACCCTGAGCCGGCGCAGGGCGACGGCGACGGACTCGCGCGTCCACGGTGGCAGCAGGGTCACGGTGTCCTTCCAGACTTCGGCGTGCACGCCGCCGGACCCGATCAGCAGCAACTGCCCGAACTGCTCGTCGACCGCGACGCCGACCAGGATCTCGGCGATGCCGTCGTCGATCATCTGCTCGACGAGCACTTCCACGGACAGGGCCGCGAGCTGCCTTCCTGCCGCAACGGCGTGCTCCACGGTCCGCACGCCGAGCACGACGCCGCCGAGTTCGGTCTTGTGCTCGAGCCCGGCGCCGGACGCCTTGATCACTACCG
>JAOUGW010000128.1 GCA_029865465.1 Gammaproteobacteria bacterium
GTATGCGACACCTGCGATTCGGACAGCGTCACGGTCAAGCCCGGATACGCCATTGCCCCGTGCGGTGACGACATCATCGTATGTCAGGACACAAAGGCACCGATCTGCGACCTGATCCAGCGCTGCAGCCCGCAGGACGACTGCGATCCGTACGGCCAACCAAGACCCGCCGAGTGCGACGAAGGCATCCAGAAGTGGGTGCTCTCGATCTGCTACGACGAGAAATTCTCGCGCGGCGTGCAACCGCTCAAGAGCGAACCCTGCGCATGCAAGAGCGGCGGTCAGTGCAGCTGTGGAGGGAACTGCAGCGGAGGCGGCAGCGGCAGCGGCGGCGGGCCCAGGACGGCCGCGGTCGCGAAACCGACGGGTCGCGGTACGTCCAGGTACAACCCGCAATGCGAGCCGACGCTGATCTGCGAGACCTACCGCTTCAAGGCGACGCGTTACGTCGACGTGCAACGCCGAACCGGTGGTGATCTCGCCCAGTACGGTGTGTGGGGACAGATGGCTGCGAAGTCGAGGCAGTTCGGCCCGCTGCTGTCGCGGCTCATCGTCTGCTATCTCAAGGCGGTCGAGATCCGCGATGCATTTGCTGGCCTCGAGTACGACACCAGCGCGTCGAGCCTGGCGGCACAGTATTCCGAGTACCTGGCGCTGCTGCGGGAGTTCTCTGAAGAGCACCTGGCGCACCGCTGCGACATCCTGCGGACGCTTCGACAGATCCAGCCGGCCGAGGTCATCGGCGGGCGGGAAAGCGTCACACGCCTGCAGAGTGCGGCGTTGTGGAAAGCGAGCTTCGAGCAGCTCAACTCGCTGTGGCTGGAGGTGTTCCGTGACTGCTTCTGCTCGGCACTGCTGCCGCCGTGCCCGGAGCCGGAGAGCGACAACTGCGTGCCGCTGGCCGTGGTGACGCTCGATCTGCGAAACCGCTGTCGAGTGGTCTCCGTGTGCAACTGGTCGGCGCGCGAGTTCTCGCTCACCTTGCCGACGATCGCCTACTGGACATCGTTCATGAACTGGAGCTCGCTCAAGGAGGCCATCGCGAAGCTGTGCTGCGAGAGCGACTCGATTCCGTGGGCCGCGATCTTCCAGATGTTCGAGAAGGTCGTGGCGCAGAACACGGCGTCGCAACGTGTCGTCCCGCCGGTCGCGCGCGAGATGAGGAGTCGGGCGCGCGGGAGGCAGCCGTCGGGCGCCGAGGCGCCAGAAACCCAGGTCGGGTCCGATCTGCTCGGCGCAATGATGGGGCTGGTGGCGGGTACGGCACGTCCCGACGGCATGGCGCAGCTGCTGTCGGTCAGCGCGGCGCCCGCGTCCGGCGCGCCCGCAATGGCAGAACTGCACGCCACCGTCCAGGAGCTGCGGCGCACGGTGGACGAGCAGGGTGCGCAGATCCGCAAACTGTCCCGGAGGTGACCGACATGGCTAGGCCCGGCGATCGTCCGCGCTTCTTCGAGAGCCAGTATCTCGCAGCGGACGACCTCAATACGGTCGTCCGGTACGGACACGAGCAACTGGCCCACCACCTGCTCGGGCCGCACACCTGGGGAATCGTGACCGGCATGTACCTCGTCGAATCGAGCACGCCCGGCGCGCCGTCGCGCCGGCTGGTGTCGCTCGTGCCGGGCGTGGCTGTCGATGGCTTCGCGCGCATGATCGTCGTCGACCGACGGATCCCCGTGCCCGAGTCCCTGTTCTCCAGCATCCCGTACGATTCGACGGCGGACGATCCCGCGACGAATAACGGCACCCCGCCGGGACGCTTCGTGCGGGTGTGGATTGCCTACCAGGAGAGCGGTGGCAAGGCGCCGGCGCCGGGGTTCGAACGCTGCGATGCGGGGGACCAGTATGCCCGCGTGCGTGAAGGGTATCGTTTCGTCATCGGGGACGTTGCCGCCGCCGAGCAGCGCAGCCCCGTCGTCGTGGCCGGGCAGCAGATCGACGCAGCCCTCGCACTTCGGGCATTCGATGCCGCGGCAGCCCGGATCGAAGATGCCTCGATTCCGCAGCAGCAGCTGCCCGATGACAATGCGCGCGCACGCTGGCTGATTCCCGTCGGTTACGTGCGCTGGGTCGCGTACCCGCAGGGCGGCGGGTACTTCGTCGATCGCAATCTCGTCGCAACGGACCAAGGCGATGAGCGAATTCGCAGGGTCCGCAGGTACGCCGGCGCCGTCGCGGAGGCGCTGCAGGCGGCCGACGGCACGATCGTGCTGCGCGATCGCAGTGCCACGCCGACCGAGCCCGGCAAGTACCAGGAGCGGCTGCTGTCGAATGCGCCGGTGGCCGAGACCAAGCGGGACCTCGTCTGGGTCGAAGGCAACCTGCGGCTCGTGGGCGATGCGCGCATCGCCAATGGCGCGCTGCGACTTGGCGATCTGAATGGCACTGACCAGCAGACGCCGCTTTACCTGACGCGCGGCGGCGATGGTGCGACGCCGGGTGGCAACCGTGAGCTCCGCGCGGCGATCGGACCGGCGACGCAGACGGACAATCGGTTCGTCGTCGGTGCGGAAACGGCCGGCACGCCGCCGGGCGTGAGTCCAGCGTTCGTGGTCGTCAGTAACGGCGACGTGGGTGTCGGCACGCGCACCCCGTCGGGGCGCCTTTCGATCGACGGCAAGGTGCAGCCGCAACAAGGTCGACTCAGTTTCTTCACCACGACTGCGGATGTCGAGTACGACGGCGGCAACGACCAGCTGTTCGTGTTCAAGGACACCGGCGGCAGAACCGCATTCCTCGGTACCAAGCTTGGCATCGGATCAACGAAGGCCGACCGTCCACTCGCGGTGCGCGGGGCGGACGCATCCCAGGAACTGGTCAGTCTGGAGGCGCCCGACGGCACCACGAAATGGCACCTGAACCTGAATGCGGGCGGTACCACCGCCGGACTCAACCTCGCGGAGACCAACGTCGCTGACGGCCGACTGTTCTTCAAGCCGGGTGGCGATGTCGGCATCGGGACGACCAATCCCGTCGGTCGCCTGACGATCGAAGGCAAGGTGCAGCCGAACCAGGGCCGCCTGACGTTCTTTACGGGATCCGCCGACATCGAGTACGACGGCGGCAACGACAGACTGTTCCTGATCCGGGATAACGGGGGTCAGACCGCCTTCATGGGCACGAGGCTCGGTCTCGAGACGACCGTGCCGCAGGCGCGCCTGCACGTGGTCGGCACCGGCGACCAGTGGGGCACCGCCGCATTCGTGCCGGACGCGACCAAGGGCGTCAACATTTCCCACTTTCACTGGGGCCCGAAGGGTGACTGCTACGTGCGCTCCGCCGCGACCGACGGCGCCGTCGTGCTGCAGGACACCGGCGGCAACGTGGGTGTTGGAACAGCGGCGCCACAGGACAAGCTGCACGTCGGGGGCAGTTTCCTGCGGGTTGATGGCGCCGGAAACGAGCGCGCCTATATCGGTGGCGACGGTTCGCTCTTCGGTCCGTTTCGGGACGTCCAGATCGGCAGCACCGATGCCTCGGTGCGGCAGGTGCACTTCTGGAACCGTGGATCAACCGGCTGGATGGACATCCACTGCCTCAACGCGGTCAGCCACTCCGACCAGCGCTCCAAGACCGACATCCGGCCGCTGCGTGATTCGCTTGAGCGGGTGACGAAGATGCGCGGCGTCAGTTTCCGCTGGCGCCAGGATCCGGACTCCCATGGGACGTCATTCGGAGTCATTGCCCAGGAAGTGGCCAAGGTCGTTCCCGAGGCCGTGCGATCGTCGCGCGACATGCTGGGCGTGTCCTACAACGACCTGGTCGCGCTGCTGATCGAAGCGTTGAAGGAACTCAAATCGGAGCTCGATCAGTCACGTCAAGAACTCGAGTCCGTCAAGACTCGCCTCGACAGCCTCGAGAGATCGCTGCGACCCGGGCGCCGCAAGGGCCAGGCGGCGTCGCGCGCGCCGCGGAAGTAGGCCGACAGCGCCATGCCATCGCGCCTCAGCATCGAGCAGTTATCGATCGACTGCCTGCTGCACAGGGACGTCGCGGCGGACGAGCGGCGGGCTCGCGACCTGCTGGAGCGCGTGCTGAGAACGACCGAGAGCGAGTTGCCCGGCCTGCTCGCGGCCGCGCTTGCTGTCGAGGGCGAGTCGGACGAGGTCATCTATCTGCGCGAGGTGCGTTTCGAGGCCACGGTGGGCGCGCAGTGGTCGGCGGACCGCATCGCGCGCGCACTGGCCACCTCGTTGCTGCGCAGTGTCTGGCATGGCCTTGCGGCGCCCGATGCAGTCCGGTTTCGCGATCGTCCCGAGAAGCTGGCACGGTTCCTGCTCGATCTCGCACAGGGCCACGCGTTCACGCAGGACTGGCACGCGCGCTTCGAGGGCCTGAAGCTCCTGCCGGGATCCGCGATCGTGCGTACGCTGGCGTCGGACGAACCGGCGGTCGCGCGGGCGGCGTTGGGGCGCCTGCTGCCGGATCACCTGCGACGCATCGTAGCGCTGCTGAACGCCGACGATGCACGGCGCGTGCTGGCGGCGATCAGCGCCGATGCAGCGCCATCGGCGGTCAGCCTGAGTACGATCGTCGATGCGCTGATCGAGCAGCGTCGTACCCGGCTGGATGAGTCACGAGACCAGCTGGAGTTTGTCGTCGGCATGTTCCGCAAGACGGGCACCGCCGTCGACGGGCGCGTGGTGGCGCGCGCACGGGCTGCCCTGGCCGTGGCGCGGGAACTGCAGCACAGCATGCTCACCGAGGAGCAGTGCCGGGATCGACTGGAGTCACTGACGCAGGAACTGGCGGCCGCGGGCGAGGGACGAGTCGCACCGGCGGATCCGTCGGTTACCGGTGCGTTGCCGGATGGTGGATCCGTGCGCGAGGTCCTCGAATGCCTGAGTGGGCAGCTGCTGGCGGCGGACCCCTCGGGGCCGATGTTCGACAGCACCGGCATCTGGCTGCTGCTGCCGGGCGTGCTGTCCCGCCTCGAGCCGGACGGTTCGCAGGAAGAGGCGGTGACTGCGCTGGCCGCGCTCGCGGCCTGCGCGGGCGACGACGCAGACCGGGTATGGCGCGACGACGCGCTGCGTGAGGCGCTGACCCTCGACGAGGATGAGATCCTTGCGATCGCGCAGCGAGTTCGCGATGGCCGGAATCGAAGAGTGCCGGCCGCGCGAACCACACTCGAGAGACGCTCCACGCGGTGCAGGGACGGGCGTCGTCTCGGGAGCGCAGCCAAAGGTCTCGGGCTGCCGCCGGCATTGTGCCGGCGGGCCGTGCAACTCGGGTACGCGGCGTTCGCAGCATACGCGCGTCGCCTTCCCGGCTTTGGCGATGCCAGCTTCGGCCACCTGTGGAGCAACTTCCTGTCGGTGGGCGCCCGAGTCAGCATCACGGCTGCGACGATCGACATCGAGCTCGAACGCGCGCCGCTCGACGTCATCTGGCGAATCTCCGGAGCCGATCGTGCGGCGTTCGTGCTGCCGAGCGGGCGCCCGGTGCGGATCGGAGCCGGGCGATGAGTGCCGTCGCGCTCGACCGTCCGACGCACGATGAAATCGCCGCGGGGCTGCGCTGGCTCGACCGGCTGATCCATCGCGAGATTCATCGTCTGCGGGCGCGATACCAGCTGTCACTCGACGAGTTTCGCGGCCTGTATGTCAGCGACGAACAGGTCGATGCGCTGATGCGCGCCGGCGAGCCGCAGGCACCGGATGCCGACTCGCTCGACGCGCAGATCCAGCGCGCGCGCCGCAACTATCTGCGGGAGCTGGACGGCGACTCGAACTTCGGGCGCCTGTGCGAAGCCTTCGAACTCGGCGAATGCGACCGGCAGGTACTGCTGGTGTCGCTGGCGCCCGAGCTCGACGCGAAGTACGAGACGCTGTACGCCTATCTGAACAATGACGTGACCAGGAAGGCCCCTACGTTGAGTCTGATCGACCGGTTGCTGCGGTCCGAGCAGCAATCCGCCACCGAGGTACGCTGCAGCCTGCTGCCCGACGCGCCGCTGCTGCGGCACGGGCTGGTCCGATACGCACCTGGATCGGAGCGTCATGCCACGCTGAACTCCGCCATCCTCGTGCACCGCGCGCTGCCCTCCGTGGTGCTGGGCATGGGATTTCGCATCGAGGGCACCCTGATATCGCACGTGCCGGCCACTCAGATTCGAGCGCATCCCGTCGCCGGGGAGGACGAGTTGCGGCGGCGGATCGCGCACTCGGCGCAAGCATGGCGCGCGGGCGCGCAACGTCCGGCGCCGCTGTGGCTGTTCCACGGCCGGGACGCCGAGCGCCGCGCCGACGCCGTGCGCTCGCTGGCGGATGCGCTGGGCAGTGACCTGCTCGACCTCGACTGCGGTGCGCTGCAGGCACCGGACGACGCCGTGGCGGTGTTTCGCGACGCGCTGCTGTGGCAGCGGCTGACCGGCGCGGTTCTGCACCTGCGCGGGCTCGAGCACGAAGCCGAGATCCGGCCGCGGCCTGAATTGCATGCGGCGATGCGTTTGCTGAAAGACGCACCGCTGCCAGTGTGCATCGACGTGGAAAATCCCGCGGTTGCGCTCGATGGCATGCGCGACTCCGATGTCATTCGCCTCGCGGTTCCGGAGCTGGCGCGCGTGGCGCGCGCGGCCGCATGGCAGTGCGCACTCGCGCACCGCGGCTTGCGCGCCGAAGACACCGCACTCGCGATCGTGGCCGACAGCTTCGCGTTGACGATGGCGCAGATCGGGCGGGCGGCGCGCCTGCTGGCGGATGACCCGGATACGCGCACCGGGTCGGCGCTCGAGGCGCGCCAGCTGTGTGCCGCCGCGCGCGGCTGCTCCGACGCGTCACTCGCGGGGCTGGCGCAGAAACTCCACCTGCCATTCGACTGGCAGGACCTCATCCTTCCGCCCAGCGTGGCGCGACGCCTGCAGGACATCGTGCGCGCCATCCGCGACCGCCGCGTGGTGTTCGGCGACTGGGGATACGCGCGGCTGGCCGGCGGCTTCGGCCTGCGGGTGCTGTTCGCCGGCCCGTCGGGCACCGGCAAGACCATGGCCGCCGCCACCGTGGCGCGCGAGCTGGACATTGACATCTATCGCGTCGATATCTCCCAGACCGTCAGCAAGTACATAGGCGAGACCGAGAAGAACCTCGACCGCATCTTCAACGCAGCCGCCACCTCCAACGCCATCCTGTTCTTCGACGAGGCCGACGCGCTGTTCGGCAAGCGTTCCGAGGTCAAGGACGCGCACGACCGCTACAGCAACATCGAGACGTCCTATCTGCTGCAGAAGATTGAGGACTACCAGGGCATCGTATTCCTGGCCAGCAACCTCAGCCGCAACATGGACACCGCGTTCTCGAGGCGCCTGAACTTCGTGCTCGAGTTCCCGCTGCCGGACAGAGGCGATCGCGAGCGCCTGTGGCGCTCGATGCTGTCGGGTACCGCGCCGCTGGCCGCGGACATCGACTTCGCCTTCCTCGCCTCGCAGTTCACGCTGAGCGGCGGCGAGATTCGCAACGTGGTGCTGGACGCGGCCTTTCTCGCCGCGCGCGGTGCCGAGCGGCGCGTGTCCATGAAGGATCTCATCGTGGCGCTGGGCCGCCAGCTGACCAAGCAAGGCCGCGCGCCATCGGTCACTGAGTTCAAGCAGCACCACGGGCTGCTGGCCGAACTCGGCGGCGAGGAGTCGTCATGAGCCAGGGCGCGGCGAAGTCGAAAGTCGTCGGAGAGGCCCGCACGCAGGGGCCCGCCGCGATGCGTGCACCGGCTCCGGCCCCCAACTCCCAGGCATTGGCGAATCCATCGCTGACGGGCGTGCAGCAAGGCGCCGGAAACATGGCGATCCAGCAGATGCTCAGCCCCGGACCGGTGCACGCTAGACTGTCGATCAGTCAGCCGGGCGATCCGGACGAAGCCGAGGCGAATCGCGTGGCGGCTCGGGTGATGAGCATGCGACAACCGGTTCCCGGCGGCGGCGCACAACTCAGTGGTGCGGGCGCAAGAGCCGGGGCAGCCTCGCCGTCCGGGCACCCGCTGCAGATTCTTGGTTCCGGCCAACCTCTCGACCGCGAGACTCGCGCATTCTTCGAGCCCAGGTTCGGCGCCGATTTCAGCCAGGTTCGTATTCACACAGGAAGTCACGCCGAATCCGCGGCACAGGCTATCCAGGCCAGGGCCTTCACCGCCGGTCAGCACGTGGTGTTTGGGCGCGGTCAGTTCGCCACCGGGAGCTCGGCCGACAAGAGTGTGCTGGCGCACGAGTTGGCGCATACGCTCCAGGCGCCGCGCGGCGGCGATCATCCGCGTCTCCAGCGCGAGCCCGATCCCAATCAGGCGTCGGGCACCGCTCCGGCGCCACTCACCCTCGAAGACCTGGTGCGCGCGCAGCCGCCGGGCTTCACCGATGTCAAGCTCGACGAGGCGTATCAGAAATACCTGCACTCGAACTCCAGCCCGGCGAAGCCCGCGCAGTGGGCAGTGTCAGTGACGGTCGGCGTCCCGCGTGAGCGCCTGGTGCAATTGCTGGGGCCCGACTACGCCAAGGGCCAACGCGCCGGTCTCGCACGACCTCCCATCGATGTGACCAGCCCAACCGCGCCACAGACCTATGACCCCGCGCGGCAGCAGCAGGACATGGCTGCGCTGCAGGCGGGCGGGGCGTCGGTGACGCAACGACTGGACAATCTCACGTACTCATCGGCCACGGGCCTGTCGGTCAGTTCGGGTCATCACGCCATCCTGAAAGGCAACATCGCCGAAACGCTGGCGCAGCCGCTCATCGACCAGGTGCTGACCGAACTCCGCAAGCAGTATCCGGACGCACAGCTCTATAGACCGATGGCCGAGCTCTACGTCGAGGGTGACACCTGGACGCAGCCATTGATGTTCACCGACGGCATCATTGCGGTGATCGAACCGGCAGGCCTGCGCCTGCTGCGCGTGGT
>JAOUGW010000129.1 GCA_029865465.1 Gammaproteobacteria bacterium
AGCCGAGCCGCTGCGACCAGTCGCCGAGCACGTCGAGATGGGTTCGCGACGACAGGCAGGCGTAGGCGACCCGATGGCTGCGGTCCAGCACCAGGCTGCCGGTGCCTTCCAGGTAATGGCCGCGCGATTCGTGTTCTGAGAGATCGACTATCCGGCGTACGTCGAAACCGTGCTCGGCGGCGAGCGCATCGACGATGTCCCGGCGCCGCTCGGTACGCCGGTTCTCCGCCTCCATCGGGTACAGGACGACCGTGCCGTCCGCATGGAAACTGACCCAGTTGTTCGGGAATACCGAGTCCGGCGTGTGCGGCTCGGGCGTGTCCTCGAACTGCACGACCCGCACACCGGCCGCGGTCAGCGCCTGCACGAGGCCGTCGAACTCGCGCAGGGCCTCGGCCTGCTGCTCGGCGGGGCTCGCGGCCGTCCGGCCCTGGAATCGGTTCGAAGCAGCCGTCAGCGGGTTGCTGTGAAAGCGGACCGGGCGGATCATCAGGACGCTCGTTGCCAGTTGTGGTTCGCTTGCGGCAGACATATCGTTACGGCCTTTGTTTAACCGTGCCCGCGGAACGGGGCACAGGAGAGCGGCGGAAATTATGCCCGGGTATCTCGCTAAACTGAAAGATCTCTTGCGCCGGGCCGTTAATCCCGCCTGGGTCGCTTTCACCTGGTTCGGGGCGACCGCGGCCATCTCGGTCATGGCGACGCCGCTGCATTTCAAGGCGGAAACGGTAACGAGGGCCATCGCTCTCGACGTCAGCCGGGTAGTCTTCATCGGGCTCAACAAGCTGGAGCTGGCGCTGCTGGTGCTGCTGTTGCTGCTCGTCCGCGCCGCGGGCGATGCCCGCCGGCACTGGGGTTTCGTGGCCGCGCTGGCATTGGTCGTGCTGGCGCAATCGGCCTGGATGCTGCCGGAGCTGTCGGCGCGTACCGACCTGGTCGTCAGCGGGATCGAACCGCCGCGCTCGATGCTGCATGCCGTGTATTCGAGCAGCGAACTGCTGAAGCTCGCGTTGCTGCTGGCCTTCGGCTTCCGCTGCCTGCCGGCCGGGGGCATGCCCCGGTGAGCGCCGGGGGCGAGGTGATCGAAGCGGCCGACGGGCACCGGATCCCGCTCCGCCGGTGGTCGCCGATGTCGGAGCCGCGCGCGGTCATACAGGTCCTGCACGGCCTGGCGGAGCACGCCGGGCGCTACGAGCGCTTCGCCGGCGCCTGCGTCGACGCGGGCTACGCCGTCGTCGCGCACGATCACCGGGGCCACGGCGAGGCCGCCGCCCGGCTCGGTCACTTTGCCGATCGCGGCGGCTGGGACGCGGTGGTATCCGACGCGCTGGCCGTCAACGAGTCGGCCCGGGCGCTGGCCGCCGGCCGGCCGTTGCTGCTGTTCGGCCACAGCATGGGTTCTTACCTCGCGCAGAGCCAGCTGATCCGCGCGCCGGGCAGCGCCGACGCGCTGGTCCTGTCGGGCTCGACCTGGCCGAAGCGCGGCGAGGTTCGTGTCGGCCGCCTGGTCGCGGCGATCGGCAGCCGCCTGCGCGGCCCGCGCGCCACGGCGCGGCTGCTGGGCGGCATGAGTTTCGGCGCCTTCAACAAGCGCTATGCGCCGAACCGGACTCCCTTCGACTGGCTGTCGCGCGATCCGGCCGAGGTGGACCGCTACGTCGCCGACCCGCTGTGCGGCGCGCCGTCATCGCACGCGCTGTGGCGCGACCTGCTGGGCGGCCTGCTCGAAATCAGCGACCCGCGGGCGCTGGCTCGCATCCCGGCCGACCTGCCTGTCCTTGTCACCGGCGGGGCGGAGGACCCGGTCGGCGGGGCGCGCCGGCTGGCGCGGCTCGCCGACGTCTACCGCGAAACCGGCAAGACGAATGTGTCGCTCAGGCTCTATCCCGAGGGGCGCCACGAGATGCTGAACGAGATCAACCGCGACGAGTTCGTGGCCGACCTGCTCGGCTGGATCGCTGCCCATACCTGAAGCGCAAGCGCGGATCGTTGCTCTCGACCCCGGAAGCTGACCGCTTGCGGCAGTGCAGGGAGATCAAAAAAAAGCCCCCGCGCGAGGCGGGGGCTTCGGTTCGGGCGATGATGCGCACGTTCGGGCGCTCACCCTCGTACCTGCACACGATCAATCCCAGTTGATCGTGCCACGCAGGTAGTAATAGGCGCCCATCCAGTCGGCGCGGGAATCCACGTAGATCTGGCCGCAGCATGCCACCAGCGTGTCCCGGTCGGGATACTCGTCAAGTATGTTGTTGCCACCGATGGTGACACGATACTTGTCGTTGATATCCCAGGTCAGGTCGGTATCCCACTGGCTGAGTGCGCCGTATTTCTCGGTCGCCAGGGTATCCCCGAGGCTGCCTTGCTCGTGGTCGCCGTAGAAGTTGCCGCGCAGCGTGAACGTGATGTTGTTGGCCCAGGTGTGTCGAGCCGTCAGGTTCAGGCGGTAGCTCGGGTCGAAGTTCTCGGCGTTGAACACGTCCTCGGCGTCGAGGAACTGTCCGGCTTGCGTGATCTTCGTGTCGTTCCAGTTGGCCGACGCGGAAATCGTCGTGCTGCCGGCGCTCCAGTCCGTGCTGTAGGTGGCAACCAGGTCCACACCCGAGGTCTCGCTGGTGACGTCGTTCGCGAAGAAGCTGACCTGCGCGATCGTGTTCGCGCCCGGCACGCCGAGAGCCTCGAGCTGGGCGGCGATTTCGGGCGTTACCACGTAGTCCGACGACAACACGATACGGTCTTCGAGCTCGATGAAGTAATAGTCGAGCGTCAGCGTCAGGTTCTCCGTCGGCGTCGAGGTCAGGCCCAGCGTGTACTGGGTCGAGGTCTCGTCCTTCAGCGGCTGGGCGCCGAAGATTGCCGATACCGGGCTGTCCGGCGGAAAGATACCTTCCGCGACCGGCGTGCCGTCGGACGCGATGCGGGTCGATACGTTGACCGTCGAGATCTGGCCCGGCGTCGGTGCGCGGAAGCCCGTGCCGGCCGACGCGCGTACCGTGAACGCCTCGCTGATACGCCAGCGCGCAGCCAGCTTCCAGCTGAAGTTGTCGCCGAAGTCCGAGAAGTCCTCGTAGCGGAACGCGGCATTGACCAGGAAGCTGTCGGTCAGGTCGGTTTCGAAGTCCGCATAGGCCGCCCAGCTGTCACGCTCGTACTTGCCAGTGAAACTCGGCGGATAACCCGGGAAACCGTTCGAACCGACCGGCTTCGCGCTGTAGATCGGGTCGCCTGCCGGGCAGGACGTGCCGGGACCGAAGAAGCCCGTACCTTCCAGGCCCGGTATGTAGCAGCCGGCCACGAGGCCCGCGCCAAGCCAGTTGTCGTTGTCGCCGGCTGTGACTTCGGCCGCCGTGATCTCGAAGTTCCACGGATCCTGCGCTGCATACGGTCCAACGCGGTACGAGGGCTCATCACCCTCGACGAGCTCGTAGCTCTCTTCGCGGAACTCGAAACCGAACGCGAAGTTCATCTCGTTCGCGAGGCCGATGTCGAAGGCTTTCGAGAAGTCGGCGTTCAGCGCGTTCTCCTCGGTCACGAGGTCGCCCGGGTGGAAGCGCGTCGGCGTGCCGGGGCCCATCGACGGGTTCATCGTGTTCCACATCCGGTAGATGATCTCGCTGTGACCGCTGCGCCCGCTGAAGTCGTAGTTGAAGCCGTTACCCCACTCGCCGCGGATGCCGCCGGTGAAGCTGTAGTCGATCACGTTGCCGCCGAAACGGGGCGTGAATCCAGACGGATACTTGTCACGCGGATCCCAGATCTCGCCATCGGGCTGGCGAATCAGCAGCAGCTGGCTTACGCCCGGACGACGATGGAAGAAGCTGCCGTCCGAGTCGCTGTCCGAGTAGTTGAACCAGCCGTAGAGCTGGGTCGTCGAACTCAGGTCGTAGCCGGCATTGACGAACGAGCGGATCGCATCGGCGCGAGGCATGCCCCAGATCTGCTCCTTGCACTCCAGGTAGCCGACCTCGATATTGCACCAGTTGTCGGCATAGCGCGTGTCCCGGTCGTCGTAGATGCCGTCGCTATCGTTCGTGATCGTAATCAGCGTGCCATCCGCTGCGTATACCTCGGTATGCGCATCGGGCCCGTAGCGCTGCTCCGTGCGAAGCGGGTCACCATTGATGTCGACGATGGTCTGGACAGCGTTGTTCAAGCGCGCTTCCGACGGCAGCTGGCCCGACTGGCGGATCGAGATGTCGTACAAGCCGCCTCGGCTCGTGCCTTCGGCTTCCGACCACTCGGCGCTGATGTTGACGAAACCCTTCTGGCCGAGCGGCAGACCGAAGTTCAGACCGACGCGATGATCCTGCTCACCGCCTTCGCTGTACTCGCCGTACTGCACCTGCAGCTCGCCGCCCTCGGCCGCGTCCTTCAGGTTGAAGTTCATTACGCCCGCGATCGCGTCGGAACCGTACAGAGCCGATGCGCCGTCGCGCAGAACCTCGACCGACTTGAGCGAGATCGACGGGATCGTCGCGAGGTCCGGTCCGTGCGCGCCGAATCCGCCGAGGCGCACCAGCGCCGCGCGGTGCCGGCGTTTGCCGTTCACGAGCACCAGGGTCTTGTCGGAGTCGAGGCCGCGCAGGGTCGGCGGACGAACGAAGGTCGCACCGTCGTTGATCGGCTCACGGCTGACGTTGAATGACGGCACCAGCGTCCTGACCACGTCGATCAGGTCCGACGAGGACACGCTGTCCAGGTCTTCCTGGCCGAACACGTCGATCGGAACCGCGGTGTCCAGTGCCGTGCGCCCCGCACGTCGGGTACCGATCGTCACGATCTCCTCGACCTGCTCGTTTGCCCCGGCCTGCTGCGCCGACGCGGTCGTCGGCAGCGCAGCGATGCCGAGGGCACCGGTCGTTATGGCCAGCCACGCCGGCCCGTTGGATTTCTTCATGTTGATACGTCCCCCATAGGCTGATTTATTGTTTGTTCTCAGCTATCCCCATCCGGACCGGCCCCTCGGCAAGCCGCGGGCCAGGCCGGAACCGCGATCCCGTCGTCGTGTCTTGGCCGCCCCAGCGGCTTGCACGCTCATCGGGCACACGCAGGTCGCCCGATTGAATCACCGCGGGTGGGTAAAGGAAATACTTGCCCGGCCTGTTGGCAGGGCCTATCTGGTTTCACGTGTAGCTAATTTCGCGAGGTCGGTTTCACCCGGGCTGCGCTGCCGGCGCGGCGGAACCGGGCCCGAGGGGCGCCGAGCCTGGCGGCGCGAGAAGAGTGTGTGTCCACACCGGATAGACCAAAAAAAAGGGGCGCCCGCAGGCGCCCCTTTCCGGTCGTCAGCCTTTCGGCCAACGAAACCATCAGGTCGACTTAATCGAACTCGGCCCGGAGGCGGAGGTACCAGAAGCCGCCCTCGAAACCCCAGGGGATGGCGTCGGAGTACTTGTTGCCCGAACCGACCGAGCCGTCCGAGTTGTCGATGTCTTCCGGACCCTGCTCGTCGAACAGGTTCTGCGCGCCGACGACCACCGTGTACTTCTCGGCGAAGGTGTACGCGACCTCGGCGTCGAAGATCGTATCGCCGGAGTAACAGTTATCCGGGAAGTCGCCGTTGACCGGCTGGCCGGGCACGCTGCAGGTCAGCGTGTAGCCGACGCCGTTCACGCCCGGATCCGTCGGGTCATCGCCGTAGTCCGCAACCACGAAGTCATCGTAGTAGCGGGCGCGTACCAGGAACCGCCAGTTGTTCAGGAAGTGGTTGTACGTAAATACACCACGGTGCTCCGGACTGCGATTCTCGAGGTTGACGACCTTGTTGCGGTCTACTTCCTCGCCGGCGTTGTCGACCGTGGTCTGCTGCCAGTTCCAGGCGGCGACCAGCGTGCCGTTACCGGCACGGCCCCAGTCGGTGTCGAAGGTCGCGACGATGTCGATGCCTTCAGCCGTCGTCTCGAAGTCGTTGGTGTAGAAACGAACCGAGCCGAGGTCCGACGCACCCGGTACGCCGGTTTCCTGCAGGCAGGCCGCCAACGAGTTGGCTACCGTGCCTGACGGCGCGCCCTTGGCGGTCGGGCAGTTGATGTCGGCGAACTGCGAGTCATTGGCACTCAGGCCGCGGATATCGACGTTACCCGTCGAGGAGATGCGGTCCTGGACGTTGATGTTGTAGTAGTCGAACGTCAGGTTGAAGTTCTCGGTGACGTCCCAGACGAGACCGGCCGAGAAGTTCTCCGACTCTTCCGGACGCAGCTCTTCGCCGCCCAGCGCCTGCGCGATCGGGTTCGTCGGCGGGATCTGGCCGGACTGCTGCAGCTCGCCGTTGATCGTCGTCGTCGACACCTTCGTCACGTTTTCCTGGCCCGGCGTCGGCGCACGGAAGCCCGTGTTGTACGACCCGCGGATCGCGAAGTTGTCGGTGAACTCGAAGCGGCCCGCAATCTTGTAGTTCGTCGTATCGCCGAAGGACTCGAAGTCCTCGTAGCGAATGGCGGCGCTCAGGGTCAGCCGCTCGGTGACGTCGGCCTCGAAGTCGGTGTAGAACGCGATGTTCGAACGTCCCCACAGGCCGGCCTGCGGCGGGTTGAAGCCCGCGAAGCCGTGCGCGCCGATCGACAGGTTCGGCAGCGGGTAGAGCGGCGCGCCGTTGGCATTCAGCTCGCAGTTGCCGTCCGGTGCCTCACCACCCAGCACCGTGTCATAGCAGCTGGTGCCGTCGCTGTTCTGGAACGCGAACCGGCCACCCTCCCAGGATGCCTCTTCACCCAGGATCGTCTCGAACACCTCGTCGCGATACTCGGCGCCGAACGCGAAGTTCAGGTCGGAGGCGAACGCGTCGACCTTGATCGGGTAGACGAAGTCGACGTTGATGTTGTTCTCCGACTGGACGTAGGAGCCGAGGTCGAACGTGCTCTGCAACTCGCCGTTGACGAAGCCGTCCGGGCCGTTCGACGGGTTCCAGGTGTTGGCCAGGAAGAACGACGCCTTGTTACGACCGTAGCTCATGCTGAAGTCGTACAGCAGGCCGCTGTTCATCTCGCCGCGGATACCGCCGACGATGCTCGCGTCCTTCAGGAAGCCGCCGAACTGCGGCGTGTAGCCGCCCGGATACACGGTGTTGACGAGCCAACAGTGCTCCGGCAAGCCCTGGCGGGCGGTGTAGTCGTTCGCGACGGCCGTCGGGTTGCTCAGGCTCGGCACCGGCATTGCGGGGCAATCAGAAACGAAACCTGATTGGCCTGCTACCGAATTCGTGTCGGCGATCGCGCGCAGGCTGCCGTCGGTGAATACGCCGCCGCGGTTGTTCGGGTTGCGGTAGAAGAAGCCGCCTTCCGTCTCGCGCCGGCCGAAGTTACCGAAAGCGTACAGCTCCTGGTTCGGCGTCAGCTGGATGCCCATGTTCGCGAAGATGTTCCAGTTGTCGCGATACTCGGGGCCGCCCCAGATCTGCGCGTACGGCTGCCGTACGTTCGACTGCTGGTCAGGCGCGCCGTTGTCGATCAGCGCCTGCGCGTCGGTGCGCTGCACCGAGCGGCTGGTCGGGTCCTGTTCCATCCAGCTACCGGTAACGTTCAGGAAGCCATCCGGGCCGAGCGGCAGGCCGATGTTGCCCATCAGCTGGAACAGCTGGCCGTCGCCTTCCATGAATTCACCCGTACGGGCTTCGATCGTCGCGCCCTGGGCGTCGTCACGCAGTACGAAGTTCATAACGCCGGCGATGGCGTCGGAACCGTACTGGGCCGATGCGCCGTCGCGCAGCACTTCGAGCTGCTTGATGGCAAGCGCAGGAATAGCGGAAATGTCAGCGCCCTGTGAACCTTCCGTCTGGTCACCACCGAGCTCGGCGATAACGCCCGAACGGTGACGGCGCTTGCCGTTGACCAGGATGAGCACGTTGTCCGGCGGAAGACCGCGCATCGTCGCCGGGCGTACCAGCGTCGCGGCGTCGGAAATCGACTGGCGCTCGAGGTTGTAGGACGGAATCGCTGTCTTCAACATGTCGTTCAGGTCAGCGGTACCCATGTTCTCGAACTCCTGGCCGCTGATCACGTCGATCGGCACCGCGGAGTCGGACGCGCTGCGCTCGGCGCGGCGCGTGCCCGTCGTGATGATCTCTTCGATCTGCTCCTCACCGGTGGCCTGCTGGGCCTGGGCAACCGGAGACAATCCGGGCGCGACCAGTGCCAGGGCAGTAGCCGGCAGGATCAAGCGAAGAGACTTGGTTAGTGTTCGCATCTGCGTTCCCCCAAGTTGAGAGTTGGTCTACGGAATCATCCGTGTACGCCGCACCGGCCCACGGTGCGGCGTACGCGAAGGTCCCGAGTGAAACACCCCGGCGCGCGAATTGGAAGTACCCGCCGTGAGTATTTTTGGTTTCAGACGCAATTTCGTGTTGGAAATCTGCAACAGGCGCCATTGGCCGGGTGAAGCGCAGAATTCGGGCATTCGCCCGGCACTTGCCGAAACCCTTTAGTTACAGCGTCGCGCAGCAGCAACAGCGCTGGGTTGCGCCGCCCCCGAACCCTCGCCGGCCGTCGGGACCGCGGTCCGGTGCGCCGCCCGGATGCCCGTCACGAGTGTTTCGTGACGTGAAACACCGCGGCGTTTTGCCTGTGTCGCCGCGCAAAATTGCGCAAGCGCCTGGCGCTCAGCCGGCCGCTTCGCTCCGGAATTTCGAGATCGCCGCCGCCGCCTCCAGGATGACCATGACGCTGGTCACCAGCACGACGACGTCGATGGCGACGAGCAGCCAGTTGCCGGCCTGGTAGAACTCGATCAGCTTCAGCACGGCGGCCCAGGACGACGTGATCATCACGAAGACCATCGGGATCAGCGTGTAGCGCGCCGGGCGCCCCATCTTGATCAGCATCACCGAGACGATCAGCAGCGTCA
>JAOUGW010000130.1 GCA_029865465.1 Gammaproteobacteria bacterium
GCGTCCTCCTGGTCGGAACCGCAACCGGACAGGGCGAGGCCGGCGACGAGCGCCAGTGCAAACAGGGTCGGCTTGAGCTTCATTTCTGCGTAGGAACCGTGGTCAAAGGTGGAGGGGGGTCACTTGCCGCCGGAGGTCGTCGACCAGCCGTTCGCGGGCCTGACCGGCGGCGGCGCGGCCGGGACGATGAAACCCGCGGCCGCCGGCAGCGGCAGGCCAGCCCGGGTGGCGGCGATCGCATCAGCGAGGTCGCTGACGGCGCTCGCATACATGTGACTGCGGTTATAGCGCGTGATCGCGTAGAAATTGGTGAAGCCGACGCGGTATTCGGTCCCGGCAGCTACCTTCAGTGCGACCAGCATCGCCGGCGCGTTCGCCGGCAGGCTCGTTTCGAACTTGACACCGCGCGCCCGCAGCGAACCCACGGTTTCCGTCAGCGCCAGCTTGTCGTCCAGGCCCGCCAGGTTGGCGCTGCCCGCCTCGGCTGCAGCCATGACGGGTTCGCCCGCGCGCCAGCCGTGCACCTTGAGGTAGTTGCCCACGCTCGAGAAGACGTCGGCCCAGTCGTTCCAGAGGTCGCGCTTGCCGTCCGCGTCGCCGTCGACGGCGAAGTTGCGGAAGCTGCTGGGCATGAACTGCGGCAGTCCCATTGCGCCCGCATACGAGCCGACCGGCGCCAGCGGGTCGAGCCCTTCTTCGCGGGCCATCAGCAGGTACTGCTCGAGTTCGCTGCGGAAGAACGCCTGGCGGGGCGGGTAATCGAAGGCGAGCGTCGCGAGCGCGTCGATCACGCGGTACTTGCCGACGTTTTCGCCGTAGAACGTCTCGACGCCGACGATGCCGAGCAGGATGTCGACCGGGACGCCGCTCGCCGCCTGCGACTGCTCGAGCTCGGACTGCTTCAGGCCATGCACCTCGGCGCCGCGCGCGATGCGGCGCTCGACCAGGAACTTGGGTCGGTACTCATCCCACGCCAGCGTGCGCTCGGCCGGCTTCGCGATCGCCTGCAGGATCGCGGGCTTCGACTCGACCTGCGCGAACAGCGTGACGAGCGGTTCCGCCTCGAAGCCGTGCTTCTTGCCGACGCTGGCGATGAAGGCGCCGATGTCGGCGCGCGTCGGATCGAACGCCTGGGCCTGCGCGGGCAACGGCTGGCAAAGGGCCAGCGCAAGCGCAACCGCACTGGGGCGGGCGATGCGGCGCAGCGGGCGGGTGACCCGCCCAGCGAGACGTTTCCGTGTCACGTTGAGACCAGTTTGCGGCGGGAATGTATTGCCATGAGGATACCGAACCCGGCCATGAGGGTCACCAGCGACGTGCCGCCGTAACTCACGAGCGGCAGCGGAACGCCAACGACGGGCAGCAGTCCCGCGACCATGCCGCTGTTGACGAAGGCATACACCGCGAACAGCAGCGTGAGGCTGCCAGCCGTCAGTCGGGTGAACGTGTCCTGTGCCTGGGCCGCGATGTAGAGCCCGCGACCGATGACGAGCAGATACAGCGCCATGAGCACGATGCAGCCGACCAGGCCCCATTCCTCGCCGACCACTGCGAAGATGAAGTCGGTCGAGCGCTCGGGCAGGAACTCGAGCTGCGCCTGGCTGCCGTTCATGTAGCCCTTGCCGAAGATCCCGCCCGAGCCGATCGCGATCTGCGACTGGATCGTGTGGTAGCCGGCTCCGAGCGGGTCGTTCTGCGGGTTCAGGAACGTCAGCACGCGCTGGCGCTGGTAATCGTGCAGCAGGAACTGCCAGACGAGCGGGATGGCTGCCGCGATCAAGGCGCCCAGTCCCAGGATGTAACGCAGTTGCAGTCCCGCGAGCAGGATGACGAGCCCGCCGCCAGCCATCACCAGCAGCGCGGTGCCGAGGTCGGGCTGTTCGGCGATCAGCAGCGTCGGTATGAGCACGATCAGCGCCACGATGACCAGTGTCGTGAAGTCGGGCGGCAGCGGCCTCTCGTGCAGGTACCACGCGCAGCATAGCGGCACGGCGATCTTCATGATCTCGGACGGCTGGAACCGGATGAAACCGAGGTCGAGCCAGCGCTGCGCCCCCATCGCGACGTCGCCGACGACGGCGACGGCGATCAACAGCAGCAAACCGATGCCGTAAAGGAAAGGCGCGCCGATCCGCAGCACGCGCGGCGGAATCTGGGCGACGCAGGCCAGCACGACAAGCCCGAGGCCGACGCGTGCCGCCTGGCCGAGGAAGATGTGCACGTCTTCGCCTGCCGCGCTGTAGAGCACGATCAGGCCGACGGCACAGACGGCCAGTACGCTCAGCAGCAGCGGTCCGTCGATGTGCAGCGCTTCGAGCAGGCGGCCCGTCAGCGTGAACGTGCGCTGGGCGCGGCTCGAGTGCCCGGGTCCGGCGATTTCCGTCCTCATTCGTCGATGCCTCCTGCGGGCGGCACGGCCGGCGGGGCGGGCGGACCCGCGGCTGCAGCTGCCTCGTGCGGCAGCAGGTAGGCGTCGAACACCGCGCGCGCAATCGGTCCCGCCGTGCTGCCGCCGTGACGGCCGTTCTCGACCACCACGGCGACCGCGATCTGTGGGTCGTCGACCGGCGCGAACGCGATGAACAGCGCGTGGTCGCGCAGGCGCTCGGACACCTGCGATTCGTTGTACTTCTCGTTCTGGCCGACCGAGAAGACCTGCGCCGTGCCGGTCTTGCCCGCAACCCGGTAGGGCGCGCCGGCCTGCACACGATAGGCCGTGCCCCCCGGGCTCACTACGCCGACCATGCCGCTGATGATCGTGTCCCAGTACTTCGGATCATCGACCGTCACGCCCGGCAGCGGGCGGGGCGGCAGCGTTGCGACGGCGCCCGTGCGGGCATCGCGCACTGCGCGTACCAGGCGAGGCTGGAAGCGCTGGCCACGCATCGCGATCGTCGCGGTTGCGTGCGCGAGCTGCAGCGGCGTCGTCAGCATGTAACCCTGGCCGATCCCCGCGATGACCGTTTCGCCCGGGAACCACAGCTGCAGCTCCTTCTTCTTGAACGCCTTCTTCTTCCATGCCTGCGAGGGGACCAGGCCCGTGCGTTCACCGAGCACGTCGATGCCCGTCCTGGTGCCGAGCCCGAACTGGACCAGGAAGTCGTGCAGGCGGTCGATGCCGATCTGGTCGGAGACGCCGTAGAAATAGACATCGCACGACTGCGCGATCGCCTTGTGCATGTCGACCGTGCCGTGGCCCTGCTTCTTCCAGTCGCGGAACTTGCGGCTCGAGCCCGGGAACCGCCATACGCCGCGGCAGAGGCGGGTCGTTTCCGCGTCGGTGACGCCGTACTGCAGTGCGGCCAGCGCGACGAACGGCTTGAGTGTGGAGCCCGGTGGATAGACGCCCCGCAGCGCGCGATCGATCAGGGGCTTGTCGATGTTGTCTGCCAGCGCGCGGTATTCGGGCACCGTCAGGCCGCGTGCGAAGCCGTTGGGATCGAAGGTCGGCGTGCTGACGAAGGCGAGGACGTCCCCGTTGCGGGGATCGATCGCGACGACTGCCGCCCGCTGCGTGCCGAGCGCAGTCTCGGCCACCTGCTGCAGCTTGTGGTCGATCGTGAGGTAGAGGTCGTCGCCCGCAATCGGCTCCTTGCGTTGCAGGGCCGGCGCCTTGATGCCGACGCGGTCGACGCGACGACCCTGCGCATTGACCAGCAGCTGCTGGTAGCCGGTCTCGCCATGCAGCAGCTCCTCGTAATTGCGTTCGATGCCGAGCTTGCCGATCAATGTCGTACCGGCGTACTTGGAGACGTCGATGCGTTGCTGGTCCTGTTCGCTGATCGCGGCGACGTAGCCCAGCGCATGCACGCCGACGCCTGCGTGCGGGTAGAGCCGTGTCAGCCGCGGACGGATCTCGACGCCGGGGAAGTCGGGTCGGTGCACCGCGAAGCGCGCGAGCTCTTCTTCGGACAGCTGCAGGCGGACAGGCACCGCGTCGAACGCGCGCCGCGCCATGATCGCGCGCCTGGTGCGCGCGACGTCTTCGGGCAGCAGGAGCCCGAGCGCCGCGAGCCGGGCCAGCGTGTCGTCGACGTCGGGGGTCTGCTCGCGCGTGAGTTCCAGCTGGTACGCCGGCCGATTGAGCGCGAGCGGCTCACCTGCGCGATCGAGGAGGAGGCCGCGCGGGGGCGGGATCGGTTCGATGCGGATGCGATTGCCCTGCGACAGCTCGCTGAAGTAGTCGTGCTTGACCACCTGCAGGTACAGGAGCCGGGCGAACAGCAGGCCGAGCAGCACCATGATGATGAACGAGGCGGCGACGACGCGCCGGCCGAACATGCGCTGTTCGGCGTAATGATCCTTGAGCCGGGAGTTGCGGGCCATCGCGCTCTGGGTCAGTTGGAGCGGCGCGTGAGCGAGTCACCCAGCGCAACCACCAGCGGCCAGAGCAATGCGCCCGACAGCACCGGCAGCCAGCGCACCCACCCGGTGAACCCGTGGCCGGTGAGACCGTCGATCCAGAACATCAGGAAGTGGTAGAGGCCGAGCAGCAGCATGACGATCACCGCCTGCTGCACGATCGGGAACATGCGCATGCGCAGCTGCAGCTTGTGCGTGAGGTATCCCACGACCAGGAAGCCGAGCGCGTGCTGCCCGAGCACCATCCCGCGCAGCACGTCGAGGAAAAGGCCCGACAGCCACGCGTAGCCGAGCCCCGCGATGCGCGGGCTGGTGAGAACGAAGTAGATCATCGCGAGCAGTGCGAGGTCGGGCCGGACAGGGTCGAGCCAGCCCGGCAGCGGCACGATCGCCAGCACGAGGCCGGCAGCCATGCTGAGCCAGTAGAGCAGCCGGCGGGCGAACATGCTCATCGGTCTCATTGCCCACCTGCCGGCGCCGTTGGCGTGGCTGTTGCGGCATCCGTTGCAGCGGGGGCGGCTTCGACCGGCGCCTTGAACCAGACCAGCAGCACTTCGCGTGCCTGGTCGAGCCTGGCCGTGGGTTTGGCTTCGACGAGCGCGAACATGCTGCCGGCGCGCTTGACCGTCGATACCTGCGCCACCGGGTAGCCCGGCGGGAACACGCCGCCCATCCCGGTGGAGAGCAGCAGGTCGCCCGGCTGCAGGTCGGCTTCGACCGTGACGAATGGCAGCGACAGCTTGTTCTGGTCGCCGGTGCCGACGGCAATCGTGCGTATGCCGCTGCGATTGGACTGCACCGGGATCGCATGCTCGGCGTCGCTGATGAGGATGACCTCGGCCGTGGCTGCGTTGACCTTCGATACCTGGCCGAAGATGCCTTCGCCGTCGAGCACGGCCTGGTCCTTGAACACGCCATCGGCCGCGCCCTTGTCGAGCAGCACGCGGTGCCGGAAAGGATCGAGGTCGACGTTGAGGATCGAAGCGACCAGCACTTTCTCGGCGATGCCCGCAGTGTTCGCCCGCATTTCGCGCAGGCGCCGGTTTTCTTCCTCCAGCACCGCGAACCGCTGCAGCTGCAGGTTGGCGAGGCGCAGGCGGGCGGTGAGCTCGAGGTTTTCCTGCCGCAGGCGGCTGCGGTCAGCGAAGGACCCGGTGACCCAGTCCGTCGCGCGGAAGGGGAAGTCGACCGCACGCTGCACCGGATAGATGACCCTGCTCAGCGATTCGCGGATGCGGTCGATCTGGTGGTAGCGCTGGTCAGCCATCATCAGTCCGACCGAGATCGCCGTCAGCGTGAGGAAATACGCGGTCAGCGGCGGTCCGCGGCCGATGATCGGGCGGGAGTCGTGGGACAGCTCGACCACGGCGGGCCGGGAGGGGTCGCGATCAGTCCAGGCCGAACAGGCCCGGACCGTGCTCGTCGATCAGCTCCAGCATCTTGCCGCCGCCGCGCGCCACGCAGGTGAGCGGATCTTCGGCGACCACCACCGGCAGGCCCGTCTCTTCCATGAGCAGCTTGTCGATGTCACGCAGCAGCGCGCCGCCACCGGTCAAGACGATGCCGCGCTCGGCGACGTCCGAACCGAGTTCCGGCGGGGTCTGCTCGAGCGCGGCCTTGACCGCGCCGACGATGCCCTGCAGCGGTTCCTGCAGGGCCTCGAGGATTTCGTTGGAGTTGAGGGTGAAGCTGCGCGGGACGCCTTCGGAGAGGTTGCGGCCCTTGACCGAGATTTCCTTGACGTGCTGGCCGGGGTAGGCCGAGCCGATCTCGATCTTGATGCGCTCGGCCGTGGCTTCGCCGATCAGGATGCCGTAGTTGCGGCGCACGTAGTTGATGATGGCCTCGTCGAAACGGTCGCCGCCGATGCGGACCGATGCGGCATAGACGATGCCGTTCAGCGAGATGACGGCGACTTCGGACGTGCCGCCGCCGACATCGAGCACCATCGAGCCACGGGCCTCGTGCACCGGCATGCCGGCGCCGACGGCTGCCGCCATGGGTTCCTCGATCAGGCGCACCCAGCGCGCACCCGCGCCTTCGGCGGATTCCTGGATGGCGCGACGCTCGACCTGCGTCGACCCGTAAGGCACGCAGACCAGCACGCGCGGGCTGGGGCGGATCATGCGATTGCCGTGCACCTTCTCGATGAAGTACTGCAGCATCTTCTCGGTGACCGTGAAGTCGGCGATGACGCCGTCCTTCATGGGGCGGATGGCGGTGATGTTGCCCGGCGTGCGGCCGAGCATGTTCTTGGCCTCGGTGCCGACGGCCTCGATCTTCTTGCCGCCGCGGGAGGGTTCCTCGCGGATGGCAACGACGGACGGTTCGTTGAGCACGATGCCTTTGCCGCGGACGTAGATCAACGTATTGGCGGTGCCAAGGTCGATCGAGAGGTCGTTGGAGAAGTAGCCCCGGAGTTTCTTGAACATTTAGGATTCGCGGAATTGAGGAGGGGAGCGCTGCCTTGCGCTAAATCGCGGCAATTTAACCATAGTCACGACATTCCACAAGGTCGCGTGTATGATTTGTGACTGTTTTTTCCAGTCCTTTCGAGCATTTCCAGATGAGCCTGACACGCACCCAGGTCGAGGGGATCGCCCACCTCGCACGCCTCGAGATCAGCGAGGCGCAGATGCCCGTGTACGTCGACAGCCTCTCGCGCATCATCGACTTCGTCGAGCAGCTCGCGGCCGCCGACACGTCCGGCGTCGAACCGATGGCGCACCCGCTGGCCGACCAGGTCCAGCGGTTGCGTCCCGACGTCGTCTCCGAGACCGATCAGCGCGAGAAGTACCAGCACAACGCGCCGAGCGTCGCGGCCGGACTCTACCTCGTACCCAGGGTCATCGAGTGACCAAGCGACCGCGATGGTGCCACTTTCGGGCGCCGTCGGACGGTTTCGCGCCCGGATCGTGAACCCGGGCACCTTTCCCCGCCCTTTCGCCGTAAACGACCCATGCACACACTGACCGTTTCGGAACTCGCCGCCGGCCTCCGCGCCCGCAAGTTCTCGAGCCTCGATCTGACGCTGCACTTCCTCGGCCGCATCGAACGCCTCGGACCCGAGCTCAATGCGTTCGTCACGGTGACGGCCGATCGCGCGCTGGCTGACGCACGGGCCGCGGACGAGTCGCTGGCGAAGGGCGAGGGCGGCCCGCTCACGGGGGTGCCGATCGCGCACAAGGACATTTTCTGCACCGACGGCATCCTCACGACCTGCTCGTCGAAGATGTTGTCCAATTTCGTCGCGCCGTACGACGCGACGGTCGTCAGGCGCTGGCGTGCCGCGGGCACCGTGCTGCTCGGCAAGACCAACATGGACGAGTTCGCGATGGGTTCGTCGAACGAGACCAGCTTCTTCGGCCCCGTCAGGAACCCCTGGGACCTCAAGCGCGTGCCGGGCGGTTCGTCGGGTGGATCGGCTGCCGCCGTGGCGGCCTGCCTGGCGCCGGCTGCCACGGGCACCGACACCGGCGGCTCGATCCGCCAGCCGGCCGCGCTCACCAACCTCACGGGCATCAAGCCCACCTACGGCCGCGTGTCGCGCTACGGCATGATCGCGTTCGCCTCGAGCCTCGACCAGGCCGGCGTGCTGGCGCGCTCGGCGGCAGACGCCGCGCTGCTGCTCGAGGCGATGGCGGGCTTCGACCCGAACGACTCCACCAGCGTCGACCGCCCGGTGCCGCACTATGCAGCCGAGTTGAACCAGCCGCTCAAGGGGCTGCGCGTCGGCATCATCCGCGAATTCTTCGGCGCAGGCCTCGACCCGGCGGTCGAGAAGTGCGTGCGTGCGGCGATCGACCTGCTGCAGCAGGAAGGCGCGGTCATCAAGGACGTGAGCCTGCCGAGCCTGCCGCTCTCCGTGCCGACCTACTACGTGGTCGCGCCGGCCGAGTGCTCGTCGAACCTGTCGCGCTTCGACGGCGTGCGCTTCGGCCATCGCTGCGAGCAGCCGCAGGACCTGCTCGACCTCTACCAGCGTTCGCGCGGCGAAGGCTTTGGCGCGGAAGTGAAGCGCCGCATCATGACGGGCACCTACGTCCTGTCGGCCGGTTATTACGATGCGTACTACCTGCAGGCGCAGAAGTGCCGTGCATTGATCGCCGGAGACTTCGCGCGCGCTTTCGACGACGTGGACGTGGTGCTGAGTCCCACGTCGCCGACCGCCGCGTTCGAACTCGGCGCCAAGACCAGCGATCCGATCGCGATGTACCTCAACGACATCTACTCGATCGCGGCCAACCTGGCGGGCCTGCCGGGCATCTCGATTCCCTGCGGCTTCGTCAACGAAGGCGGCGAGGACCTGCCCGTGGGCCTGCAGCTCGTCGGTCCGCACTTCGGCGAATCGCGGCTGCTCTCGGTGTCGCACCAGTACCAGCAGCACACCGACTGGCACCAGCGCGTGCCCGCCGGTTACGCCTGAGCCCGCGCAGCGGTCTGTTCCGACCAACC
>JAOUGW010000343.1 GCA_029865465.1 Gammaproteobacteria bacterium
AGGCTCGGCCTGCACACCCGGTCGAACGGTACGAAGTCGTGCACGGCTGGCCGGAACTTCCGCCGGGCGAAATACTCGGGCAGGCCACGGGAGTCGACGTCGACTCGAACGGCAACGTCTGGGTATTCCACCGTGCCGGGCGCACGTGGCAGGAACCGTTTCCCGCCGATCCGATCCAGGGGACGACCGTGTGGGTGTTCGAAGCCCGTACGGGTCGACTGCTCAAGTCGTGGGGCGCCGGGCTCTTCATCATGCCGCACGGTCTTACCATCGACCGGGACGACAACGTCTGGCTCACCGATGTCGGACTTCAGCAGGTGTTCAAGTTCTCACCCGACGGGCGCCTGCTCATGGCGCTGGGTGAAGCGCGGGTGGCAGGGAACGACGACACACATTTCGACAAGCCAACCGACGTCGCCGTCGCCAAGGATGGAACGTTCTTCGTCAGCGACGGCTATGGCAACTCGAGGGTGCTGCATTTCGCGGCCGACGGGAAACTGCGGAAGACCTGGGGCACCAAGGGAACAGGTCCCGGTGAGTTCGACCTGCCGCACGGGATCGCGATCGATGAGCGCGGTCGGGTACTGGTCGCCGATCGCAGCAATGCGCGAGTCCAGGTATTCGATACGTCCGGCAAGTTCCTCGACCAATGGCAGGGTGTTCAACTCGGCCGACCCTATGCCGCGGCGGTCGGGCAGAAGCATCGCGTGTTCATCGCGGACGGCGGCGACCAGCCGAAGGCGCCCCCGGACCGTGCCGGCGTCGCCGTCGTCGATGCCGATGGGCAATTGATCATGCGATTTGGTCGCTTCGGAAATTACGACGGGCAGTTCCGGCTCGCACACGACATCGCAGTCGCGAAGGACGGTTCTGTGTACGTTGTCGATGCATGGGGTCAGCGGGTGCAGAAGTTCGTGCCGCGATAAGGATGTTGAGCGGGGCGACTGAAGCCCCGCGTCGGATGGTTGTCTGTGGCAAAGAATGCCGAGAGCGTTGTCTCCGGTGCGACCTGCGCAGCGACTAGAGCTGCGCTTCGGCTCCTTGGCCAGGGCTCAGCGCGCGACGAACGGATTGACGATCCGTAACTGGCGCTCGATGAGCTGGCCGTGCTGCAGGTCTTCGCAATACAGCCGCTTGCTGCCGGAGAGCAGCGCCGCCGCGATCAGCAGCGAGTCGTAGAGGGAGAAGCCGTAGCGCTCGACGATGGCCAGGGCCCGGTCGTGGGTCTCGATGGTTACGGGTTTCACGTCGCAGACGGCCCGCACGGTGTCGAGGATCTCCCTCACCTCGGCCATCGGCATCTTCAGTTTGCGGATCGCGACCGCTGCGAACTCGTTCAAGACCTGGACGCTGATCGTGCCCTGCTCGGCGAGCAGCGTCTCGACGCGGTCCGCCTTCTGTGTGTCGTGCGACAGCAGATACAGCAGCACGCTGGTGTCGAAGGATGTTTCAGCGGCGCTCATTGGCCTCGAGTCGGTCGAACTTGAACGTGGCGGGGAGGCGGCCACGGAACTTGCGCAGCCGCGCGAGGAGCTCCCGGGCACTGGGCGTCCTGGCCACCTCGAAAGTCTTCCTGCCCGCGACCTGGATTTCGACCTGGTCGCCTTCTTTCAGGTCAAGGGCTTCGACGACGGCGGCGGGAAGTCGAACCGCGAGGCTGTTGCCCCATTTCGAGACCTGCATGGCATTGCCCACATGGATATACAGTGAATGAGAGTATATCCGTGGCGTCCGGCGCGCGCAATCTCGGCGTTGCCCCAAAGCTGGGACTGGCGGGACGCGCAAAGCGCCGACTCTCTGGCGCAGCGACTGCAGCTGCGCTCTGGCTCCAGGGTCGGCAGGGGCGTTCGGAGTCAGCCCACCGCTTCGTGCGGGTCCACGGGAAAGTGGCTCCTGATCCAGGCTCTGGTTTCCTTGTCGTGCTCCAGGACTGTTTCATTGCTCGAGCCGTAGGCGCATTCGAGCCAGGCGGCCTTGGTCACGGGGCGCCCGAGGTTGCGCAGGTGCAGAGCGATCGGGTCCCCCCTCAGCCACTGCGGGAGTTCCGCTGGCGCACGGATTGCCGTCGCGAGGTCGGGTCCGATCGCGTCGACGCGAAGCGCGTGCGGCAGTTGATCGGTGGCGACGACGTGCAGGTGCGCCCGCTGGTCGTCTCCCACAACGCTGGTGAAGCTCGCTTTTGCGTCGTCCAGGACCTGGGTCGGGTGAGCGGAGACGAGCACCAGGCGATAGCGGTTGTACTGCTTGGCATCGCGCTCCGTGCGGCCCTGCGTGGCCAGCTTCGACACGGCGGCTGTCGTTGCCTTGGCGGGTTGTGTCTCGTGGATGTAGATCAGCAGGCGGTTGCCGATGACGAGTCGAGTGCAAGGCAGCGCAGCATCCGGCGCGGGTACACGTTCGAAGACGATTGATTCGAAGACTTCATCCGGGCACTTGCAGCCCAAGGTGGTGCGGACGAAGTGCTCGATGGATTGTCGGTCGGCGGGGTTCATGGGGAGTGCGGACTTTCTAGAACGTGCCTTCGAAGCGCCGGATGATCGGGCTAGTCAGCGGCGGAATCCGATGCATCGGGACGACGCGGCTTGATGGCGCCGCTCT
>JAOUGW010000131.1 GCA_029865465.1 Gammaproteobacteria bacterium
GCGTCGATCGTGACGTTTCACCGCGCTGCCCCGCCTTTGAAGTTGCCGAGCGTCGGGTATCGCTCGAGCACGGACAACAGATCCGGGTGCCGATAGCCCGCCACCGAGAGCTGCGCGGCTATTTCGCGTGCAGCCTCCAACTGGCCCAGGGCCGCATCGGCCTCGGCCAGCAGGACCAGCCCGTCCGGACTTTGTCGGCCGACCTTCCGCGACAGCGTCGAAGCGATCTCCGACCAGAGCGGCTCGGAGCGCGACGAGAGTCGCGCCTGACCAGCGAGCGCAGCGCAATAAATGCGCGTGGTACGCGGATCGGCACCTTCTCGTCGTATCGATCCACGAAGACTGTTCGTGACCGTTGCAAAGAGTCTGCGCGCCGCGGTGGTGTCGCCTGTCGCAACGTGAACCCGTGCCAGCGTGAGCTGCGGCAGGGCGAGGTTCTGTTCCCGCCACTGTGCGACGCTGTCGTCGTGCGCCACGAGTCGCTCCGCGATCTCGATGGACCGCAGGAGCGTGGCGCGTGCCTGCCCGGACCTGCCAACGTGGAAATACGCCTCGCCCAGCACGGCATACGCCAGCGACGTCCTGTCGGCTTGTTCCATGTTGTCGGGATCGCCCGCTGACAGCTGCTCGAATGAGCGCACGGCGTCGCTCGCCCGTGCAACGGCTTGCTGCAGTTCGCCGGCCGCGATCTCGATCTGTGCCAGTCGATACAGCGCCGTCGCCTGCCGATTCCTGATCTGCGCGTTGTCCGACTTGCCGGCATCGAGAGTGGCATACAGGGCAAGCTCCGCGAGACGGGCTGCGCGCGCCTCCGCCATTTTCGCTTGCCGATGCAGCGAATCCGCGAGCCATGCGTAGGATTGGCCATGCGCGATCAGTCTGTCGACATCGCCCGCGTTTTTCCCGGCGAGTCCGGACGAGACCGCGAGCGACTTGCGAAAGAAGGCTTCAGCCTCGCCGGCCTGTCCCTGATCGAGCGCCAATGTACCGAGGTTGCTATAAGCGAAATCGAGTTCCATCCGCCATTCGTCCTTGTCCGGATCGATGGCCAGGAGCTGCTGCGCGTAGTCGTGGTACTGGGTGAATCTAGTCTTCGCCTGCGCCGCGTCCCCGCGCTGCCAGGCGATGTAGCCGACCCAGAAGACGGACTGCGCGTGGTCGAAAACACGCTGCGGATTCTTCGGATCGCGCGCCAGTTGTTCCCCGGTCGTGGCGGCCGCGGCCTGGTACGCGTTCAGCGCCGAATCGAGGTCGCCGCGAAGGTTGTCGATCTCGCCGACGAGAAGCTGCGCCCTTGCTCTTCGGCCGAGAGCATCCGGGTCGGCCTGCCCGAGGTCGCGCGCGTCGTAATAGGCGAGGGCGCGCTTGCCGACGCTGTCGAGCACGTCGAGTCGCCCGACCGCGTTGAGCCGTGTGCGCAGGTCGGTCAGCATGAACTCGACGAGCCCCTCGGCGTCCTTGCGCGCTGCTTCGGCCTCGTTCTGTGCGAGGCGGGCGGCGTTTCGCTGGCGTACTGCTTCAAGGGCGAGGCCCGCGAATAGCAGGACGAGCGCCCCGAGGCCTGCGGCGAGCGCGCGCAGCTTGCGTGAGCGACGGTGATGCTCGCGTTGGACGAGTTCGTCGAGTCGCGCGCCGGTGAGGCCGGCGACGAGCTTGGAGATGGCGAACCGCTTACCGTCGCCGCCGGGCCGCAGGTCTGCAGCAATGGGTTCGGCACGCAGGCCGGACAGTTCCCCGTCCGCGCCGCTGCGAAAACGCAGCGCCTCGGGAAAACACTCCGTCGCCGGATCGTTCGAGAACGGCTCGCCCTCGACGATGATCGCACGCACGCGATCATCGCCGTGCAGGCGCTTGAAGGACTTGATCTCCTGGTTCACCCAGCGGGACGAGGCGGCGGCGGGCGAGCAGATCACCACCAGAAACAGCGACTGCTGCAGGGCGGTCGTGATCTCCGCGGTCAGGTCGGTGGCTGTGCCGAGTTCATCGCGATCGCGGAAGATCGGTTGGAGGCGATCGGGAACCGGCCCGAAAGGAGTCGCGCGTCCGACGATGGGGCTTGGCAGCCGGTAGGTTTCGAGCCGGCGATGAATCCACTCGCCCCAGCGCGCGTCGCGATGGCTGTAGCTGATGAATGCCCTGTACTGAGCGGATCCGTGCAACGATGTTCCCTCGTTCCTTCCCCGAGAATATGGCGCTGAGCCTGGCAAGGCCAGCGTCTTGATGACGGAACAGCAACGTTGCTGTCCGGAGTCAGCGGCCTGCTCGGCCATCCGTCCATCGGGCGTGATTAAATACGCGAATGAGTAACACGTTCGACGTCCTGAATTCGACCCTGACCTCGACCCTGCGCCTGTGGCGTGGCACCAATGCCCGCGGGTCGGCGCGACAACCGGCAAGGCATCTCAAGCTCTATGAGTTCGAGGCCTGCCCGTACTGCCGCCTGGTGCGCGAGGCGCTGACTGAACTCGATCTCGACGCGCTGATCTACCCGGCACCCCACGGCGGCAAGCGCTTCCGGCCGAAAGTCGCAAGACTGGGTGGCAAGCAGCAATTTCCGTTCCTGGTGGATCCCAACAGCGGCGAGTCGATGTACGAGTCCGACGCCATCATCGACTACCTTTACCGACGCTACGGCGGGCGCGCGGCACCCACGCGTCTGCTGCGCCCGTTCGACGTGACCTCGTCGGTCGTGGCCGGAATTCCGCGCGTGCGGGCTGGCGCCCAGGCCCGACCGTCGCAAGCGCCGAAGCGCCCGCTGGAATTGTTCAGCTTCGAGTCCAGCCCGTATTCGAGGCGAGTTCGCGAGCTGCTCTGCGAACTCGAGCTTCCCTACCTGCTGCGCAGCACCGGCAAGGCCCGGTGGCAGGACCTGGGTCCGCCGATCCTGCGGGCGACGCTCTTTCCGGCGCTGCCGGTGGCAGGCCGGAACCGCGTCGAACTGCTCAAGCGCGCGGGCAAGGTGCAGGTGCCCTACCTGGTCGATCCGAATACGGGCACCGAACTGTTCGAATCGGATGCGATTCGCGACTACCTGCTGGCCACCTATGCGAAGTAGCCTGGTGGCGCTCGGCGCAACCGACTTGCGAGTATCGCGGCTGGCCTGGGGCATGTGGCGCTTCAAGGGCGACGATACGGCTCACGCGCGCACGCTCGTCGACGCGGCCTTCGATGCAGGCATGAACCTGTTCGACACGGCGGACATCTATGGCTTCAATGGTCGCGATGGGTTCGGCGACGCGGAAGTCCTGCTCGGCCGATTGTTCGCCGCGGACCCGGGCCTGCGCGGGAGGATGGTGCTCGCAAGCAAGGGCGGCATCGTCCCCGGCGTGCCGTATGACTCCAGCGCCGACTGCCTGGTCGCGGCCTGCGAAGCTTCACTGCGACGGCTCGGCACCGATCACCTCGACCTGTTTCAGGTGCACCGTCCGGACGTCCTGACGCACCCGGCCGAAGTGGCACGAGCCCTTGAGGCGCTCGTCGCGAGCGGCAAGGTCCGCGCAGTCGGCGTTTCCAACTACACACCGACGCAGACGGCGGCGCTCGTCGCGCACCTCCAGATTCCGCTGGCCAGCATCCAGCCCGAGTTCTCTCCGCTCGTGCTCGAGCCGCTCGCGGACGGCACGCTCGATCTCGCGATGCAGCACCGGATCTCGGTGCTCGCATGGTCGCCTCTGGCGGGTGGCCGCCTCGGTGCGCCGGGCGACGACGATGGGCGTGCGCAGCGGGTCTGTGCCGAACTCGACGCGCAGGCGCAGCGCTGCGGTGTCTCGCGCACCGCTGCAACTTACGCGTGGATCATGGCGCACCCGGCCGGCATCGTCCCGATCGTCGGCAGCCAGCAGGCGAGTCGCATCCGCGAGGCCGCGGACGCCTGCAAAGTCAGCTGGACCCGCGCTGCCTGGTATCGGGTGCTGGTCGCGTCCCGAGGCGTTGCTTTGCCCTGACACGTGCGCCATGAAAAGGGCCCCGCCTCAGCGAGACGGGGCCCGGGATCGCGCATGGCTGCGCGCGGGAGCCTGCTTCAGGTCAGTACACGTCGCCCACCGTGTTGTGCACGTTGAACTTGCCGGTCGGCGTGATGATGCGCTTGTCGTCGATGACGGTCTTCAGCCGGAGCGTCTCGTCGTCCACCACGACGATGGCCGAGCGCTGGTCCTTGCCGTTCCAGACGGAGAACCACACCTCGTCGCCCGCCGCGTTGTACTCCGGCTGCACGACGCGCTTCGGGCCTTCGCCGAGCTTGGCCCACTCCGCGATCGGCAGCACCTTGTAGCCGGCCTCCAGGTCGTTGATATCGAACACCGCCACGCTCTGGCTGATCTTCGGGTCGGGGTTGAGCGTGGTGTCCACGTACAGGTGCCTCGACTTCGGGTGCGTCTTGACGAACAGCGAGCCGCCGCCCTGGCCCTTCAGCACGCGGACCACCTTCCAGGCGTGGTCCTTGTGCTTCTCGGGATCGGTGCCGATCAGCGTCACCTTTTCGTTGCCGAGCGCGCTCGTCACCCACACCGGGCCGTACTTCGGGTCGGTGAAGTTCGCCCCGCGGCCCGGGTGCGGGATCTTGTCCACGTCGATGAGCGCGGTGAGCTTCTGCTCCTTCGAGTCGACCACTGCGATCTTGTTCGACTGGTTGGCGGCCGTGAGGAAGTAGCGCTTGGTCACGTCCCAGCCGCCGTCGTGCAGGAAGCGCGCCGCGCCGATCGTCGTGGTCCTGAGGTTGTTGATGTCCTCGTAGTTGACCAGCAGGATCTGCCCGGTTTCCTTCACGTTGACGATGAACTCGGGATGCTCGTGCGAGGCGACGATGGCGGCCACGCGCGGCTCCGGGTGGAACTCCTGCGTATCCACCGTCATGCCGCGCGTCGAGACGACCTTGAGCGGCTCGAGCGTCGCGCCGTCCATGATGGTGTACTGCGGCGGCCAGTAGGAACCGGCGATTGCGTACTTGTCCTCGTAGCCCTTGTACTTCGAGGTCTCCACCGAGCGTGCCTCGAGGCCGACCTTGATCTCGGCGACGCGGTCCGGCTTTTCCATGAAGAGGTCGATCAGGTCGATCCTGGCGTCGCGGCCGATCGTGTACACGTAGCGGCCCGAGTGCGACAGGCGCGAGATGTGCACGGCATAACCGGTCTTGATGACGTTGATGATCTGCTTGGTGTCGCCGTCGATCAGGGCGACTTCGCCCGAGTCACGCAGCGTGACGGCGAAGATGTTGTCGATGTTGTAGCTGTTCAGTTTCTTCGTCGGTCGCGCGTCGACGGGGACGAGGACCTTCCAGGAGCCCTTGATCTCCGGCAGGCCGTACTCCGGCGGCTGCGGCGGCTCGTGCTGGACGAAGCGGGCCATGATGTCCACTTCTTCCGGCGACAGCTCGCCCGACTTGCCCCAGCTCGGCATGCCGGCCGGCGAGCCCTGGTTGATGAAGACCTTGAGGTACTCGGTGCCTTTCTTCTGCGTGATGTCGGGCGTCAGCGGCTTGCCGGTCGCGCCTTTGCGCAGCACGCCGTGGCAACCCGCACAGCGCTGGAAGTAGATTTCCTGGGCGTGCTTGAACTCGGGCTCCGTCATGTCCGGTGCGCCCGGCGTCACCAGGATCTTCACGCCGGCCGCGCCGGCAGGCGAGGGCGCGCCCTGGTACTTGAGTTCGGCGGTGGTCGTCGGGTGCTGCGTGGGCGAAGACGCCGTCTTCGGCTCTGCCGCCGCCTTCGCTCTCACCGCGGTCACCTGGGCGACGGATACGGCCCCGCCCTGGTTGCCCCAAGAGTTCATCGCGTAGGTCAATGCGTCTGCAATTTCCTGGTCGGACAGCTGCGTCATCGCCGGCATCACGGAGTTGTACTTGACCCCGTTCACCACGACCTCGCCTTCCAGTCCGCGCACGACCACGCCCACCGCACGGTCCTTGTCGCCGAGCAGGTAGTCGGAGCCGGCGAGCGGCGGAAACGCGCCCGGCAGGCCCTTGCCGTCAGCCTGGTGGCAGGCCAGGCACACGGTCTGGTAGGTGGCTTCGCCGGCCTTCATCTGTGCTGCGACTCCGGCGGCCCCGGCGACCTCGGCCTGGTGCACCTGGGGCGAGCTGCCGCTGGTGGACGGTTGCTGCGCCAGAGCACCGGCGCAAAGTGATGCGCCGATCGGGATGGTTAGCCACCACGCTGCCCGCGCGGCAGGGGTGCGACTCGCGTTGAACATTACCTTCTCCTCGTCCTTTCCCATGCAGGGAATCGTCAGGCCACGGGATGGTCATGACTGTAGGACGCAACCGACAATCGCGCCTTGATCCCGGTCAAGCCGGCCCGGCGGAGCGAGTCACTCGGCGCTGTCGAGAATCGCCAGGAGCCTGCGCCGGCTCGTTACCTGGAGCGTGCGGCCATTGACGGAGATCGTGCCGTTGTCGGACAAAGTTCGCAGGATTCGAGACAGAGTCTCGGGTTTCATCGACAGCCGCGAGGCGATCTCCTGCCGCGATTCCTGCAGCTGGATCTCGGCCGGGCCGTCGCTGTCCGCGGGTAACCGGCTCTCGATCATGCGCACCAGCCGGTGGGTGGCGCTTTCCATCGTCAGGTACTCGATTTCACGGATACGCATGTGCAGGCGCTGGCTCAGGTGCCCGAGCATGCGCAGGCAGGTCTCCGGGCTCTCGCGCAGCATCGCGAGGTAGTCGGCGTTCGAAAACCGCGCGATCCGCGCCCGCGAGGCCGCCATGGCAGAGACCGGATAGACCGGGCCCGCCATGAACATGACCGCCTCGGCGCAACTCTGGCCGGGCCCGAGGATGTCCACGATCTTCTCCTCGCCGGCCTTCGAATAGAGGACCAGGTTCACCTGCCCCTCGACCACGACGTAGAAATGCATGGCCGGCTGCCCGCGGTCGAACAGGAGTTGTCCCGCATCGGCCTCTTCGATGCTCGCCGTCGCCAGCACGCGCTGCAATTGCGGCGGGGACAGCCCCGCAAACAGGTGGTGCGCGCGGATTCCCGCAAGGGCAGTCGTGTCGTTCAGGGTCATTTCTTGTGCACCAGCCAGCGGGCAGCGGCCGGAGGGCGCTGCCGGGAGTCAACGGCGTGCATGATGCCGGGATGCGCCGTCGACCGCGACCTCAGCCTGCGGCACCAGGTCGCGGTCAGGCAGCCAGGCCCAGGAAGAGCCCCAGGGGATGGTGCGCGCGGGCCACGGTGACCAGGAACCCGACCGTCAGCAGGGCGGCGACCAGTGCGGCAATCCGGATTCGCCTGGTCCGGCCCCGCTTGAGCGCGATGCTGCCGAGCACGACGTACACCACGAGCAGCACGACTTTCATCGTCAGCCAGCCGTTGCCGAACGGGTACTGGCGGATCACCGACATCAGCATCAGCGCGAAGGTCAGGAGCAGCGTGTCGATGAGATACGACGGGTACTTGAGCCAGGCCGCGTTCACGTGCGGTGACCGCGCCAGCATCAGGCAGCCGCGCAGGGTGAAGAGGCTGACCGAGAGGATCGCAAACCCGATGTGCGCGTGACGAAGCGCCAGGTAGTGCTCGGCCATCAGCCCGGCTTGCCGTCGACGCGCGGGGCGAGATAGATGGCGCCGACGCGCTGCACCCAGGTGGCCACGGCGGCGACCCAGAGTCCCACGCCTGCAAGCAGGAACGACTGCACGACTGCCGGTGCCTGCACGATTTCGCTCAGCACCCGACTGGCCGCGCCCAGTTGCAGCGCGATGAAGCAGGCGAGCGTGACGCGATCCATGAGCAGGGGTCGCCCGGAGTGGCCCATCGTCACGCGCGTGACCATCGCCACCAGCATGCCACCGAAGAAACCCATGCCGAGCGCGTGAACCGGCGCGCGACCGAGCGCCCACTCGCCGGTCAGCACGAACGCGCCGTCACGGGCCAGTTGCAGCAGCGCTGCGACGGGCAACCACGCGAATCCCGCGTAGAGCGTCCAGAGCAGCGGGTTGCCGCGTGCACGCAACGAGGTCCAGCGCACGGCGCAGGTGAGCGTCAGCAGCACGAGTGCGGCGTCCGCCCACGGCAACAGGCTCAGCATGCCTGTCGTTCCGAGCAGCAGTCGCGAATAGCAGAGCGCAACCACGGCAACGAGTATCCACGTCGGGCGCCACGGCACGTAATCCTTGACGGCGCCCTGCGAGAAGAACGGGATCATGCGGTGACAGACTGCGAAGAAGACGGGCAGCAGACCGCCCCACAGCGATGTCCGCACCGCGAAATGCAGCGCGAAGTCGTTCGACCCGGCGACGCCGAAGGCGAATCCTGCCAGGGCGACCAATTGCACGCACAGCGCGACCAGCACGACGACGGCATGCGATACGATTTGCGGTGCAGCGAGCAGGACGCGGAACAACGTCAGGGTGCCCAGCAGCAGGCCGGCGCCGGTCGCCAGGCAGCCGAGCAGCAGCAGCGGCGGTCCGGCGAACGTGCCGGCGAGCCACAGCACCGTGCCGAGCGCGAGCAGCACGGCCGTGGTGGCGTATTCGCTGCGCGTGACCAGCGGTCCGTTCATCCAGCGCGGAAAGACCGTGAACAGGAAGCCGAAGAACATCGTCGGCAGGACGGCAAACAGCATCAGGTAGGAATGCGCCCAGATGGGCGCGGGCTGCAGCGCCAGCGCCAAGGCGGGCCAGCCCACGTAGCGCGCGAAGATGTGCAGGCCCCACCACGCGCTCGCGAGCAGCAGGCTCGACAGGCCGGCGAAGAAGAGCGGGCGGTGCGGCGCCGCGAGCAAGACGATGCCGGACAGTCGCGAAGCGCTTGGGTCG
>JAOUGW010000344.1 GCA_029865465.1 Gammaproteobacteria bacterium
TTCCCTTGCGCCTGCGCGGCTACGGCATCTCGCTGATGATGGTCGATCAGGCGATTCGCGAGGGCAACCAGGAAGTCGGCGGCTCGGTGGTCGAGATGGCCGAAGCCGAGTACATGGTGCGGGCCACGGGCTACGTGAAGAGCATCGGCGACCTCGAACGCATTCCGGTGATGGCGACGAAGGGCGGCACGGCCGTGTTGCTGCGGGACGTGGCCGAAGTGCGGCTCGGGCCCGAGATGCGCCGGGGCATCGGCGAACTCGACGGCGAGGGCGAGGCGGTCGGCGGCGTGGTCGTCATGCGCAACGGCGACAATGCGCGCGACACCATCGGGCGGGTCAAGGCCAAGCTCGACGATCTGCGCGCGGGCCTGCCGCAGGGCGTTGAAATCGTCGAGACGTACGACCGGTCCGCGCTGATCCAGCGCGCCGTCGATCACCTGAAGGGCAAGCTGCTCGACGAGTTCCTGGTCGTGGCGCTGGTCTGCTTCGTGTTCCTGTTCCACCTGCGCTCGGGGTTGATCGTCGTGATCGTCACGCCGATCGCCGTGGCGTCGGCCTTCATCGTGATGAACGCGCAGGGCATCAACGCCAACATCATGTCGCTCGGCGGCATCGCGATCGCGATCGGCACGCTGGTGGACGCGGCGATCGTGATGATCGAGAACGTGCACAAGAAGCTCGAGCACGAGCCAAACGAATCGCGGCGCATGGAAGCGATCTACGAAGGCTGCCGCGAAGTCGGGCCGTCGCTGTTTTTCTCGCTGATGATCGTGGCGCTGTCGTTCCTGCCCGTGTTCACGCTCGAAGCGCAGGAAGGTCGCATGTTCGCCCCGCTCGCCTATACCAAGACCTATGCGATGGTGGCGGCGTCACTGCTCTCGATCACGCTCGTGCCCGTGCTGATCTGGTACCTCGTGCGCGGACGGATCCGGCCCGAGAATGCGAACCCGGTGAACCGCGCGGCAGCAGCGGCGTACAGGCCATTCCTCGCCCTTGCGTTGCGTCATCCATGGGCGGTGACCGTCGGCGCGACGCTGTTCGTGCTCGCGACGCTGTGGCCCGCCTCGCGGCTTGGCAGCGAGTTCATGCCGGAACTCGACGAGGGCGACCTGCTCTACATGCCGACGACGCTGCCCGGACTCTCGACCGATGCCGCGCGCTCGCTGCTGCAGCAGACCGACCGCCTGATCAAGACGGTGCCCGAGGTCGAGCGTGTCTTCGGCAAGGCCGGCCGCGCGGAGACCGCCACCGATCCGGCGCCGATCGAGATGTTCGAAACGACGATCATGCTCAAGCCGCGCGATCAATGGCGGGACGGCATGACCCCGGCGAAGCTCAAGGCCGAACTCGACGCGCTGGTGAAGTTTCCCGGGGTGTCGAACGCGTGGGGCTATCCGATCAAGACCCGCATCGACATGCTCGCAACCGGCATCCGCACGCCGGTCGGCATCAAGATCATGGGTCCGGACCTGGCGACCATCCAGCAGCTCGGCCAGAAGATCGAGACGATCATGAAGGCGGTGCCGGGGACGACGTCCGTCTACGCCGAGCGGACTGCCACGGGGCGTTACGTCGACATCGACATCGATCGGGTGGCGGCCGGACGCTACGGGCTCAACATCAAGGACGTGCAGGACATCGTCGGCAGTGCGGTGGGCGGAATGACGGTCAGCTATACCGTGGAAGGCCTCGAACGCTACCCGATCAACCTGCGCTATCCGCAGGACTTCCGCGATTCGCTCGAGAAGCTGCGGCAGTTGCCGATCGTGGCGCCCACGGGCGCGAACGTGACGCTGCAGGACGTCGCACGGGTCGAGATCGCCGACGGCCCCGGGATGATCCGCAGCGAAAACGCGCGCCCGTCGGGCTGGGTCTTCGTCGACATCCAGGATCGCGACCTGGGCGGCTTCGTGAACGACGCGAAAGCGCGCATCGCGGACGAACTGGCGCTGCCTGCGGGTTACAGCCTGAGCTGGTCCGGGCAATACGAGTACCTGGAGCGCGCGGTCGAGCGCCTGAAACTCGTCGTACCGCTCACGCTCGGCATCATCGTCCTGCTGCTCTACCTGAACTTCCGCAATGCACGCGACGTCGGGCTGATCCTGTTCGCGCTGCCTTTCGCGCTCGTCGGCGGCGTCTGGCTGCTGTACCTGCTCGATTACGACCTCTCGATCGCGGCGGCCGTCGGCTTTATCGCGCTGGCGGGGGTCGCGGCGGAAACCGGAGTGGTGATGGTCATGTACCTGGAGCACGCCTGGGCTGAACGACGCGCCAGGGCGGTCGCCGAGAGCCGGGAGCCTACGCGACGTGAATTGCGCGAAGCGATCGTCGAAGGCGCGCTGCTGCGGTTGCGGCCGAAGCTGATGACGGTGATCACGATCATCGTCGGCCTGCTGCCGATCATGTGGGGATCAGGCACCGGCGCGGCCGTCATGCGACGCATCGCGGCGCCGATGGTCGGCGGCATGGTGTCGGCCACGGTGCTGACGCTGGTGATCATTCCGTCGCTGTACCTGCTTTTGAACGGCTGGAAGCTCCGGGATGAGGCCGCCTGAAGGCGGACTCTGACGCCGCGATCTGGCGACCACGAGCGCCGC
>JAOUGW010000132.1 GCA_029865465.1 Gammaproteobacteria bacterium
AACATCGACCGCGCCAGACCGCAGGTCCGCCAGCATGTCCGGCAGGATCTTCTCGTCGTGCTGCAGATCGCCATCGATGATCGCGATGTAGGTTGCAGAGGAAGCGAGCATCCCTTCGAGACACGCCCCGGACAGTCCGCGACGTCCCAGTCGCTGCACACAGCGGACGCGTCGATCGCTTCGGCCGAGCTCACGCACGACGGCGGCCGTCCCGTCAGTCGAGTCATCGTCGACGAAGATGACTTCCCAGTCCTCCCCCACCAGCGCCCGATCGAGCCTTTCGACCAGTGCATGGACGTTGCCGCGCTCGTTGAGCGTGGGAACGATCACCGTGACCGACGGGCCAGGCTGCGGCATATGCTGGCGGAGTTCCAACCCGGTGACTCCCGGACGTGCGACGCGATTGTCAGGACGATCCTGCGCAATATGTGTCAATGGTGGTCCAATCCGCTGTGTGGTTGCTCACGCTTTCCGGGCGGGCGTTGCGCCAGGCGCAGGCTGAGACGAGCCCGGGGCAAGCGAGGCCACGGGGAGCGTCATGGTCAACGGATCCGGCCAGGAGCAGCGTTGGCTCCCATTGTCACTGGCCCTCATTTGAGGGCCACGCGAAGCTCGTTTTCGAGCCAGAAATCGACTCTAAACCGCTGATTTTGTTTTAAACGATCGAGAAGCTCTAGCCCACGCGAGCCTGTCGCCGCAGTTCCGGAACGGCGCCGCACCAGTCGTTGCTGAGTCGCCGAGTCGCTTGCTTTGGTCGCCGAACCGATCAATACGCCCCTGTCGTCGACGAAGCACGTCACCGGATGCCCGCGATCGAGTGGCCCGCCACCGGAAGCAATCGCCATGTTGGCGCCGCGCCGGTCTTCCGGCGCCGGCCGCAGGTGCCGACATCGTCATCGCGTTGTCTCGCATTCGCAGCCGGCCCCGAGCCGCCCCAAAGAACCGGCAGGCATGAGCGCCTGACACACCGGCATTAGACGGCGGAACGACCCTGCGACGATCATCCCTGCATGAGCTATTCCGTCCGCGACCTCGTCGCCGCCGCCAAGACTATGATCCGCGAGATCGGCCCGGCCGAGTTGCTCGAGCTGCAGAAATTCGGCTGTCCGATCGTCGATGTCCGCGAGCCGGAGGAATTTGCAGACGGTCACCTGCCCGGGGCAGTCAACATACCGCGCGGCCTGCTCGAGTTCGAGGTCGACGGCCACCCCGCCGTGAATTACCAGACGGCCGAGGCCCTGTCGCATCGCCGGCGGCCGGTGGTGCTGTATTGCCTGAGCGGCGGCCGGTCCGCGCTTGCGGCCGAGGCGCTGCTCAGGATGGGTTTCGTCGATCCAATGTCGCTCGCAGACGGGATCCTGGGCTGGGCCGACGCGGGTCATCCGGTCGTCACTCCGGGGGCTGTCGCATCCCATGCTGCAGCGGCGTCGGCTGCGGCCGTTGTCGTGGCCGCCAATTGCGGGTGAGGTCCTCGCGGCGGGCGTGAGCCACGCCCAGAGCTGCCAGCCGCGCAAAGGCCACCGGCGGTCAATTGGCGGAGAGGGTGGGATTCACTCGGCCCGCCGCAGCGGTCCTCGCCCCATAGGGGCGCCCTCGACGGACGTTGCCGCGAGGGCGTGCCCATCCGCAGGCGCGGATGGGTCGAACCCACGATCCCCTTGCGGGGACGCCGGTTTTCAAGACTCGGACCTCACCGTCGCGCAAGAACAGACACAAAGAAACGCGGCGATCGTTGTCACTTGCTGGCTCGGATTCTGCCTCTGATTTTCAGCGATTCCGGGCTAGGGCGTGTTAACACTACTCACGCAGTGCTTCCACGATCAATGCGAAGTAAATGAAGGCGATGAACACCAGATCGAACTTGTAGAAGCGACTGAAGATGCGGCGAAAGCCCTTCAGTCGCCTGAACAGCCGCTCGATCTCGTTGCGGCGCCGGTACGGGGCTTTCTTGAGCTTCCACGGTTCGACGCGGTGCGGATGCGGTGGCACGACCGGGATGAAGCCCAGGTCGAGCGCCAGTTGCCGCGTCTCGTTGCCTTCGTACGCACAGTCCATCAGCAGGTGGCAGGACACCGCAAGCGCCGGAGCGCCGTGCATCGATTGCAGCAGCGCGCGGCCCTCGGGCGCATCGCCCGCCTGTCCGGGTGACAATTAGAACGCTATGGCGCATCGAGCACTCGCGGCAACCATATGAACTTTGGTGCCCCAGCCGCCACGGGATTTGCCGATGGCTTGTGGACCGTTTTTTTTAGAGCGCCGGTACCGTCCGGATGAACCTTCACGATCGTGCTGTCCAGGCTCACCGCTTCGATCTTGATGCGGATCAGCTGCTCGCGTTGCAACTCGGCGAACAGACGATCCAGCACGCCGGCTTTCGCCCAGCGATTCATCCGCGTGTAGATTGTGTGCCAGTTGCCGAAGCGCTTCGGCAGCGCCCGCCACTTGCAGCCGTTCTCCGCGACGAAGAGGATCGCGTTGATCACGTTGAGATTCTCGTGCGACACATTGCCGCGTTGAGTCGGCAAATGTGTCGCAATTCTCGCGTACTGCTCGGGTGTGATTTCCATACTCACAGTATATCACGTAGTGTTAACACGCCCTAGTGGCAATGGAGTGGCAACGAACTGCGCGCAAACGCGCGTCACTACCTCGTCGCGACGCACATGGGCGACCTACGTTCAAGCATCGGCCATCCGACACGAACGTGCGAGCGACGCCAGCAGGCACTGCCGTTCCGACTCTTGGCGATCGCCGCTTGTGCTCACGCGGTCGATACCCAGAAACAGAACCCCGGCGCGGGGCCGGGGCATTTGTGCAGACATCTTGTGGACCGCTGATCCGCCTGAGAATCAATGATCGGTCACTCTCCGTCCGTGGCTGCCGCGACGGTCACTACCCTTCGCCAACTCGGCATTCGGGTCAAAGACGTCCCGACGGCGACGGTCGAGGTCGTCGCGACGATCCTCGTGATGCGTGTACCGGCAACGGCAGTTCTTGGTATCGCAGGTTGGCAAGGGGATCACAGGCGCTTCCCACGAGAGGTATCGGTGATCGCCATGCATCATCGCGGTCTGGCGGCAACTCGCACCAGCCTCAATGCTCACTGCGTGGTACGGATTAGTGACGTGGTAGGCCCGCACCGGGCGACCGGACAACCGAACTTCCGCCTGAACGCGCTTGCGGTGCAGCCAAGATGGCAGGCTGAACACTATGGTGTGACCCCTTCCTCGAGCCGTAACAGACCCTTTCTTCTTCTTGGATTCTAGCGCCGCTCTCCTACCAGGCGACAAGAGATATTCCGCCCCACCCACTCAACCTCGTGGATCAAGAATGCAACAAGCCGATCAAGGCGCACAACCGGGCTTCTGCTTTTGACATAACCCACCCCGGACAGCGACATCCGCTCTGTCGCAGAAGCGCCGAAACAGAATCCCCGGCGCGGGGCGCGTCGCCGGACCGACGCGCGCCATTCGCTGCGCCTTCGCACAACGACCCATCACCCGAAAAGGCCGTTTGGATTTCCTATCCTTTATTTTTTTCCAATGAGGGGCTGCAATTCATCCGGAACAGGCAGGAGTGCGCCAAGGTCGAGAAACAGTGGAACATTGCTCGTAGGAGGCACTTCCTTTGGACCGGCGGAGGACGGGGGCGGGAAAGGGGCTGGGTACACCGCGTAATGCAACGACCTCGTCCCGATCGGGTAGGCGGTACACGATCCGCCCGCATATCGAGCATAGTAACGCTTGACCGCGTTTACGCTTTGCCAGCCCGTGGTCGTGAGCCGGCCCCGGTTCCATGGCTTGCGGTGCTCATAGACTTGGATTCTCCGCATGATGTTCAGTTCGAGAACCACGCCCGGGTCGGCTTCGGCGCTGCGGAGCGCGTCAGTCTGCCAGCCGCGTCTCGCGGCAGTTCCAGTCAGCTGCTTTTCCCAATATGTCATGACTCTTTCGAGTGCTTGGGCAGGTGGCTTGCAGTTCCGGATTTCCGCATCGATAACAGTACCGCGCAGGCGGGGCTCCGGCAGACCAAGGAAGAGCGTTCCAACCGCCAGCACGCCTGCAGTGATCCCAAAGACTTGCCATTGGCGAGCGGCCGGGAGGCCCAGCCAGCGAACAGCCAAGCCAAGAATGGCGCCGAGAATTGCCCCGCCGGGTCCGGTAATGAAAATCCCGAGCAGCGGCCCCAGATTTGCCTCCGGATTGAGCAGGACTGGACCGAGGAGACCCGCGACGAAACCAACAGCGCCCAGACCCAGCACCCACAGGCGCAGTTGCGGGCGAGCGGACTCGAGTGGCGAATTGTCCATGGCTCGCAAATATAGGCTATGCGTTCACTAACGGGCAGCGCATCAGATAAAGAGAAACCCCGGCGCGGGGCCGGGGCTCTGTCGGATCGTCCCTGCTGAAGCGACAAATCAGCGTACCGTGGCCATCGCTTTATCCACGGTTTTCTTGACGCAGGGCGAGTCATCAGGACTCGTGGGATTTGCGAACGTGATGCGGTCCAATTCCTTGCATGCAGCGCTGGCCGCAGCCTTGACGCGCTTTTCAAGTTCGGCCATGCCTGCGCTGCTCGCCAGATCAAGGTCGGCGACATTCACCCTGTAGCTCACGGCAACCTCGCGAATGTCCGCACCGATGCGTGATTTGCCGACGACCTCTTCTGACACGGCCCGTGATCCCGTTACCGTGACGGTCTCCAATGTCCCGGCGTAAGCACTCGTACCGCCGATCGCGATCGCCGTCAGGCTGAACACCAGTCCTCTGAGCATGGCTCTCATAGTCGCCTCCTTTCTCCCAAAGGCTGGGCGCACCATGGACGGTGCGTCGTCCGCCCCCTGTCGTCAGGTTAGCCGCGTGCCAGTTCGGAGCTATTCGGCATTGAGGAACCAAACGTAGGTATTACTGGCAGCGTAGAAGCAGAAACCCCGGCGCGGGGCCGGGGTCCTCTGAAATCGCCGATGCAAGTTGATGTATCGGCTCCGGGACAGCGGGCATCAATCCCAACTGTAGATGGCGCCCTCTCCGGAGTCAGGCGTTACCTGTCCTACGGAAACGAAGCGTCCATTGCCCCACGCCATTCCGTTACTTTGATAATAGCCATCGATGTTGAGTATCTCCCAGGTCGCTCCGCCATCGGTGCTGGACAGACCAATAGGTCGTTCAAACGACGGAGTCCCGACCCACCAGTACCACCACGTGATGCCACCGGCCACGACGAGCCGCGAACCATTCCACGCGGAGCTCAAGTAGTCGACGCGGTCGACCGGCGTATTCAACTCCTTCCAGTTGTAGCCATCCGGCGACGCGAACACCGTTGCGTCACTTCCAGCGGCGATGAACTGCTGCCCGTCGTGCAGTACTTCGTGCAGCGCCGCGACGTCATCCCGCAGGATGATCTCGTGCCAGACCTGGCCATCCACCGAGACCATGACACGAGCATCGCTTTCCCAGCTGAATACATCGGTCCCGGCCACAAATAGTCCGTTCGCGTGGATGAGGTCAATGATGAAGTGACCGGACTGGGGCAACGTATCAATCACCTTCCAGGTTTCGCCGCGATCCAGCGACCTCATCATGAACGCATCGCCTGTCTGCAGCTCCATCCCCCCCGTGACGATCTGCGATGGGCTGATGGCAACCGCCGCCAAGCGGACTTGCTTCCCTGTGTGCTTGATGCTCCAGGTGGCGCCACCATCGGTCGACAGCACCACCGTCGCATCGCCGCCAACGGCAACGACGTCCGACTCGCGAGAGGCGACAGCAATGAGGTCGACACCTACAGGCGAGCTTCGCTCCACCCAGCCAATGCCGTCGGTCGAGGTCAGAACCTTCCCGTCGCCGCCAACCGCAACGAAGCTGCTGCCTGTCCATGAAACGTCATTCAACTCAAACGGCAGTCCGCCCAGTCGTCTCGTCCACGCGGTGGGCATGACGTCGCTGACGACCTCGAATTTCGCGGCCAGGTGATTCGAACTGTCACCGGCCTTGTCGACAAGCCAGATGTCGACGGTAAACGTGCCGGCGACGTTGGTCGATATCGCGATCTGCTCACTCACCGTTCCAGTGATCGCGCTCGAGGCTTCACTGAACTCGAGTCGCGTCCCGTCCGGCATCCCGACCCACAGGGTCCGGATGTCCCTGCCGGCGTCGGAGAAGGTGAGTTCAGCCGAAACCTCCATCGCGCCACCGCCCGTCATGTACACGACGTTGTCCGGTGAAAGTTTCAGGTTGGAAATGAAAGGCGCGTGTTGAACTGCCGGCGGTGGCCCGGCTCCGTCGCCATCGCCACCGCAGCCGGCGAGGAGAAGCGCCAATATGAGTATTGACTTGCGCATTTGAGCCTCCTTGCTGGTCACTCTGGTCCACAGGCTCAAGAGCCCGGCGCACCGCGGTGTCCTTCGTGGTCTTTCGCGGAGGGCAACCGGCAGACCGCCGGTGATGAGTCAATGCTGCGCTCGATCTCGATTCAGAGACATTCGCAGTAATCGCTAGGCGGACAGGACTCACGCCATAAGTACGACCACCAACTCGCAGCCTACTGCCCTCGCTGCGATGCGTGGCGTGTATTACCGCTGGGTGAGTGGGTCAGCCAGGGCAAGGGATCGCTGCGCCTTCCCCTGAGGGTGCGTTGCCGGAACTGCGGCAAGATCGGACTGCCGTGCGATGCGTGTTGTTACGGCTCATCCCGTCGTCGGGTCGCGGAGCTTGCCTGGTTGAACATCTGCGCCAGCTGCTCGCTCTGCTTCTGGGTTGGACGCTTGCGGGCGACACGGTGTTGGTATGTCCACTCATCTGTATCCGCGTGCCACGTTGCGAGCACCTTGTTGTGGTGGCAGGCGATATCGGTCACCGGAACCGGCGATGCCCTGCTCACGCGCCAGCAACTCTCACAGACCTGATCTGGTCGTTTCACTTGTCTGCCCAATGACTAGCCGGTGTTGGCTGACGCAGCATGAGCCGCCCCCCGGGCCTCGCGCAACTGGCTAGCGAGCCGACGGATACGCGCGACGTACAGCAGGAACCTTGACGCCGGACGCCGGGTCCACGTCGCGCCGTCGCCGCCAGTCGCGGATTGCTCGCCAGGCCAGGTCTAGCAGCAGGTCGTCGGCATCTATGCCCGACAACGGGCAGGCGCCGAGCGCCACCACCGTACGGCGGCGGTTCACCCCACCCGTATCAGGGGATCGGGCGGAACCAGATCGCCTTGCCGGACAGTCCGCGAACCCGCAGCAGTAACGTCGGACCGATCGACGCCAACGCGACGGCACCGCAGAGGTTGCCGGAGCTCGGTGCGTTCAGTGCGGCAGTGCGCAGCGACAGCGGCGACGGCGTCGTCCCGTACTGCTCGCACTCCGAGTCGCCGTAGAGCCCGTACGCCTTGTCCTTGGCATCGACGAGTTCCCAATAGCCGTACACCGAAGGATCGCCGACTGCACCGTCGCCCAGGAACGTGAGCTCGGCTGAGATCATCACGAAGCGCACGTCCGCCGGAACGGGCTTCTTGCCGGGATCGAGCGGCACATCGGCGGTGGCGTCGGTCTTCACCGAAAGCACCTTGAAACGGTAGCGGTTCAGCGGAGCGTCGTAGATCTGGATCTCGCCTGCCTCACCGATCAACAGCGGGTTGGCGCGGCTGCCCTTGGGCTGCCACTGCAGGCCCTTGCCGACCGCCACGCAGTCGAGCGCGGTCCCAGGGTCCCTAGCCCCCTTCGGCGAGCAGACCTTGCCCGTCACCGCCACCGGCTCATTCGTGTTCTTCGCCGCCGCTCCGGCGGGGCTGGCTAAGCCGACGGTCACGCAGGCGACCACAGCCCACGCGCCGACCCTGGTGAACCGTCGTTTCGATGCGATTTCCATGGACGGACGGTAACGGACGAGGATGCCAGTTTCAACGGCGACTTGAACACCGCTCGTTGGTGAAGTCGCTCATCAGTGTCCTACGATGCCTCACAGCTCAACTGCGACGAGGTTCGTTCAAGGTTCACGTTCAGGGATATCTATGCAAGAAATTGGCGGAGAGGGTGGGATTCGAACCCACGATCCCCTTGCGGGGACGCCGGTTTTCAAGACCGGTGCATTCAACCGCTCTGCCACCTCTCCGAGCGGAAACCCATTCTAGCCGGGCGGCACCGGCAAGGCGCGTCAACCGCGGATGACCTCCGCGCCACCCATGTACTTGCGCAGCGCCGGCGGAATCACGACGCTGCCGTCGGCCTGCTGATAATTCTCGAGCACGGCCACCAGCGTGCGGCCAACCGCGAGGCCCGAGCCATTCAGCGTGTGCACCGGCTCGGGCTTGCCGGTCGCGGGATTGCGCCAGCGCGCCTGCATGCGGCGCGCCTGGAACGCCTCGCAATTCGAGCACGACGAGATCTCCCGATACTTCTGCTGGCCCGGCAGCCACACTTCGATGTCGTACGTCTTGGCACTGCCGAAGCCGACGTCGCCCGAGCAGAGCGCGACGACCCGGTACGGCAGGTCGAGTCCCTGCAGCACCTTCTCCGCATTGCCGACGAGCACTTCGAGCTCGGCGTACGAATCCTCCGGCCTCACGATGTGCACGAGTTCGACCTTCTCGAACTGGTGCTGGCGGATCATGCCGCGCGTGTCCTTGCCGTACGAGCCGGCTTCGCTGCGAAAGCACGGCGTGTGCGCGGCGTAGCGTCGCGGCAGCGTGTTCGCCTCGAGGATCGATTCACGCGCGAGGTTGGTGACCGGGACCTCGGCGGTGG
>JAOUGW010000345.1 GCA_029865465.1 Gammaproteobacteria bacterium
AGGGCCAGGTAGAGGTTGACGCGCTGCACGAGCCGCTCGGACTGCACTCGCAGCAGCGCGGACGTCGTCCCGAACACCGCCAGTTGCTGCTGCGAGACCGCCCGCAGATCGCCCGAGCCCACCTTGAAGCGCTGCTGCCCGAAATCCAGCGCCGTCTTGTTTTCCGCGACCGCGCGGGCAAGCACGGCCTCGCGCCGGCCTGCCGCGAATTCCGCCGACATCGCGTCTTCGACTTCGGCGAACGCGCGCGCGCCGATACGCCCGTACTCGGCGATCGCCTGCTTCTGCTCCGCGGTGCGGATGCGGACCTGCGTCTGCAGCGCTCCGCCATAAAAGACCGGCTGCAGGAGACTGCCACCCAGGCTCCAGACGGGCTGATCCAGGTCCTGCAGCACGACCATGTCGCTCGTCAGGCTGGTGCCCGAAGCCGTGAGCTTGATGGTGGGCAACCGGGCCGCCTGCGACTCCTGGATGCCGAAGAAAGCAGCGGCGACACGCCGTTCGGCTGCCACGACGTCCGGGCGCCGTTCGAGCAGTTCGGAAGGCAAGCCAGCCGGCACGGACCCGGTCGGCTGCCCAAGCTGTGTGGCGATTTCCACGTCCGCTGACGGATATCGTCCCACCAGCACTTCGAGACCGCGCAACGCCTGCAGACGGGACAGGCTGAGCTTCTCGACCGTGTCGCGGTACGACTCGAGACTGGCGCGGGCCAGCGAGGTGTCGTAGCCGTCGCCTTTGCCGATGTTCTGTCGCTGTTCGGCCAACGAGACCAGTCGCTGCGACGTCGCCACGGTGTCCTCGGCGAGTCGCAGCTGCAATGTCGCTTCGACCGCGAGGAAATAAGCCTTTGCCACCAGCGCGGCCACCGACTGCCGGGCGTACTCGGTGTCTGCGACGACCGACTCGTACCCTGCTGCCGTGGCGGCGCGCTCAGCTCGCAGGCGGCCCCACAGGTCGAGTTCCCAGTCGGCGAACAAACCTACGCCTTGCAGGCCCGTCGCGTCGCCACCCATCTTGCCGCCGCCGCGGGCCAGCACGTTGACCTGCGGATACAGCGTGGCATCGGCCAGCTTGACGTACTCGGACGCAACCTGGACCCGAGCGGCCGCGACCCGCAGGTCCAGGTTGTTCGCCATCGCTTCGGTCACCAGCGCCTCGAGCCGCGGATCGCCGAAGGTGGTGACCCAGGAACCCGCGACGGGTCCCGCCGCCTCGCCCTGCGCCGTCCACTGGCCGGGTGGCCTGACGCCGGCCAGCGCCTCGGTACTGTAATCCGCCGGCTTCGGTGCAGGCTGCAGTGCACATGCCGAGAGCGTGGCAACGACCGCCAGCGCAAGCGTCGTGTTGCGTGTGCTCATGGCATTAATGCAGCTTGAGAATCAGGTAATCCGTGTACGCACCGACGCGCAGGATGACCATGCGCACGATGTGGATGGCCTTGGCGCTCTCGGTGTAGATCGCCGCATGTCCTGCTGCGCCAGCCGCGACGAGCAGGTCACGATCCGCTTCCTCGATGTCAAACTTGACCGCGAAACGATTGGGCGGCGCAGCCAGCACACCGGTCATCGGGATGGTGCCGCTCTGCTGCATCTGCCCCATGCCTTGCGCCCAGATCACCGAATCGACCTTGGCCCGCACGATGCGGCCGGGGTTGGTCTTGAGCGTGAATTCGGCGTAGTTGCCGGGGGCCACCTGGTGCAATTCGTTCTGGTTGAAGAGCGCAACGACCTGGCCGTCGGCCTCGACCAGCGTCATGACTGGATTGAACGGCATGCCTGCCACGAAAGCGCCAGGCCGCAAGGCCAGGTTGATCACATAGCAGTCGCAGGGTGAGCGGACGGTCGTCTGCTCGAGCTCCCACTCGGCATTGGCGAGGTCGGCCTTGATCTTCGCGACCGAGGCGATGTCGCCGCCCACGGTCGCGGATAGCTGGGCCCGGACCTGCGCCTCGTTGGCCATGGCCGTGCTGAGCTGCGCGTCCAGATCGCGGAGATCGGTCTCGGCCTGTTCGAGGTCGAAACGGTTGCCGGCGCCGGTCGCTGCAAGTTCACGGTTCTGCTGGACACGAGTCTGCGTGAGCTTGATCCGCGAGCGGATCGCGGCCGTGTTCCCTTGCGCCGATCGCAACTGCTCGCGCAACTGTTCGCCGCCGCCCTTCGCCCCGACGAGCTGGGCCATCAGGCTGTTCACGGTCAGCTGGTAGGGCGTGGGATCGACGCGAAACAGCACGTCGTCCTTCTTCACCAGCCGGTTGCCCTCTTCCACCGGAACTTCGATCACTCGACCGCGCACCTGCGAGACGATCGGGACCGTGTACTTGAACACCCGCACGTCAGCCGACGACGGGGCGACGGCGTTCAAGACCAGGATCAGAATTGTCATGGCGACGATCGGAATGATCGCCACGGTGACCTGGCTCTGGGTGTTCCAGGGCAGCCACTTGAACCTGATGAAGATCAGCCAGACGAAGAAGCTGTAGATACCGAGCAGCAGGACTTCCATCAGCGTGCCCCCTCCGCCCGGGCCGCCAGCCGCGGCTCGAGGGCTGCCAACCGGTCGCGAATCGATGCAAGCTCCGCGG
>JAOUGW010000133.1 GCA_029865465.1 Gammaproteobacteria bacterium
ACGCGCGCCGACTGCGGTGCTCACGCACGGCGCCAATCCGGGTCTCGTGTCGCACCTGGTGAAGCAGGCGCTGCTCAACATCGCCAGCGACACGGGCGTCACCGTCGACGAGCCGAACACCCGCGGCGAGTGGGCCGCGCTCGCGCACCAGCTCGGCGTGAAAGTCATTCACATCGCCGAGCGCGATACGCAGGTGGGCAACCGGCAGAAGGAAGCGAACGAGTTCGTCAACACCTGGTCGGTGGACGGGTTCGTCGGCGAGGGCTGCCAGCCCGCCGAACTAGGCTGGGGCTCGCATGAAAAGAACTGGCCGCGCGACGGCAAGAAGCACGACTTCGGCCGCGGCAGCGCCATCTACCTGATGCAGCCCGGCGCGGCCACGCGCGTGCGCACCTGGACGCCGATGGCGGGCCCGTTCCACGGCTTCCTGATCACGCACGGCGAGGCCATCTCGATTTCCGACTACCTCACCGTGAAGAAAGGTGAGCAGGTCGTCTATCGCCCGACCGTGCATTACGCCTATCACCCGAGCGACGCCGCCGTGCTGTCCGTGCACGAACTCGCCGGCCGCAACTGGCGTCTGCAGGACAGCAAGCGAATCATGATGGACGACATCGTCAAGGGCGTGGACGAGCTCGGCGTGCTGCTCGCGGGACACAAGAAGAACGCGTACTGGTACGGCTCGCAGCTCTCGGTGCAGGAAGCCCGCCAGCTCGCGCCGCACAACAGCGCGACGTCGCTGCAGGTCACGGTTTCCGCGCTGGCGGGCCTGATCTGGGCGATCGAGAACCCGAACAGCGGCATCGTCGAGCCCGACGACATCGACTACAAGCGCGTCCTCGAGATCTGCCGGCCTTACCTCGGCCTGGTCGTGGGCGAGTACTCCGAGTGGCACCCGCTGGTCGACCGCGGCCGCATGTTCCCCGAGGATCTCGACGAGACGGATCCCTGGCAGTTCAAGAACGTCCGCGTGGTGTGAGCGACGCGTCGCCAGCGGCGGGCCAGTCGGGTGTGGGTGGCTGTCTCTGCGGCGCCATCCGTTATCGATTCGCGCTGCCGCCGCTCTGGGTCGCGCACTGCCACTGCACGATGTGCCGTCGTGCGCAAGGCGCGGGCTTCGTCACGTGGATCGGCACCGACGGCAAACGCTTCGAGTTGCTCGGCAACGCCGGGGCATTGAGCACCTACCGGTCGTCGGCCGCAGCCACACGAAGTTTCTGCGGGCGCTGCGGCACGCCGCTCTTCTTCGAGTCGACCCGCTGGCCGGGCGAAATGCACATCACCCTGGGCAGCGTCGAGCCTGGACTCGCCGCGCAGCTGCGGCCACAAGGGCACGTGCACTGGGCGACGCGCGTGCCGTGGATCGGCGAGATCCATGATGGTTTGCCGCGTCAGGAGGCGACCGGTTCCTCGTAACGGATGCCGACGACCGTGTACGCGCGGGTTCCGCCCGGCACCTCGATCGTGACTTCGTCGTCGACGCGCTTGCCCATCAGCGCGCGGGCGAGCGGCGAATCCATGCTGACATAACGCCGGGCGGGATCGAGCTCGTCGGGTCCGACGATGCGGAACTCGGTTGCGACGCCGGCCTCGTCCTCGACCTGGACCCACGCGCCGAAGAAGATCCGGCTGCGGTCGTCCGGCGGGCGCTCGACGACGATCATGCCCTCGAGCCGCTGGCGCAGGAACCGCACGCGGCGGTCGATCTCGCGCAGCTGCCGCTTGCCGTAGATGTATTCCGCGTTCTCGGAGCGGTCGCCCTGGGCCGCGGCTTCCTGCACGGCCCTGGTCACCTGCGGCCGCAGCACGCGCCACAGTTCGTCTAGCTCTGCGCGCAGCCGGAGTGCGCCAGCGGGCGTCGAATATCTGGAGCCGGACGTGGCGGATTTTCGGTAGCGGGTCATGTTTTCAGCAGGCACGCGCCGGGCGCCGGAATAGTGTGCACGCGGTCACGGAAAAGGCCGGGGGCGAACAGTAGCTTGCCGCCCATGGGCATCAAGTTCTATGCGCATTTCCTGGTCGAGCAGCCGCAGCCGCGGGGACTCGAGGAATTCCGCGGCGTGGTCGAACTCGACGGCCAGCCGCGCCCCAACAAGGGCATGAAGGAAGCTACCCGGATCATCGCACGCAATTTCGGCCGCGCGCAGCAGGACGTCAAGGTCCTGCAGTGGGCAAGGCTGCACTGAGCGCCACGGCGCAACGGTTCCCCCTGGCGGACTTTCCCCTTCCCTTCGACAAAGTTCGCCCACTCCAGCCCCGGGCCCCAAAAGCCCGGGGCTTTTTTACACGTCGCCGATCCTGAGCACTGCGATCGCAACCCGCACTTCGATGAGGAAACTCACGAACGCCGCGACCAGCGCGCACATCGCCAGTACGAACAGCAGCGCGAGCGGCGGTGCCAGGTTGAGCGGTATGAACGTGCTCGAGAACAGCAGCGCGATCACGATCGCCACCAGCAGCGCGGCGACGGTGCCGAGCGTGATGGCGATGTTGATGTAACGAGCGCGCTGCGACAGCGCCTGCAGCTGGCCGCGGATGAGGTCGGCGTCGCGCGCCTCCGGCAAGCGCAGCTCCTTCTCCATGTTGCGCGCGCGGTCGACGATGCGTGCGAGGCGGCTCGCCAGCACGCCCAGGAATACCCAGATGCCGGACAGCAGGAACACCGGCGCCAGCGCGAGCTGGATCGCATGGGCAATGTCGACGACCTCGATTCCGTCCACGGCGCTGTTCCTCGTCGCGATCCAATGGATCCAATGAGTGATTGTAGTGGCTCGCCGATTGCCACGTGCCGGGGTTCGCGCGCACCATCGCGGCGCATGGCGACGACCACGACGTTCAAGGACCATTTCTCGCGGCAGTCTGCCGATTACAGCCGCTACCGGCCGGGGTATCCCGCCGACCTGATCGCATGGATCGCGTCCCGTGCGCCGGATCGCGCACTGGCCGTCGACTGCGCCACCGGCAACGGCCAGGCGGCGATCGCGCTGGCCGGGCACTTCGATGCGGTCGTCGCAGTCGACGGCAGCCGCGCACAGCTCGAGCGGGCGCAGCCGCACCCCAACGTCCAGTACCAGCTGGCGGTGGCCGAGCAGCTGCCGGTCCCGGACCAGTCGGTGTCGCTGGTGGCCGCCGCGCAGGCCGTGCACTGGTTCGACTTTGACCGCTTCCACGGCGAATGCCGCCGCGTGCTGAAGCCGGGCGGGGTCATCGCCGTCTGGACGTACGAAAAATTCCAGGCCGGCGCCGCGATCGACGCGGTCGTGGACCGGTTCTACCACGACGTCGTCGGCGAATACTGGCCGCCGGAACGTCGCTACGTCGAGGAGGCGTACCAGACGCTCCCGTTTCCCTGGGCCGAGGAGGTCGTACCGTCGTTCCACCTGCAGACGGAGTGGTCGCTCGAGCAGGTGCTCGGTTTCCTGGCGTCGTGGTCGTCAGTGCAGCGCTATCGGGACGCGCATCCCGGCCGGGACCCGCTGCCGGCCGTCGAGGCGGAACTTGCAACGCTCTGGCCTGCAGACGGCACGCTTCGTCTCAACTGGCCGATCCACCTCAGGCTCGGTCGAAACTGATTCCCCTATACTTGCCGGCCTGGTGGCCCGCAGCGGCCGCGTCCCGTAACAGTCACGGAGTCCCGAGAAATGCAGTTCCGTTGGTCCCTGCCCGTCGCCCTGACGATCACCCTCGCTGCCTGCGCCACGCCGCAGGCAACCGCGCCGCTCGCCGCCCCGGCGGCGCCTGCAGTTGCCACAGCACCGGCCACGCCCGCGCTGACGTCCGGCCTGTTCCTGCAGAATTTCGACCGGACAGTGCGGCCGCAGGACGACTTCTACCGGTTCGTCAACGGCACCTGGCTCAAGAACACGGAAATCCCGGCCGACAAGTCGAACTACGGCGCCTTCACGCTGCTCGCCGACGAGGCCGAGAAGAACCTGCGGGTGATCGTCGAGCAAGCCGCCGCGGCCGATGCCGCTGCGGGCTCCGACCAGCAGCTGATCGGCGATTTCTACAGGAGCTTCATGGACGAGGCGAAGGTGGAGCAGCTCGGCCTCGCGCCGCTGCAGCCGGAACTCGCGCGCATCGACGCGATCAAGGACCGCCAGCAGCTGCTCGATTACCTCGCCCGCGCGCAGATGATCGCGGTCTCGAACCCGATCGGGGCTTACGTCCTGCAGGACGCGAAGCGCCCGGACGTCTATACGATCTATGCCGACCAGTCGGGTCTCGGCATGCCGGAGCGCGACTACTACCTGGGCACGGACGGGCCCCTCAGCGAGGCGCGCGCCAAGTACCAGCAGCACATCGCGAAGGTATTCACGCTGTCGGGCCGCCATGACGGCGCCGCGGCGGCGAAGCGCGTAATGGCCTTCGAGACACGGCTCGCCAAGGCGTCCTGGGCGCCGGCCGACCTGCGTGACGTCGAGAAGACCTACAACCCGTTCGACGTCGCCGGCGCGATGAAGGCTGCCCCCGGCATCGACTGGGCGCGCTGGCTCGAGTCGATGGGCATCCGTCACGACCAGCTGATCGTCGGCCAGCCGAGCTACTTCAAGGAACTCGGCAAGGCGATCAACGGCGTGCCGCTCGCGACGTGGAAGGACTACCTCAAGCTGCGCGTGATCGACGACTTCTCGCCGTACCTGAGCCAGGCCTTCGTCGAGGAGAACTTCGACTTCCACGGCCGGACGCTGTCGGGCACGCCGCAGCTCAAGCCGCGCTGGAAGCGCGGCCTCGACGAGACCGAGAACGCGATGGGTGACCTGCTCGGCAAGGAATACGTGCAGCGCCACTTCCCGCCGGAGGCGAAGCAGCGGATGGATGCCCTCGTGGCGAACCTGCTCAAGGCGTTTGACGTGTCGATCGACGAGCTCGAATGGATGGGCCCGGAGACCAGGAAGGAGGCGCACGACAAGATACGCAACTTCACGGTCAAGATCGGCTATCCGGAGAAGTGGAAGACGTACGACGGGCTCGTCGCCAGCCGTGCGGACCTGGTTGGCAACGTGCAGCGCGCGCGTGCAATCAACGTGCGGCGCGAACTTGCGAAGCTCGGCAAACCGGTCGACAGGACCGAGTGGTACATGACTCCGCAGACCGTCAACGCGTACTACAACCCGTTCGCGAACGAGATCGTGTTCCCGGCCGCGATCCTGCAGCCGCCGTTCTTCGACATGAAGGCCGACGACGCGGTGAACTACGGTGGCATCGGCGCCGTGATCGGTCACGAGATCAGCCACGGCTTCGACGACCAGGGCCGCAAGTTCGACGGCAAGGGCATGCTGCGCGACTGGTGGACCGAGCGGGACAACGAGCTGTTCCTTGCGCGGGCCAACGCTCTCGTGAAGCAGTACGACGCATTCAGCCCGATTGCCGGAATGAACGTCAACGGCCGGCTCACGCTCGGCGAGAACATCGGCGACCTTTCGGGTCTCGCGGTGGCCCACAAGGCCTACCTGATCGCGCTGGGCGGCAAGGACGCGCCGGTACTGGACGGCTTCACGGGCGAGCAGCGCTTCTACCTCGGCTGGGGCCAGGTCTGGGCGCACAACATCCGCGAAGACGAGCTGCGCAAGCGCCTGAAGACGGACCCGCACAGCCCGAGCGAGTACCGCGCGAACGGCATCCTGCGCAACATGCCGGCGTTCGCCAGGGCATTCGACGTGAAGGAAGGCGACCAGATGTACCTGCCGCCTGATCAGGTCGTCCGAATCTGGTAATGTCGCGTTCGATTCACGGGTGGGTCGATCGGTAATTCAGGAGAACGTTCCGATGCGAGCCTTGCAAGCGCTCTTGCTGGTGGCGGTGGCCATGCTGCTGTCCGGTTGCGGTTACAACACGATCCAGGTGCAGGACGAAGCGACGAAGTCGGCGTGGTCCGAAGTCGTCAACCAGTACCAGCGCCGCGCTGACCTGATCCCTAACCTCGTCGAGACGGTCAAGGGTTTCGCCGCGCAGGAGCAGGCCGTATTCATCGGCGTCACCGAGGCCCGCGCCAAGGCGACGCAGGTGCAGGTGAAGGCCGACGACCCCGCTTCACTGCAGCAGTTCCAGGCTGCGCAGGGCGAGCTGTCGAGCGCGCTCTCGCGCCTGATGGTCGTGGTCGAGAAGTATCCCGAGATCAAGTCGGACCAGAACTTCCGCGACCTGCAGGCCCAGCTCGAAGGCACCGAAAACCGCATCACCGTGGCGCGCAACCGCTACATCCAGGCGGTGCAGGACTACAACGTCACGATCCGCAGGTTCCCGACCAACCTCACGGCCATGATCTTCGGCTACAAGGTGAAGCCGAACTTCACGGTCGAGAACGAAGCCGCGATAGCGAAGCCGCCGACCGTGGATTTCAGCGCGCCTGCGGCCCCTGCGCCCGCGCCTGCACCTGCGACCGGCTGAGGCCACGCCTCGCGTCGCGTCCCCCACAGGGCGCGATGCCGGGTGATCCCATGGTCGCTGCGTCGTTCCCGCCCGAATCCCGTCCGCTGCGGCGATGCCTGTCGCTCGCGGCCTCGTTGTGGCTCATGGCCGCTGCGGTTGCACCGGCCTCGGCGCAGCAGGGCCTCGTCGCCGTGCCACAGCTCACGGCGCGGGTCACCGACCTCACGGGCACGCTGACGGCCGACCAGTCCTCCGCGCTCGAAGCGAAGCTCGCGGCGTTCGAGCAGTCGAAGGGCAGCCAGGTCGTGGTCCTGATCGTGCCCACGACGCAGCCCGAGGAGATCGAGCAGTACTCGATCCGCGTCGTGGACCAGTGGAAGCTCGGCCGCGGCAAGGTCGACGACGGCGTCCTGGTGCTGGTTGCCCTCAACGACCGCAAGGTCCGTCTCGAAGTCGGCTACGGCCTCGAGGGCGTGCTGCCCGACGCGACGGCGAACCGCATCATCCAGCAGGACATCGTGCCGTCGTTCAAGCGCGGCGACTATTATGGCGGCATCAACACCGGCGTCGACCGGGTCATGCGCGTAATCGAAGGCGAGCCGCTGCCCGAGCCCGAGTTGAGTCCACCCGCGGCGGGCATCCCTGGCCTGTTCAACCTGCTGCCGTTCCTGTTCATCTTCGCGCTGGTCGGCGGCTCGATCTTCCGCCGTCTCTTCGGTCGCGTCGGCGGCGCACTGGCCACCGGGGGCCTGGTCGGCTTCCTGACCTGGCTGCTGATCAGCATCCTCGGCATCTCCGTGTTTGCGGGCATCGTCGCCTTCATCTTCGCGCTCATGGGCGGTATGGGTGGCGGCGGGCCGCGCAGTGGCGGCGATGGCTGGGCCAGCAGTCGCCACCGCAGCGGCTGGGGCTACCCGGGTGGTTTCGGCGGCGGCGGCTTCGGCGGCGGCGGTGGCTTTGGCGGGGGCGGCTTCGGCGGCGGGGGCGGCGGTTTCGGGGGCGGCGGCGCCTCGGGCGGCTGGTGATGGCGATGGACTGGACACGTCTTTTCCGTCATCTGTTTTCGACGCGCCGTAAACTTGCGCGCGCTTTCCCGGTCCAAGCCCTCGAGGCGATTGAGCGCGCGGTCGCCGAATCCGAGCTCACCCACAGCGGCGAAATCCGCTTTGCGATCGAAGCCGCGCTCGAGCCGCACGAGGTCTGGGCGGGAAAGACACCGCGGGCCCGGGCCCTGCAGGTCTTTGCCGCCCTGGGGGTCTGGGATACCGCAGCGAACAACGGCATCCTGATCTACGTGCTGCTGGCCGATCGCGACGTCGAAATCGTGGCTGACAGGGGGTTCAACGGTCGTGTCAGCACGGCGGAATGGTCCGCGGTCTGCAACACGATGGAAGAGAAGTTCCGCGCCGGGCAATATGAGCGGGGCGCGGTGGAAGGAGTGCACGAGGCTGGCCGGTTGCTGGCCCGGCACCACCCGCCATTGCCCGGCGGGCGCGACGAGGATGAACTGCCGAACCGCCCCGCCGTGCTCTGACCGGCCGCGGGCCGTTCGACACTTGACGAGAGGTGGATAGTGATCGGAACCGTGAATAGTCCAGGCATCAGGTCGACGCGCCACGTGGCGCTCGTTGCCGTGCTCGCAACGCTGGCAGGCTGCAGCATCTTCGCGCCGCAGCCGCAAAAACCGCCGCCGCCGCCGGAACCGCCCAAGCCGCAGTATGCGGAACCACTCGCGACGCACACGTTCCCCTACGATCCGCAGACCACGGCGGTCGTCGGCACCTTGCAGGCGACGATCGCGACCGAGGAAGACACGCTTCCTGACATCGCGCGCCGCTTCAATCTCGGCTACGACGAAGTCATCAACGCCAACCCGGGCGTCGACCCGTGGCTCCCGAGGGAGGGCACCCGAATCGTGCTGCCCACGCAGTTCATCCTGCCGGACGCGCCGCACGAAGGCCTGGTCGTCAACCTCGCGGCGTTGCGGATGTACTATTTCCCGAAGCCGGCAAAGGGCGAGCAGCGCGTCGTTGTCACGGTACCGATCGGCATCGGCATGGTCGGCTGGGCGACGCCCGAAGGCAGCACCAAGATCGTCTCGAAGCGCAAGGATCCGGTCTGGACGCCGCCCGCTTCCGTGCGCAAGGAACACGCGGCCGATGGCGACATCCTGCCCGCGCGAGTGCCGGCCGGTCCCGACAATCCGCTTGGCGCGTTCGCGATGAACCTGGGCTGGCCCAGCTATCTGATGCATGGCACCAACAAGCCCGCCGGCGTCGGCATGCGCGCCAG
>JAOUGW010000134.1 GCA_029865465.1 Gammaproteobacteria bacterium
GACGGCATCGCGCAAGTAGAGACGAAGTGCCGTGAGCACCTGGTCGTTGCGCGAGCGACCGGCATGCAGGCGCGCACCCGCGGTACCGATCCTGCGCGTGAGCAACGTCTCGAGCGCCGTCTGCCCGTCCTCGAGGTCGAGCGTCACCGACCACTCGCCACGGGCGTGCGCAGCGGCAATTTCTCCAAGGCCGGTCCGGATCGCGTCCAGTTCGTCGTGCGCGAGCAGCCCGCACTCGTACAGCATCTCGGCGTGCGCGATCGAGGCGCGCACGTCGTAGGCCACGAGCCGGTTGTCGAGGGCGTGATCCTCGCCAGCCGTGTAACGCAGCACCCGTTCGTCGAGAGGCGCGCCTTTGTCCCAAAGCCTGGTCATGCGGCGGTCCTTCTATTGACCCTGTTCGGCAGCCGTGAGGGCCTTGGTGTCGGCCACCACCAGCGTGCCCTTGCCTTCGTTCGTGAAGATCTCGGCGAGCAGCGAGTCGGTCTCCGCGTACGAGATCACGTGCACGCGGCGGACACCCCCGCGAATCGCGGCTTCGATCGCGCTCGACTTCGGCAGCATGCCATCCGTGATCGCGCCTTCCTCGCGCAACCGGCGCAGGCCGGCCACGTCCGTGTAGGAGATCAGCGACTGCGGATCGTCGACACGCTCGAGGATGCCGGGGGCGCCGGTGCACAGGATCAGCTTCTCCGCGACCAGCGTGCCGCCGATCGCCGCCGCCACCGTGTCGGCGTTGATGTTGAGCAGCTGTCCCGAGTTGTCGCACGACAGCGGGCTCACGACCGGCAGGAAGCCGTCGTCCAGCAGTCGCGTCACGACCGTGCCGTCGATGCCGTCGATGTCGCCCACCATGCCGTAGTCGACGACCTCACCGCTCGCCAGCGTCACCGGGGCGCGGCGGTGCGCCTGCACCAGCCCGCCGTCGATGCCGCCGATGCCGATCGCGTCGATGCCGAAGCTGCGGCACAGCGCGACCAGTTGCGTGTTGATCAGGCCGTTCAGGACCATGCTGGTCGCGTCGATGGCCGAGGCGTCCGTGACGCGACGACCCTGGACCATGCGCGTCTGCACGCCGAGCTTCGCCGTCACCTCGTCGAGCTGGGGGCCGCCGCCGTGCACGAGCACGACGCGAATGCCGAGGTGGTGCAGGATCGCCACCTGCTCGACGAAGGCGCGCATCGTCCCGGTGTCGCGGAACGCCCCGCCCCCGGTCTTGATGACGAAGACCTTGCCCTTGTACATGTGGATGTAAGGAGCCGCGCCGCGCAGCGCCCGCACCGTGACCGCCTGTTCGACCTTGTGTCCGATCATCGTCAGTTCCCCTTGAGCAATCGATGCAGCACGGCCATCTGGACGACCATGCGGTTGGCGGCTTCGCGGACCACGCGGCTGCGCGGCCCGTCGAGGATTTCGTCGGCGACCGCGACGTTGCGGCGCACGGGCAGGCAGTGCATGAAATGACAGTCGGCCTGCGCGCGCTGGAACCAGCTCTCGCGCACGCACCAGTCGCCGAGCGGCGCACGGGCCTTCGCTTCCGCGTCGGCGTCGCCGTAATGCTGCGGCGAACCCCATTCCTTCGCGTACACGACGTGCGCGCCCCGCAATGCCGATTCGCGGTCGGCAGTCTCCGATACGTTTCCGCCCGCAGCCGCGGCGGCCGCCCGCGCCTTGTGCATGATCTCGTCGGGCAGCGCGTAGCCTTCGGGGCGCAACACCACGACGTCCATGCCGCGCTGTGCCGCCATGTGCACGGTTGCTGCCGGCACGGCGAGCGGCAACGCGCGCGGGTGCGAGACCCAGCTCAGCACGAACCTGCCGGCCCGCGGCACGGCGAGTTCATCCATCGTCCGCCAGTCGGCGAGCGCCTGGCAGGGATGGTTGACGGCCGATTCCATGTTGACGAGCGGCTTCGGGCACAGGTTCGCCATGCGCATGAACTGCTCTTCGGCAATGTCTGCCGCAAGGTCCTTGCCTGCCGCGAACGAGCGGATGCCGAGCGCGTCGCAATACGAGGCCAGCACTGGAATCGCCTCGCGCACGTGTTCTGCCGCGGCGCCATTCATGATCGCGCCGTCCCGTGTCTCGACCTGCCATGTGCCCTGGCCTGGCGTCACGACGAATGCCGTGCCGCCGAGACGCTGCATGCCCGCCTGGAACGATGCCAGCGTGCGCAGCGACGGGTTCAGGAACAGCAGCCCGAGAATCTTCCCGGCGAGCGCCGTCGGCTCGGGCCGGTCCTGCAGGCTCTGGGCGAGCGCGAGCAGGTCCACGACTTGGTCGCGGGATAGATCGGCAAGGTCGAGAAAGCTCTTCATGAGGGGTCAGCGGGTAGGGGGTAGGGGTTGGTCGGGGGCGCTGCGCGCGAGAATGACGTCTTGCTGCGCCGTCAGTTCAGGCAGGCAACGAGGACAAGGCGTCGCGCAACTGCTCGACGTGCTGCGACTCCAGTACGTAGGGGGCGAGGACGCGGACGACGTGCGGATCGGCGCTGGTCCCGGTGAGGATGTCGTGCTGTTCGAGCAGCTCGCGCTGCACGTCCTTCGCAGGTCTGCGCGTGCGCAGGCCGAGCAGGAAGCCCGCGCCCTGCGTGCCCGTCACCGGCCCGACGACGCAGGTTTCGCGCAGCTGCTGCGACAACTTGCGCACGTTCGCGAGCAAGCCTTCGCTTTCGATGATGTCCACCACGGCCTCGATCATCGCGCAGGCCAGCGGGCCGCCACCGAAGGTCGTGCCGAGATCGTCCGTCTTCAGGTGGCCCGCAACGTGATCCGCCATCAGCAGCGCAGCGCACGGGAAGCCGGCGCCGAGGGCCTTGGCCGTCGTGATCATGTCGGGCGAGACGCCATGCATGTTCGCGGCGAACGGGTAACCGGTGCGACCCATGCCACACTGCACCTCGTCGCAGACGAGCAACGCGCAGGTGTCGGTGCACCGCTTGCGCAATGCGGCGAGGAATGCTTCGCCGAGGTCGAGCGCGCCGCCGACCCCTTGCACCGGTTCGACGATCACGGCGGCCGTGTCCGTGCCGATGATCCGCTCGATCGCAGCGAAGTCGCCGCGCGGCACGAAGTCGACGTCGAACGGCGCCTGCGGAAAGCCATACCACTTCTTTGCCGCGCCCCAGGTCACGGCGCCGGCCGCAGCCGTGCGGCCGTGGAAGCTGCCTTCAATGGCAACGACCTTGCGCCGGCCCGTGATGCGCAATGCCAGCTTCAGCGCGTTCTCGTTCGCTTCGGCGCCCGTGCTGATGAAGAACGCGGTGTTCAGTCCGAGGCCCGCAAACTGCGTGAGACGCAGGGCGGCCCGCGCACGCACGTCGAGCGGCACGGCATTGCTCTGGAAGATCAGTGCTTTCGCCTGGCTTTCGAGCGCGGCGAGCAGCCGCGGGTGCGAGTACCCGAGCGCCGCAACCGCGTGGCCGCCATACAGGTCCAGCACCTTACGGCCGTCGCGCAGGTTCAGGCACACGCCGGAGCCGTCGACGACGTCGATGGCCCACTGCGAATACACCGGCGCCAGGTGGTCGGCAGGCGGCGCCCAATTGACGACTGCATTCATCAGGTCCACCCCGGCGCAGGCGTCATCAGGCCGGCGGTCTCTTCGTGCCCGAACATGCGGTTCATCCATTGCACGGCGCCGCCGGCCGCCCCCTTGGTCAGGTTGTCGATCGCGCACATCACGGCGACCGTGCGGCCGTTGCTGACGGCGGAGAGTTCGGCGAAGTTGCTGGCGACGACGTCCTTGAGGCGCGGCATTTCGCCGCTGACGCGCACGAAGACCGACTGGTCGTAATACTCGCGCAATGCATGCACGAGCTCGTGCGTCGACATCGATTCCCGCAGCGCCGCCTGGACGGTCACGTGAATGCCGCGCGCGAACGGACCGCTGTGCGGCACGAAGGCAAAGTCTGCCTGTGTTCCCGAGGCCGCCAGTGCCAGTGCCGTGATCTCCGGCGTGTGCCGGTGCGCGAGCGCGTTGTAGGAGTACAGGTCGCCGTGACGTTGCGGATGGTGCGTGCCGGCCACGGGCTGACGGCCCGAGCCGGTGCTGCCGGTCACGCCGGACACGAACAGGCGCGGCTCGATGAGATCGAGCGAGAGCAGCGGCACGCTCGCGAGCAGCACGGCAGTCGCGAAGCACCCGGGGTGCGCCACGTGGGACGTGGGCAGCGCATTCAGGTGCTCGGGAACGGCGCACGTGAACTCGCCGAGCCGGTCCGGTGCGCCGTGAGCGTGCTTGTAGACTGACTGGTAGGCATCCGCGCTCGAATAGCGGAAGTCCGCCGAGATATCGACGACACGCGCCTGCGTTTCAGCCTGCTCGGCGGCCGTGAGCAGCCGGTCGATCAGGGCAGCCGACACGCCATGCGGCGCCGCAGAGAAGACGGCGGTCGTCGGATTCGCCGTGACGTACTCCACGATCTCCTCGTGGTTCGCGAAGCGCAGATGCGGCAGCACGGGCTGCAGGTGACGGAAGAACCGGGCGACGGGTTCGTCGGGCTGGCTGTCCGAGGCGACCGCTGCCAGGTCGAAATACGGATGCGACGCGAGCAGGCGCAACAGTTCGCCGGCGACGTAGCCGGTGCCGCCCAGCACGATTGCAGGCGTCCGGGCACTCATTGATTGACCGCCGCCGCGGGCTGCGCTGCGAGGTCCAGCGCATCGATGATGTGGTCGCCGAGGGCGGCGCCGGCGGTGATTGCATTGAACGCGCGCACCTGCATCTGCTGCTCGATGATGTTCACGCCCACTGCATTGTCCGTTGCGGGCCCGGTGACCGCACAAGGCTCGATGCTGAACCGCTCCCGCAGCAGCTTGACGCCGCCCCAGGCTGCAACCGGATCATTGGCCGAAAGAATCACCGCGCTCAGCGACCTGGCGATATCCGGCGCCGACAGGATCGCCTCGACGCCGTAGGCGCCGAGCAGGCCGTCGCCGAGTTCGAAGATCACGACGTCCGGCTTGCCCTGGGTCATCTCCGTGAGCATGGTCCGCGTGAGGGCGGGACCGGACGCGGCGGTTGTCGTGACGATGCCGAAGTCCGTGAAGATCTGGCTGCGACGCGCGCCCGCGTCCTCCATCGCCAGGATGTCGCGACGCAGCGAGACGCCCGTCGCCTTGAACGCGTGCACGGCGACACCGCGATGCCGCATGCGGCTCACGATCGCACAGGCAGCGGCGGTCTTGCCGGCCTCCATGCAGGTGCCGGCAAGCGCCACGATCGGCACGCCATGGGTGTCGAGTGTCGCGCCCTGGTCGAGGCGGTGGTACCCGACGCGTGCGGGCACGCCGATGCGTTCGCCGAGGAACGGAAACTGCAGCACGCAGCCGAGCACGCGCGCGTCGAACGGCTGGCCCCGGTCGGGATTGATCGAATCGCAGATGCCGAGCACGCCGCCGATGTTGAGCACCTGGATGACGTCACCCACGGCCACCTGTTCGGGGATGTGCCCCGAGTAGCCGAACAGGGCCTGGCGGTGCCCGAGCGCGCCGACGATCACGTCGCCCTTCGATACCTTGGCCATGCGGCCGCTGGTGAGTTCGAGCTGGTTGTAGGTCGACTTGTTGGTGAGCACTTCGACGACCAGCACCACGCCTTCCTCGCAGGGCATCTCGGTGGTGGCGACGCGCAATTCGTGGCCGAGGCCGCAGGCCTGCGCGATGGAGGCGATCTTGTCGACGACGACTGTCTTCATCTGCATGACGTTTTCCCCGAGGCCGAAGGCCGTGCTCAGTTGCGCCCGGCGCGCGTGTAGAAGATGCCCGGCAGCGCCAGCATCTTGGAGAAGCCGTGGGCCTCGGCGGCCGTCCACTCGCCGGCCGATTCGCCGTAAGCGCCCTTCGACGCCTTCATCAGCGAGTACCGCGACGAGGTGCCCTCGATGAAGACGACACCCGGGCGGAACAGGACCAGCACTTCACCGGTGACGCGCTGCTGCGTCGAGACGAGGAAGGCCTCGATGTCGCGACACACCGGGTCGAGGTGCTGGCCTTCGTGCACGAGGTCGCCATACGGTGAAGCCAGCATGTCCTTGACCCGGGCCTGGCGGGCCGACAGCACGAGCTTCTCCAGTTCGCGATGCGCCGTGAGCAGCACCTCGGCCGCCGGTGCTTCGAACGCCACGCGGCCCTTGAAGCCGATGATCGTGTCGCCCAGGTGTATGCCGCGGCCGACGCCGAACTTCGCGCCGATGGTCTCCACCTGCTCGATGAGGCTCACCGCGTCGAGCGGCTTGCCGTCGAGCGCATTCGGCACGCCGGCGGCGAAGCCGATCGTGTGCCGCTCCGGCGCGTGCGGGTGCGTGAAGGCGTCCTTCGTGAGCACCCAGGCCTCGTCGGGAATGCACGTGTCAGAGGCCAGCGTTTCCTTGCCGCCGATCGTCACGCCCCACAGGCCGCGATTCACGGAGTAGGCCGCGCCGAACGGCGGCACCGGGAGCTTCCGCGCCTGCAGGTATTCCAGCTGCTCGGGCCGCTTGAAGGCATGGTCGCGGACCGGCGCGAGAATCTCGAGTTCGGGCGCCAGCGTCCGCAGCGCGACTTCGAAGCGCACCTGGTCGTTGCCCGCTGCGGTCGAGCCGTGGGCCACGACGTCGGTGCCCAGCTGCCGCGCGAAATGCGCGACGGTCTGGGCCTGCAGCACGCGCTCGGCGCCGACGCACAGCGGATACAGGTTGCCGCGACGCACGTTCCCCATGACCAGGTACTTGAGCACCTGCTCGAAGTAGGCCGGACGCGCATCGACCAGGTGGTGCTCGACGGCACCCAGCGTCCGCGAGCGTTCCGCGAGGACCTGCGCCGCCTCGGCGTCGATGCCGCCCGTGTTGACGGTCAGCGTGATGATCGGGCGACCGTGCTTTTCCGCGAGCCAGGGCACGCAGAACGAGGTGTCGAGTCCGCCGGAAAAAGCGAGCAGGATGGGCTTGGCGCCCCGGGGTTGCGTGGTCATCGGGAAATCTCAGCGTCCGAAGTAGGTACGGAGGTGGTCGTGCAGGCGGCGCTGCGCCTTCGCACTTTCCGTCGCGATGAAGATCGTGTCGTCGCCGGCGATGGTGCCGATGACCTCGGGCCAGCCCGCCTTGTCGAGCGCGATGGCGACGCTCTGGGCGGTTCCCACGGACGTGCGCATTACCGTCAACGTGGGCCCAGCGGCGCGGTAACCTTTGACGAAAGAGCGGACCGTCTCGAAGTGGTTCGGGGTGAGCGCGTCGTCGCCGGCCGGCAGAAGGTAACCGTCGCCACCCTTGACCACGCCGAGTTCGCGCAGGTCGCGGCTGACGCTGGACTGGGTCGCGTCGTGGCCCTCGCGGTGGAGCAGGGTGACCAGCTCGGCCTGACGCGCGACGGCGTTCTGCCGCAGGATGCGGACGATCGCATCGCGACGCTGGGCCTGGGCGTTGAGGTCGGTGGCCAGGGGCATCTCGTCCGGCTCATGTGAATAAAAGGTGCGCAAATGTGCATAAATATGCAGAACGTGTCAAGCACGGAATTCCCGGAATGAAGGACTGGCGCCTGGAACACTTCCGCAGCCTGCAGGCGCTGGCGCGCACGGGCCTGCATTTCTGCAAGGACGAGTACGACCGCGATCGCTACGAAGCCATCGAGCGCATCGCGTCGGAACTGCTTGCCACGGGCGCCAGTGCCGATCCGGCCGAACTGCGGGCCGAGTGGTCGCGGGAGGGTGGATACGTCACACCCAAGGTGGAGGTGCGCGGCGCGGTGTTCCGTCCGGCCGACGGCAGGGTGCTGCTCGTCCGCGAAACGATGGACGGCTTGTGGACCCTGCCCGGCGGCTGGGTGGACGTGAACGACTCGCCGTCCGGCGCCATCCGCAAGGAAGTCGAGCAGGAATCCGGCTTTCGCGTGCGGGTGCTCAAGCTCGCGGCCCTGTACGACCGCAACGCTCACGGCCACACGCCGTCACTGCATCACAGCTGGAAGGCGTTCTTCCTGTGCGAGATCGAAGGCGGCGAGGCTCGCGGCAGTTACGAGACGGATGGGGTCGAGTTCTTTGACCCGGACGACCTGCCGTCCATGTCCCTGGGCCGGTGTACCCCGTCGCAGGTGTTACGGATGCGTCAGCATTGGCAGCGGCCTGAGATTCCCACGGACTTTGACTGAGGAATCGCTGCAGGCGGGTGGGTTTCATGGGCGTCCGTTCCGGGTCTGCTCCGGGCGAGCGGAAAGGCAGATACGCTCGCCCGGAGCAGACCCGGAACGGACGCCTGATCGACCGCGCCTGAGAGAATTCTCGTCAAAGCCCGAGAATTCTCACGGCGCATGCAAAGTCGACGAGGTCACGTCGCATGACCCGCTGCGGATACGTCGTGACCCGCAGTTTCCATGACTACGTCGCCAAATCGTGCTGGTGCAGCTCGTTCGGATGCGTGCCGTGTGCCGAAAGCAGACACCGTAGGGGCAAAGACGACCCGAAGCCGCCCCAAGGCGAATCGCTACAACTGGTGTCGCTTGAACCAAACGTGCCAGCTTGCATGTCGGCGGCGGACGTAAATTGCACAGATCTGGCGGACGGAAATTGCACACCCCAAGCTGGCGATTCCGTGACTTGCGCGGGAGCCGGCGATGTATGCAAGGAATCAACGAGTGCTGTTACGTCACTACCTGGAGCGAGGCCTGAGTAAGGCGGAGATCGCGCGGG
>JAOUGW010000006.1 GCA_029865465.1 Gammaproteobacteria bacterium
TGGACCGAGACGCAGAAAGGCATCGTGCTGTCCGCGTTCTTCGTCGGCTACCTGCTGCTGATGGCTGTGACCGGCGCACTCGCGAACCGCTACGGTGGTTGGCTGGTCCTCGGCGTCGCGGTGCTCTGGTGGTCGGCATGGACGGCTCTCACCCCGCCTGCCGCGATGATGTCGCTAGGCGCGCTGATCGCGGCTCGCATCGCGCTCGGGCTCGGCGAAGCTGCCGTGTTCCCAGCCTCCATGAACATGATCTCGCGCTGGGTGCCGCCGGAGCGCAGGTCGCGCGCGACCGCGCTCATCATCAGCGCGATCTCGCTCGGAACGGTGTTCGCATTGCCCGCCACGGGCTGGCTGGTGCGCGAATACGGTTGGGCTCTGCCCTTCTACCTGTTCGGGGCCATCGGACTGGTCTGGTACGCAGCATGGCACTTCCTTGCCCGCGACGACGCTCCTGCGAGTTCGTCGGTAGCGTCGTCGCAGACCGCCCGTCGCGCCATACCGTGGGGGCAGCTGCTGCGGTTGCCGGCCGTATGGGCCATCATCGTGAGCCACTTCGCCAGCAACTGGGGTCTGTATGTCCTGCTCGCGTGGCTGCCGACCTACTTCAAGAGCACGTTCGGCGTCTCGCTTGCCAGCGCCGGCGTCCTGTCCGCCGCACCGTGGCTGGTCAACTTCGTCGCGGCGAACCTGGCCGGCGCGTGGGCGGATCGGTTGCTGCGGGACGGACGCAGCGCCGGCTACGTCCGCAAGCTGATGCAGACCATCGCGCTCGGTGGCAGTGCCGTCTTCGTGTTGCTGCTCACGCAGGCGACGACGCCGCTGGCGGCCGTGCTGATCATGTGCTGCGCGACGGGCACCGCGGCGTGCGCGATGTCGGGCTTCGCCCCGAACTGCTTTGACATCGCCCCGAAGTACGCCGACGTCATCTGGGGCATCAGCAACACGTTCGCCACGCTGCCAGGCATCATTGGCATCTACGTCACGGGCTGGCTCGTCGATCGCACAGGTACGTTCGGCGCGCCGTTCGTGCTCACCGCGGCGGTGTCGCTGTTCGGCGCGGTCTTCTACCTGGTCTTCGGGTCGGGCCGTCGGCACCTCGGCTGAAAGGCGCGGAAGGCGTGCGAGCTTGAAATGGTGGGCCGTGTAGGATTCGAACCTACGACCTACTGATTAAGAGTCAGCAGCTCTACCAACTGAGCTAACGGCCCATCCTGGGATGGTGAGTGGGGTGGACGATGGGGCTCGAACCCACGACCGCCGGGACCACAACCCGGAGCTCTACCAGCTGAGCTACGTCCACCATCGTCCGACGGAAAAAATCCAAACCACGATCTCGACAAACCTGCGCCACCCAGCGTGGTGGCGCGCCCGGCAGGACTCGAACCTGCGACCCTCGGCTTAGAAGGCCGATGCTCTATCCGGCTGAGCTACGGGCGCATGCAAGCAGCAGATCGCATCATCCGAGTGGTCGGGGCAGAGGGATTCGAACCCCCGACCCTCTGCTCCCAAAGCAGATGCGCTACCAGACTGCGCCATGCCCCGCCATGCTCGACTGATCGTCGCCAGGCCGCTTCCGACGCTGCCGTCGACCGCGGACCCGCACGGGAGCGCGAATCATACGGACCGACCCCCACAGCGTCAATTTAGGAATGCGTCCGTCGGGTGACGCGCGCCGCTCGGCACCGGGGAATCGGGCGATTCCCGCGGTACGACCGGCGTTTTCCAGCGCCAGCCACCCGTGCCGGGCGAACTCAGGCCGCTGACGCGACCCCGATTTCCTGCTTAAGCTGCGCGGCCTTTGGCGCCACGATCTTCAGCAGGCCGTTCCTGAACTTGGCCGTCACCTTGTCGACGTTGATCTCCGCGTCGAACTCGACGCGTCGATAGACGTCGTTGCTGCTGAACTGCGACCAGGCCACCTTGCCCTTTTCGGCGTGCTCCTCCTTCGTCGCGGCATGGACGATGAGCTCGCGCGGCGTGGCGGACACCGAGACCTCGCCCGGCTCGAACCCTGCCAGGGCGACCTGCATGACGTATTCCTTGTCGTCCTCGGTCAGTTCGCTCGCGGCCCAGCAGATTTCCCGCTCTGCGGCCAGCCAGTCGTCGAGCGCATGACCCTCCCCCTCTCCGCGCCCCGAGAACAATGCAAACGCCCGGTCGCGAATTCGGGCCATGACCTTTTCGACGTCCCGGAAGATCGGCAGCTTGCGATCCTCGGGCTGTTTCACCTTCTGCACTCGTATTTCCTGCATTGCCATCTCCTCAGCAGAGTCACCGGAAACTCCTTCCGCCGCGCAAGCCCGGGCGGACCATGCCCGCCTGCGGGCGACACGGGCCACCAGGAAAAAACATATCGAATTGCGCCGGCCGTGAAAATTCGCACTTATGCCTGCAGCGGACGCGTTGCACGGAATGAATCACGCCCGGATGGGCGACACCCGCGGCCGGCTCTGCGAAAACCGAACATCGAAGCGGTTCCCACGAGCGTGCCGATGTCAGCCACCGAATCCGGCGCCAGAGGCATAGATGGCAAGGCCATCGCCCGCGACATCAAGCGCGAGGTCCGCGTAGCGACCGACCGACTGGCGGCCAGGGGCCTGCGCCGTCCGGGCCTGGCGGTGATCCTTGTGGGCGACAACCCGGCGTCGCACGTGTACGTCCGCAACAAGCGGCTCGCCTGTGAGGAAAGCGGAATCGTTTCGTCCAGTCACGACCTGGCGCACTCCACGACCGAGACGGAACTGCTCTCCTTGATCGAGCAACTGAATGCCGACGACACGATCGACGGCATCCTCGTGCAGGTGCCGCTGCCGGACCACATCGACGAGCGCCACATCATCGAAGCGATCGACCCTGCCAGGGACGTCGACGGCTTTCACCCCTTCAACGTCGGGCGGCTCATGCTGCGACACCCGCTGGTCCGGCCCTGCACGCCTTACGGTGTCGTCCGGCTGCTCGAAAAGTCCGGTATTTCCGCCAAGGGCCAGCACTGCGTCGTAGTTGGTGCGTCGAACATCGTCGGGCGCCCGATGGCACTGGAACTGCTGCTCTCCGGCGCGACCGTCACGGTGTGCCATCGCTTCACGAAGAACCTCGAGCAGCACGTCGACATGGGCGACATTCTGGTCGCAGCGGTCGGCAAGCCCGGTATCGTGCGGGGCGAATGGGTTAAGGCCGGTGCGGTCGTGATCGACGTCGGCATCAATCGCCGGCCGACCGGCAAGCTCGTTGGCGACGTCGAGTTCGAAGTCGCCCGACAGCGCGCGTCCTGCATCACGCCCGTGCCGGGCGGCGTCGGTCCGATGACCGTCGCGATGCTGATGAAGAACACGCTGGAATCGGCGCTTCAGCGCATCAAGCACTGACGGAACCCGCTTCAGCGAGAGTTGCCCGTCAGGCTGGGTGGACTGCTTGCGCCGTGCGACCTTTTCCGCCTTGGCGGACCAGTCGCCCAGGCGCCCCGTCTCACAAGCGACCGATCCGGGGCCTTCCCCCGAGCGCGTATCTGCCTTTCCAAGCTCGGGGGAAGGCCCCGGATCGGTCGCTTGCAAACAGCGCGTGTCTGTCTCTTGCGAGCGCGACAGGACGTGCCGGACGGAACGCCCGGGCGCTCAACCCCGCCGCCAGAGCGTGCGGCCGCCCGGCTGGTCCTCCAACTGCACGCCGCTCGACGCCAGCAGGTCGCGGATCCGGTCCGATTCCTTGAAGTCCTTCGACTTACGCGCCGCGGCACGCTCGTCGATCAGGCGCTCGATATCGGCGTCGGAGAGCGCTGGCGTTATCGAGCCCGTCCCGGACGCCTCTATCATGGGGAGTGTCGAACCCCCTGGTCCCTCCCCGGCCGCCGCCATCTTCCTCGCCGCCTGCTTGCGCAGGAACACTTCCGGTTCGCGCCCAAGCAACCCCAGCCGCGCACCTAGCGCACGCATCTCCGCCGCCAGCCCCGCCGCCTTGTCGAGATCGCCGGCCGCCTTGGCCGTGTTGACCTCGCGCGCAAGCGCCTGCAGTTCCGACACTGCGATCGGCGTATTGAAATCGTCGTCCATTGCCGCGACGAACCGCTCGGAGGCCTTCGTCGGCGCCTGCAATGCGACGACCGGCACGCCACGCAGCGACGTGTACAAGCGCTCGAGCGCCGCATCCGCCTGCGCCAGGCTGTCGGGCGTGTAATTGATCGGACCGCGGTACTGGCTGTTCACCATGAAGTAGCGCACGACCTCCGGGTCGCGCACCCACTCCAGCACTTCGCGCACCGTGAAGAAGTTGCCCAGCGACTTCGACATCTTCTCGTCGTCGACGCGCACGAAGCCGTTGTGCATCCAGACGTTCACGAACGGTGAGTCGCAAGCCGCGCAGGTCTGCGCGATCTCGTTCTCGTGGTGCGGGAACTTGAGGTCCATGCCGCCGCCGTGGATGTCGAAGTGCGGGCCCAGGATGTCGACCGACATCGCCGAGCACTCGATGTGCCAGCCCGGCCGCCCCGGACCCCACGGCGACTCCCACGCGGGCTCACCCGCCTTTGCTGCTTTCCACAGCACGAAATCGAGCGGATCGCGCTTGGCCTCGTCGACTTCGATGCGCGCGCCCGCCCGCAGGTCGGCCAGGCGTTTGCCCGACAGCCGCCCGTACGTCTCGAACTTGGCGACGGCGTAGTACACGTCGCCGTTGCTGGCCGCATAGGCGTAGCCCTTGTCCACCAGCGTCTGCACCATCGCGACGATCTGCGCGACGAACTCGGTCGCACGCGGCTCGCGATCGCCCAGGCGCACGCCGAGCGCCGCGCAGTCTTCCTGGTAGGCCTTGATGAAGCGCTCGGTGAGTGCCTGCATCGGCTCGCCGTTGGCTTGCGCGCGCTGGATGATCTTGTCGTCGATGTCCGTGATGTTGCGGACGAACGTGACGTCGTAGCCCGATGCCTCGAGATGGCGGCGCACGACGTCGAACACGATCAGCATCCGCGCGTGACCGAGATGGCAGTAGTCGTAGACCGTGATGCCGCAGACGTACATGCGGACCTTGCCGGGCTCGAGCGGCTTGAAGACTTCCTTGCGGCCCGTCAGCGAGTTGTGGATCTGCAGCATGTATCCCTCGTAATTGGGGACGCTCACCTATTTCCAGAAATAGGTGAGCGTCCCCTGTTTTCTACTTTCCTGCGAGTGCCTGCGCCCGTTCGAGCCGGCCGAGGACACGGGCATTGCCCATCAGGCCGACCAGCGGCGCGAGCTCGGGTCCGTGCGTTGCACCGGTCAGCGCGGAGCGCAGCGGCATGAAGAGTCTTGCGCCCTTGCGACCCGTCGCGTCGGCAATGGCGCGCGTCCAGCCCTTGAAGTCGCCGGCATTCGTGGCGAGCAGGCTGCCGGCGCTGACGAAGAAGTCAGGCCCCGCCTCCGTGATCTGCGCCTTCGCATCCGCGGACACCGGCACTGAATCGTGGACAACCACGCCTACGAGTTCGTCCACTTCGGCAGGAAACAGGACATTGCCCTTCACCACGGCGACGAACGCGCTGCGTTCCTCGCCGGCCTGCAGCGCATCGAGGTGCCCGCCGAGCCACTGCTCGATCTGCGCATCGGTCGAATGCGTCACGGCTTCGCGTTGCCAGTGCCGCAACTGCGCCTCGTCGAAGCGCGCCGCGGAATGGCTGGTGCGAGCGAGGTCGAAGTGCGACGCGAGCTGATCCATCGCGAGCCAGCCGTCGTGGCCGCAGGCATGACCTAGCCGGATCAGGTAGTTGCAGATCGCATCCGGCAGGTATCCCTGCGCGCGCAGGTCGGTCAGGCTGGCAGCACCCTCGCGCTTCGACAATGGCGTGCCACTGGGTGCCAGCACGAGCGGCAAGTGACCGTACTCCGGCAGCGGCATGCCAAGGGCTTCGAGCAGCAAGAGCTGGCGCGGGGTGTTGGCCAGGTGGTCGTCGCCCCTCAATACGAGCGTGATGCCCATCGCGGAGTCGTCCACTGCGTTGCCGAGGAAGAACGACACGCTGCCGTCGGCGCGGCGGATCACGAAGTCGCCGATGTCGTCGGACTGGAATCGCTGCGGACCGTGGATGCGGTCCACGAATTCCACGGTGCGATGGTCCGGCACGCGGAAGCGGATCGCCGGCGCCGCGCCGGAGTCGATGCGTCGCTGCACGTCGACCGCACTCAGGCCCGCGCAGGTGCGCGCGTACCGCGGTGGCCTGCCCGAAGCCAGCTGCACCTTGCGCGACAATTGCAGTTCTTCGGGCGAACAGAAGCACGGGTACGTCTGGCCACCTGCCTCGAGCTTCGCCAGGGCCTCGGCGTAGATGGAACCGCGCTCGCTCTGCCGGTAAGGACCGTGCGGGCCGCCCACGCCCGGACCTTCGTCCCAGGTGATGCCCAGCCAGCGGAGGTCATCGAGCTGCCGCTCGAGCAGTGCGTCCTGGCTGCGGCCGGCATCGGTATCTTCGACGCGCAGCACGAAATGGCCGCCCGACGCGCGCGCAGCCAGCCAGCTGAACAGCGCCGTGCGGGCGTTGCCCAGGTGCAGCGCGCCCGTGGGGCTCGGCGCGAAACGCGTGATCAGGGCGGTGGCAGGCATGGCCGCGCATCTTACCGGATCGGGTGGATCGTCTCCGCGTCGGACGCTGGCCCGTGGGCCCCGGGACGCTTACCATCCGCGCAGTCCTTGTCGCAGACCGGGTGCCTAGATGTCCTTGAGCATTTCGACGTTCTCGCGGGTCTTCCTGCCCCTGCTGCTTGCCACGGGGCTGTCCACGCCCGCGTGGTCGCAGGACGCGGTCCCGGCCGGACCGCAGCGGGTCCTTTTCGAGACGACGATGGGCACCTTTACGATCGAGGTCGACCCGGTGCGCGCGCCGCTCACCGCCGCGAGTTTCCTGCAATACGCCCGCGACCAGCATTACGACGGCACGATCTTCCATCGGGTCATCGGCAACTTCGTGATCCAGGGCGGCGGGTACCTGCCGGACGGCGCCGAGAAACCGGTCCGCGGCGGCGTGCCCAATGAAAGCGGCAACGGTCTCAGCAATCGGCGGGGCACTGTCGCCCTGGCGCGCACCGGCGACCCGCACAGCGGCACGTCCCAGTTCTACGTCAACGTGGCCGACAACATCGCGCTCGACCCGTCCCCCTCGCGCTGGGGTTACGCGGTCTTTGGACGCGTGGTCGAAGGCATGGATGTCGTCGACCGGATCGCCAGCGTTGCGACCGGATCGCGCGTCACGTTCGAGGAAGACACGCCGCTGCAACCGGTCGTCATCACGACGGCCCGCGTCGTCGGCGAGGCTGCCACGCCCAAGTGAACGCCGACCGCCGCAAGACGTTGCTGATCTCGGACCTGCACCTCGATCCATCAGCACCCGGGATCGCGCGCCAGTTCGTCGACTTCCTGCGCGGCGAGGCGCGCGCAGCACGCGCGCTCTACATCCTGGGCGACCTGTTCGAAGCCTGGCTCGGCGACGACGATCCCGATCCGGCCGCGCGTGCCATCGTCGCGGAGTTGCGCGCACTGCACGATGCGGGTGTACCGACGTATTTCATGCACGGCAACCGCGATTTCCTCATTGGCTCGCGCTTCGCCGCCGAGACCGGCTGCACCCTGCTCGACGATGGCACGGTCGTCGATCTGCACGGCGAGCGCGTGCTGCTGATGCACGGCGACGTGCTCTGCACCGCCGACACGAGCTATCAGCGCCTGCGTCGGATCCTGCGCAATCCCGTCACCCTGTTCGTGCTGCGACACCTCGGCCTCGAGTCGCGGCGCAAGCTGGGCCGGAAACTGCGGGCGGGCAGCCAGATGCACGTGGGAGCAACCGCGGCCGCGATCATGGACGTCACGCCGTCCGAAGTCGTGGACTCGCTGCGGCATGCGCGCGTCAGCACACTGGTGCATGGGCACACCCACCGCCCGGCGATCCATCTGCTTGAGGTGGACGGCAGGCCGGCGCGCCGCATCGTGCTCGGCGACTGGTACACGCAAGGGAGCGTGCTCGAGTGGCGCGACGATGGCGTGGAGCTCCGCGCGCTGCCGCGCGGGAAGTGAGTAGTGATTAGTGATTAGTGATTAGTGATTAGTGATTAGTGAGTAGTGATTAGTCAGAGGAGCGCCTGCAGCATCGGCGACCAGCTTAACCTCCGACTACTCACTACTCACTAATCACTAATCACTTCCTCCCGGCGTGCCCGAATGGAACCGGAACTCCGTGTCCGGCGCCACGGCCAGCTCCGCTTCGACAGCTGCCAGCTGACGCAGACGTTCCCGCGCACCCTCGCCACGCTTGTCCGCCAGGCGCAGGTAGAGGCCGGCGTGGCGGGACTCGGCCGCCGCCAGCGACGCGTAGAACGGGCCGAGGGGTTCGCCGAGCAGCGGGATCAAGCCGATGAAGCGCTCGTGCGAGCGCGCTTCGATCAACGCGCCGATGAGCAGCAGGTCCATCCGGCGCTCGTGTTCCGTGCGGCGCAGCGCCTTGCGCAGGCCCTCGGCATAGCGTGACGGGCTCAGGCGCCGGAACGGCACCTGCAGCGCCGCAAGCTGCTGCTGCACCAGTTCGAAATGCCGCAGCTCCTCGCGTGCCAGGCGCGACATGCGGTCAGCCAGCTCGAAGTCCTCGGGGTAGGAGAACATCAGGGCAAGCGCCGTCGACGCGGCCTTCTTCTCGCAATTCGCGTGATCGAGCAGCAGGTCCTGCCAGCGCTGCACGGCGAGCCGGAACCAGCGCGGATCGGTCGTCGACTGCAGCACGGCGGGAACGCTCAACGGCGAAAGCTCAGGCTGCCGCGCTCTTGAGCAGTTCGTCGATGTTCGCCACGATTGCGTCGGCCGAAGGCAGGCGATCGGCCGGCTTCTTTGCCAGCAATCCATCGAGCAGCGGCTGCAGGTACGCGAGGTTCTGCGGCAGGCGCGGGACCGGCGCGTTGGCGTGCATGTAGATCACGGCGAGCGGCGTTTCCGCGCTGTACGGCTTCTCGCCGGTCAGCATTTCGTACAGGACCACGCCGAGACTGTAGAGGTCGCTGCGCACGTCGAGCGGCAGGCCATGCCCCTGCTCGGGGCTCATGTAGTGCGGCGTGCCGAAGATCGTGCCGATGCCCGTGATGTCGCTTTCCAGGCTCAGCTGCCGCGCAAGGCCAAAATCGATGAAGGCCGCCGAACCGTCCTCGCGCAGCAGCAGGTTGCCCGGCTTGACGTCGCGATGCAGGACGCCGACTTCGTGCAGCGCGCTGAGCGCCGCCGCCATCTGCCGTACGTAACCCAACGCCTGCGCTGGCTCGAGACGCTCACGCATGCGCGAGCGCAGGTCGCCGCCCGGGAAGAACTCCATGGCGAGGTAGAGATGATCGTCCGCGACGCCGATGTCGTAGATGCGCGCGATGTTCGGATGCCGCAGGTGCGCCACGAGGTCGAATTCGCGCAGGAAACGATCGAACGTCGTGCTGCCTTCGACGATATCCGGCACCTGCCGGAAGATCTTGAGGACGCGCTGCTCGCCGGTGCGCACGTTTTCGGCGAGGAAGACGCTCGACGAACCGCCGACGGCGAGGCGGCGCAGGCAGCGATGGCCGCGGATGCGCACCGAGCCGAAGCGATCGGGCGGACTCTGTTCGAGCGCCGCACGTGAGGTCTCCGCCAGCACGTTGCGACGACTGGCCAGCGCCGTCCGCAGCGCGCCGCACAGGTCCGCGTGCTCGAAGTCCGTGCGCGTCAGCACGGCCAGCGCGCCCACGGACCTTGCCTTGTCCCCGACTGCGCCGGCGCCGCCGGGCGCGAAGTAGACAATGGGCGGAAAGCCGGGCCGGTCGGTCAGGTCCTCGAGCCATTCCAGGCCACGCGCGTCCTGCACGTCGTGGTCGAGCAGCACGACGTCGTAGGCGACGCCGGTGAATCCCGGGGGCAGGCGTCCGCGCGTGGCCGGCTCGTATTCGGCCGGCAACGCATCGCGCCATTCGAGCGTGACGTGATGCGCGAGCAGCTGCCGGTAGTCGGCACGGTCGCTCACGATCAATGCCCGCAACGTCATCGACGTCCTCCCAACCTCAAGCCCAGGACCAGATCGCCGACGTTCGTCAGCGTGGGTCCAGTATGCAGCAGATCACCCGCCGCCTCGAGAAAAGTACCGGAATCCGCGCATGCGAGCGAGACGGCGGGATCGCAGCCCGCGTCGCGTCCGCGCTGGCACGTCTCGTCGTCGACCAGCGCACCCGCATCATCGGAAGCGCCATCGATGCCGTCGGTGCCGGCGGCGAGCAGGCTCGACTCGTGCAGCCCGCGGCGTTCGAGTTCGAGCGCGGCAGCAAGCGCCAGGTGCTGGTTCCGGCCGCCGCGACCCGGCTGCGCGGGCAAGCGCACCGTGGATTCACCGCCTCGGACCTGCACGATACCGGCGGGATGCCGCGCGAGCGACGCGACGAAGCGGGCACCGAGTTCGGCTGCATCTCCGTCGATGCGAGCGCGCACCGCGCGTGCCTTCAGGCCTTGTGCGCGTGCCGCTGCCGCAGCAGCGTGACAGGCGGACCTTAGCGATGCCACGATTCGCACCGGCACCGCGGGCACGCCTGCGATGGTCTTCGGGCTCGGATGGAGTCGATCCAGAAGATCGCGCAGCTCCGGTGGCAGCGCCGCAGTGCAAGGCTCGTCTGCACCTTCATCGGGGAACGCATGCAACAGTCCGGAACCGATGACGCGCGGATCGTCGCCGGGCACGTCGGAAATCATCAGGGCCTGCGTTCGCCGGCCGCGCGCGATGCACGCGAGGCCACCGCCCTTCAATCTCGAGATGCGTCGGCGCACGGCGTTGACCCGCGCGATGGACGCCCCCGATTGCAGCGCCCAGCGATTCAATGCCTGCAGATCGGCGAGGCTGGCGCCGGGAACGAGCCAGTCGACGAGGCTCGAGGCGCCGCCGGAAACGAGGAACAGCACCTGCGCTTCCGCATCGAGTCCCGTCACGAAGTCGGCGACCAGCTGGCCTGCGGCGAGGCTCGCCTCGTCGGGCAAGGGGTGCGATCCGCAGGTGACGTGCAGGCCGTGTGTGGCGGGATCGAAGCCGGCCGGCAGGTGCCCGACCGGGACGACGATCACGCCGCCGGCAATCTGCGAGCCGAGCGCAGCGATCGCACCTTGCGCCATTGCTGCAGCAGCCTTGCCGACTGCCACCACGTGCCACCGACCCTGCAGCGGTTGCCGGGCGAGTTCCCGCTGCACGGCCCGCCGTGCGTCGACGGCGACGAGCGCGGCTCGATAACAATCGAGGAGGATCCTGCGCGGCGTCACGCGTCGCTCAACCGGCCGCCCTTTCCCACCGTCGGCGGAAGCGGGGCAGAAGACGCTTCAGACGACGGCCTTCAGCACGCCCGAAGCGGCGGTGCCGGTGTTGCGCGTCTGCTTCGCCAGATCCGATCGCTCGCGCTGCAGCCGCTCGAGGTACTCCGGCGTGATGTCGCCCGTGACGTACTCGCCCGAGAAGCACGACGTGTCGAACTGGCTCACGCCCGAATCGTGGTGGCGCACGGCCTTCACGAGGTCGTCGAGGTCCTGGTAGATCAGCCAGTCCGCCCCGATCAGCCTGGCCACTTCGTCCTCGGTGCGGCCGGCCGCGACGAGTTCGGAAGCCGCCGGCATGTCGATGCCGTAGACGTTCGGGTAACGCACCGGCGGCGCGGCCGAGGCGAAATACACCTTGCTGGCGCCCGCTTCGCGCGCGATCTCGATGATCTGCGCCGAGGTGGTGCCGCGCACGATCGAGTCGTCGACCAGCAGCACGTTCTTGCCGCGGAACTCGAGGTCGATCGCGTTCAACTTGTTGCGCACCGATTTCTTGCGCTGGCCCTGCTCCGGCATGATGAAGGTGCGGCCGATGTAGCGGTTCTTGATGAACCCTTCGCGGTACTTCACGCCGAGGATCTGCGCGACCTGCATCGCGCTCGTGCGGCTGGTGTCGGGGATCGGGATCACGACGTCGATGTCGTGGCGCGGGCGCGTGCGGCGGATCTTGTCCGCCAGCAGTTCGCCCATGCGCAGGCGCGCCTTGTAGACCGAGATGTTGTCGATGATCGAATCGGGCCGCGCAAAGTACACGTACTCGAAGATGCACGGCGTGTGACGCACGGGGCTGCCGCACTGCTTCGTGTGCAGGCGGCCGGTCTCGTCGATGTAGACGGCCTCGCCCGGACCCACGTCGCGCATCAGTTCGAACCCGCTCTGGTCGAGCGCGACGCTTTCCGACGCGATCATGTGCTCGCGGCCGCGCGCCGTATCGCGCTTGCCGATGACCAGGGGGCGGATGCCGTGCGGATCGCGGAAGCCGATCACGCCGTGGCCGAGGATCATTGCGACGACGGCGTAGCCGCCCTGGATCCGGCGGAACGTGGCGCTGATCGCGGCGAAGATGTCGGCAGCAGAGGCGCTCGTCGTGCCGAAACGCTGCAGCTCGCTCGCGAGCACGTTGAGCAGCACTTCGGAGTCGGATGAGGTGTTGAGGTGCCGGCGGTCCTCGCGCATCAACACGTCCGCGAGCTGCCGGGCGTTGGTGAGGTTGCCGTTGTGCGCGAGGCAGATGCCATACGGCGCATTGACGTAGAACGGCTGCGCCTCGTCGGAACTGTCGCAACCCGCCGTCGGGTAGCGCACGTGGCCGATGCCGATGTTGCCCTTCAGCTGCAGCATGTGGCGCTGCTGGAACACGTCACGCACGAGACCCACGTCCTTGCGCAGGTACAGCGCGCCGTCGTGCTCCGTCATGATGCCCGCCGCATCCTGCCCGCGATGCTGCAGGACGGTGAGCGCGTCGTAGATCTGCTGGTTGACCGGGGTGAAACCTACGATACCGACGATGCCACACATGGTTGCGCCCTCAGGTACTCGACTCGGCGGCGTCTTCGATGACCTGGCGCCCGGTTTCGACGTAGCCTTGCAGCACCGAGGCCATCTCGACGCCCACTGGAATCAACCGGGACTCTTTCCACCACGATTCGTCCTGCATCTGCGCAGCCTGCGCGAGCATGACGGCGAAGCCGACGATCACGGCGCCGCGGACCAGGCCGAACACCCCGCCCAGGGTGCGATCGAGGCCGAGCGTGAGCCCTGAGCGCTGCACGAGGTAGCCGAGCAGGCTGCCGATGATCCAAGCCGCCAGCACCGCTGCCAGCAGCAGGATGATCCGGGCAACCCAGACCTGGAGGTCAGTGCCCGTGAGTGAGCCGCCCAGGTAGGGCTGCACGGCAGGCGCGTAGCGCCACGCAAGCCAGAGGCCGACGAGCCAGCCGAGCAGCGCCACGGATTCGCGCAGGAATCCGCGGATTATTCCGAAAAGCAGGGAAATCACGACGATGGCGATGAGGCTGTAGTCGACGGTCGTCATGCGGCCGGATGCGTCCTGGCAACGGAATTGAAGGAGCGAATTCTAGCAGAGGGGGGCATCAGCCGCCGGCGACGACGGATACCGGCAGGCCGCGCGCCTTGAGCCTCGCGGCGAGCTTGTCTGCGGCCGTCCGGTCGGGCACCGGCCCGACCCGGACCCGATGCAAGGTCTTGCCGGACTTGGACAGCGGCGCGATGTATGCCGGCATGCCGTCGGCCTTGAGGTCGTTGACGAGCTTTCGGGCCGTCGTTTCGGAACCGAACGCCCCCACCTGCACCGCGAACGAGCCTTTGGCCGGAGCGGCCGGCTGCGCCGCCGGTTCGATCGGGGCGGGCCTGGCCTCGGGTTCCCGCACTGACGGCGGCGGCGCCGCTTCCTGCTTGGCCGCAGGCTGGCCCGCAGGCACCGGCGTGGATTGCGCCTCGGTCACCGGCGCAGACGAATCGACGGGCGGTAACGCTGGAGCAGGGGCTGGTACCGGCACGGTGTCCGGACGGGGCTCGAGCCTGGCGCCCTCCGCCACCGCCCCGCCGAGGTCGATGGTGACGGTGCGGGTGTTCTTCGCGCCGCCCGCCGTCGTTCCGCCGGCTGCATAATCCTTCGGGCCCGAGAGCAGTTCGGGCACCAGCGCGACCGCCAGCAACACGAGGATGCTGGCTCCGATCAGCCTCGCCTTCAGGGGTTCTTCCATCGCGCCAGGATTATAGGGGAATGCGCAAGGCCGCGAGCGCCGGACCGACGGTGTGGAAAGAACCGAATACGACGATACGATCGCCCGCCCGCGCAACCCCGGCGGCTCGTAGCATCGCCTCGGTCACCGTGCCTGCCGGCTGCAGGTGGACGCCCGCGGCGCCTGCCCTGCGGCTGAGTTCATCGGCGTCAATCGCGCGCGGGCCTTCCGGCGCAGACGCAAACCACTGGTCGATGGACCCGCGCAGAACTCCGATGACGCCGGGCACATCCTTGTCGCCGAGCATGCCGCAGACGGCGAGCGTGCGGCCCGTCACCGGCAGCGCGCGCAGGTTGGCCGCCAGCGTCGCCGCTGCAGCCGGGTTGTGGGCCACATCGAGCAGCCACTCGAACCCGCGTGCATCCGGCACGCGCTGGAAACGCCCGGGCAACCGCGCGGACTGCAGGCCCCGGACGATCGCAGCGCGCGACAACGGCAGGCGGTTCCGTAACTGATGCAGCGCCATCAGCGCCGTCGCGGCGTTAGCAACCTGGATCGGTCCCGGCAGCGATGGCAACGGCAGCGCGGCCAGTTCCACACGACCGCCGACGGTGAAGTCCCAACCGGCCGCTCCGACCGCGCGGCCGTCGAAGTCGGTGCCCCGCACCTCGAGCGGCGCGCCGATCTCGCGCGCGCGTTCACGCACGGACTGGGGCGGGTCGGGCATGCCAAACACGGCCGGCCGCCCCGCACGGAAGATGCCGGCCTTTTCCCGACCAATGGCCTCTTCGTCGGGGCCCAGCCAGTCCATGTGGTCGAGACCGATCGAGACCACGACGGCTACGTCGGGATCGACGACGTTGACGGAGTCGAGCCGGCCGCCGAGACCGACTTCGAGCAGGACGACGTCGGGTCCCGCGGTCTCGAAGATCAGCAGTGCCGCGAGCGTGTTGAACTCGAAGAAGGTGAGCGAGTCGGGCCCGAGCGCGTCGGCCGCGCGCTCGAAGGCCGCAATGAGCGAGGCCTCGGACACCATCTCCCCGCCGATGCGGATGCGCTCGCGATAATCGAGCAGGTGCGGCGAGGTAAAGGTGGCGACGCGATAGCCCTGCGCACGCAGTACCGCATCGAGCAGCGCGACGCAGGAACCCTTGCCGTTGGTGCCGCCCACCGTGATGACGGGCGCGCGTGGCCTCGCCCAGCCGGTGCGCGCCAGGACATTCGAGATCCGCCGCAGGCCGAGTTCGATGGTCGCCGGATGCAGTTGCTGCTGCCAGTCGAGCCAGTCGTCGAGACGCTCGAAGCGCGGTCTGGCAGGCATCGCGGGACGGGTCAGGGCGACGGGTTCGTTTCGTCCGCGCGCAGGAGCGGCGGCCGCCCAAGCATCATTGCGAGCAGCGTCGCGAGGCGGTCCCGCAGGTCGCGACGGTCGACGATGAGGTCGATTGCGCCGTGCTCGAGCAGGAACTCGCTGCGCTGGAAGCCCTCCGGCAGCGTCTCGCGCACGGTCTGCTCGATCACGCGGGGCCCGGCAAACCCGATCAGCGCGCGCGGTTCGGCGATGTTGAGGTCCCCGAGCATCGCGAGGCTCGCCGACACGCCGCCCGTGGTCGGGTCCGTGAGCACCGAGATGTACGGCAGCTTCGCCTGCGCCATGCGCGACAGCACCGCACTGGTCTTGCTCATCTGCAGCAGCGACAGCAGTCCTTCCTGCATGCGCGCGCCGCCACTCGAAGAGAAGCAGATCAGCGGCAGGTTGTTGGCGAGGCAGTGTTCGGCGCCGCGCGTGAAGCGCTCGCCGACGACTGAACCCATCGAGCCGCCAAGGAAGCGGAACTCGAACGCGCACGCGACGACCTCGATGCCATGCAGCGCTCCGGCCATCACGATCATCGCGTCCTTCTCGCCCACCAGCTTCTGCGCCGCGGTCAGGCGGTCGCGGTACTTCTTGCTGTCGCGGAACTTGAGCGGGTCCTCCGGTTCGACTTCATTCGCAAGCTCGCGCCCGGTGCCTAGGTCGAGGAAGCCCATGAGCCGGTCACGCGCCTCGATGCGCATGTGGTGGGCGCACTTGGGGCACACGTGCAGGTTGCGCTCGAGCTCGGCGCGGTAGAGCACCGCGTCGCACGCCGGGCACTTGATCCACAGCCCTTCCGGGACCGACCGCGAGCGGCGTTCCGTCTTGATGCGCGAGGGAATGATCTTTTCGAACCAGGTCACGACGCGGCTCCCGTGGGCGGCCGGCGGAGTCTACCCGAAGGCAGCCCGAATCCGGCGGGGTAGTCGGCGCCGACGAAATACAGGCCGTCGGGCGGTGCCGTCGGACCGGCCTCGCGACGGTCGCGCCCCTGCAGGACTGCCGCCAGCCACTGGGCGGTACGTTCGCCGCGGCCCACCAGGATCAGGCTGCCGGCGATGTTGCGGACCATGTGGTGCAGGAACGCGTTGGCTCGCACCCGGATGTCGACGTAAGGCCCGTCTCTAGCGACCGACAGCTCCATGACCTCGCGCATCGGGGTTGGCGACTGGCATTCGGACGCGCGGAATGCGGAAAAGTCGTGGTGTCCCACCAGCTCCTGCCCCGCTTCGTGCATGCTCGCGACGTCGAGTTCCTGCCGGATCCAGCAGACGCGCCGCCGCTCGAGCGCCGGGCGCGTGCGCCGATCGAGCACGCGATAGTGGTAACGCCGCGCCGATGCATGGTGGCGCGCATGAAAATCGCCGGGTACGACGTGGGCCCAGAGCACGGAGATCTCCGCTGCGACGTTGGCGTTCGTGCCGAGCATCCACGCGTGCAGGGGTCGCTCTGCCGTCGTGTCGAAGTGCGCCACCATCTCGAGCGCGTGCACGCCGGCGTCGGTGCGACCGGCAGCGGTGAGCTCGACAGGATGGTCCGCGACCTGCGCCAGCGCGCGCTGCAGGTCGCCCTGCACGCTGCGCGCGTGCGACTGGAACTGCCAGCCGGCGAACGCCGAGCCGTCGTACTCGATGCCGAGTGCCAGACGCGGCACGAGCCTGCCCGTCAGGGCAGGCTGGCGATCAGCCGCTCTGCTTCCTGGCGCTGCGTCGAACTGCCTTCCTGCAGCACCTCGTCGAGGATGCTGCGGGCGCCTTCCGGGTCACCCATGTCGATGTACGCACGCGCCAGGTCGAGCTTGGTGCCGACCTCGCTCATCGTCGCCGGCTCGCCGCCCAGGTCGTAGTCGACGTTGCCTGCGACGCTTTCGCTCAGTGCCGTCACGTCGAGCGCAGTCAGTTCACTCGTCGCATCGAGCACAGGCAGTTCGCCCGTCGCCGCCGACAGGTCGACGACGCCCTCGATCGCCTCATCGGCCGGCAGCATCGCCGTGTCGTCGATCATGTGCATCAGCGCCGTCGAACTGAGCAGGTCGGTGTCTTCGTCGCGCCGGCTCTTGTTTCTGCCCACCATCGCGGTTTCGACGGTGTCGCCGTCGGCACGCTTGCGCGCATCACTGGCCTCGTCCGCGTCGAGCGACTCGAGCTCACGCAGCGTATCCAGATCGAGGCCGAGTCGATCGACCGTGACTTCCTGCGTATCCCCGGACGTATCGTCGGCGCGGCTCATGCGCGGCATCTCGATCGTCGGCAGCACGGCGGATTCGTCAGTGCCGCGGGCGGGTTCGTCGAGAACGAAGTCGAGGCCCGATCGGTCGATCGGTGCAATCCCGGTGCCCGACTCCGTCAGGTCCATGTCGGGACCGGCCGAATCGCCGGCCTGAATCGTCATGTCGAGCGTGGCGGTCGCCCCGTGCAGCTCCATGTCGAGCGAATCCGACGCGGAAGAAGTCGGGCTGCCCGCAAACAGCGCGTCGCCCGGCGCGATCTGCTTGCCCATGATCAGGACCTTGTCCCATTCGCCGGCCGGCGCATCCGCGCGCGTCTGGTCGAGGTCGCGGGCCAGGTCGAGGAACCGGTCCTTGTTGCCCCAGACGAAATAGATCTCGAGCAGCTTCAGCTTGAGGTCGCGGCGCTGCGGCTCGCGCTTCATCGCGAGCTGCACGAGGTCCGCCGCCTGGTCGTACAAGCCGTACGCCATGTGGAAGTCGGCTTCAGCCAGCGGATCGCCCGATTCCATGCTCGCCGGGCCGTCCCCCGACAACGTGTCCTCGACCGTGACGACCTTGCGGCTCGGCTCGGGTGCGCGTGCTGCAGACGCCGCGGCAGCGCCAGATGCTGCGATGGCGGCACCGCGTCCAGTGCTTTCGCCGCCACCCCGCTCCTCGACGAGGATGTCCGCTTCGCGCGAACGTGGCGTGTACCTCGGTCCGGAGCCACGAGTGTCGCGAGAACCGAGCGCCTCTTCGAGCGATTCTTCGGCGCTGCCACGTTCGCGGCGCAGGCGCTGGATCAGGAAGGCGCCAAGCCCCGCGGCCAGCAGGGCGAGCAGCACCCACCAGTAGTCGGTGAGGCGCTCCAGCAGGCTCGGCTGCGGCGGCTCGACGATTTTCTTCTTCTTCGCCTTCTTCGGCTGTTCGGGCTTCGCCGGCTCTGCGGTTGGCGCCTCCTCGGGCGCGGCTGCCGTAGCGCCTGGTTCGGTCGGAGCGACGCCAGCAGGCGGGGCCGTCCCCTCCGCGGGCACGGGCGCGCCGCCCTGCAGTGTCGCCAGTTCGGCGTTGCGCACTTCCAGCAGGCGCTTGGCTTCCGCGAGTTCACCCTCGAGCTGCTTGACGCGCGCTTCGAGGTCGCTCGATGCTGCGGCCGGCGTTCCAGTCGTCGCAGCGGGTGTCGCAACCGCAGGTCTGGTGGACGTCGACGGCGCTGTCGTGCCCTGCTCCGGCGTAACGAGGCGGAGCGTACCGGCTTCGTTTGCAGCGGCAGCGCCCGTGCCATCGCGCCAGGCATCGTACTGCCGTGCCACTTCGGCCGAAGCGTCGCTCGCCGACACGGAACTGATCTGGTTCGCGTCCGGAATGCGCAGCAGGCTGCCGGATCGCAGGACGTTGATGTTGCCGTCAAACGCCTCAGGATTGCTCTGGAAAATGGCGACCATCGCCCGATTGACGTTCGAGCGCGATCCCGGGTTCGCCGCACTCGCGATTTTCCAGAGCGTGTCGTGGTTACGCACCCGGTAGGTGCTGCCCGGCTCGATGCTTGGGACCGCTGCAGGCGCGGGCGAGCTGGCGGGGCCAGAGTCGCGAGCGGATTCGGTCGTCATGTCGGCGACCGGAGCCGCAGAACGCGTGCTGGTGGCGCCACCCGAACTGACTCGGGGTGCCGCTGCGACAGGTCCGCCGGCCACCGGGCCCGGCGCGTAGACGGGCGGGTCGAGCAACACGGTGTATTCACGGAGCAACCGGCCGCGCGGCCAGTTGGCCTCCACCAGGAGTGTCACAAAGGGTTCGGTGACCGGCCGGGGCGAGGTGACGCGCAGGACGTCCCTGCCGTCGGCGCCCTTGGCGACGCGGAAGTTGAAATCGGCCAGGTACGCAGGACGGTCGAGACCATAGCGCACGAACGTCTCGTTGGAAGCGAGCGCGGCTCGCAGCGCCCCGAGGTCCTCCTGGGTTGGCGAGACGAGTTCGATTTCAGCGTCAAAAGGCTGATTCAGTGCGGAATTCAGCTTGATTTCGCCCAGGCCGAGCGCGCAGAGGGCGCCCGGTGCCAGCAACGCGCTCATGAGCAGGACGCGGCGTACAGCAGTCTTCATCGAGTCTCCCACCGATTGCGAATCGTGGCTCGGTCGCGGCGGCAGGCCACGGGTCCGTCGGGTTCGCGGTTCGACAAACAATTGAACATAACTATATCCCACGGCCCCGCCCGCACCCAACAAGACCGCGGCTGCAGGCGCCTTTGTAGCCTTTTGGTCCGACGATTGCCGGACATGCTCCACATTTCCGTGGCGTCCCCAACCGGGGCGCCATGCACTCAGGTTATCACCGGCGTGGTCGACCGGACGTCGGCATTCTGGGCCCGGTGCCGCAGGTAGTGATCGGCCAGCACGAGCGCGAGCATCGCCTCGGCAATGGGCACGGCCCGGATCCCGACGCAGGGGTCGTGGCGGCCCGTGGTGACGACCTCGACGGGTTGCCCCGCGACGTCGATCGAGCGTCCTGGCTTGACGATGCTCGAGGTCGGCTTGACCGCCATGCTGACGAGCACGTCCTGGCCCGACGAGATGCCCCCCAACGTGCCACCGGCCTCGTTCGACAGGAAGCCCCGCGGCGTCATTTCGTCGCGGTGCTGCGAACCGCGCTGCTCGACACTGGCGAAGCCTGCGCCGATCTCCACTCCTTTGACGGCATTGATGCTCATCATCGCGTGCGCCAGGTCGGCATCCAGCCGGTCGAACACGGGTTCGCCGAGGCCTGGCGGCACGCCGGTGGCCACGACATTGACGCGGGCCCCGATCGAATCACCGTCGCGACGCAGCGCGTCGATCATGGCTTCGAGGTCTGGCACTCGCGCGGGCTCGGCACAGAAGAAAGGGTTGGCGTCGATGGCGGCACGATCGAGCATGGCGAGCCTGATCGGGCCCATCTGCGCCAGGTAGCCGAAGATGTCGATGCCCTTCGTGGCAAGGAATCTGCGTGCGATGGCGCCGGCCGCCACGCGCATCACCGTTTCGCGCGCCGACGAGCGGCCGCCGCCGCGGTAATCGCGCAGGCCGTATTTCTGCTGGTACGTGTAATCGGCGTGGCCCGGCCGGAACCGGTCCTTGATCTTGTCGTAATCGTAGGAGCGCTGGTCGGTGTTTTCGACCAGCAGCCCGATCGGCGTCCCCGTGGTCACCCCCGCAAAGACGCCCGAAAGGATGCGCACGCGGTCCGGTTCGCGACGCTGGCTGGTGTACCTGGAGGTGCCCGAGCGGCGCCGCTCGACGTCACGCTGGATGTCATCCTCCGCGAGGGGCAGTCCCGGCGGGCAGCCGTCGACGATGCAGCCGAGCGCAGGACCGTGGCTTTCGCCGAAGGTCGTCACCGTGAACAGCGTCCCGAAAGTATTGCCCGACATGCCTAACCCGCCCCGGAAAGCTCACGACGGTGCCTGTGGAGGTCGTCTTTCGTCAACAGGAAGACTCCCCCGCCGCCGTGCTCCAACTCGAGCCACAGGAAGGGCACGCCCGGATAAGCCCGCTGCAGCCGCTCGTCACTGTCGCCCACTTCTACGACCAGGATGCCACCCGGCGCGAGATGCGCATCGGCATCGCGGAGGATTCGGCGCACGACGTCGAGCCCATCGCCACCGGCCCGCAAGGCCATGTCCGGCTCGTGCAGGTACTCGCCCGGGAGCGCGTCCATTTCCGCATCGCTGACGTAGGGCGGGTTCGAGACGATCAGGTCGTAGACGGCGTCGCCCAGCGGCTCGAACAGATCGCCCAGGTGCAGATGCAGGCGCGCGCCGACGCCATGACGCCGCACGTTGCGGGCCGCTACTGCGAGCGCGTCGGGAGAGAGTTCCACGGCATCAACTTGGGCCTGCGGGAAGCGCAGCGCGCACGCGATGGCAATGCAACCCGAGCCGGTACCGAGATCGACGACCCGCCGCACGCGACCGGCCTCGATCCACGGCGCAAAGCCCCTGGCGATCAGCTCGGCGAAGGGCGAACGCGGCACGATGACCCGCTCGTCGACTTCGAATTCGTGTCCGGCGAACCACATGCGACCCATCAGGTATGCGACCGGGACACGGCGGCGCAGCCGTTCAGCGAACAGGCCGAGCACCTGGTCGACCCGCGGCTTGGCGGGCCTGGTCGCGTACGCAGCCTTGGCAGCGGCATGATCGAGTCCGAGCGCATGGAAGACGAGTGCCGCCGCGTCGTCCCGCGCATCCGCAGTGCCGTGCCCGTAGGCGAGGCCGGCGGCGTCGAACTCCCGCGCGCCAAAACGGATCAGCTGCGCGACGGTGGGCGCGGCTGGCGGCCTGCGGGTGAACGGGCTCAGGGTCGTCGGCATGGTCGCTGCGGTCCTGTGGGATAATCGGTGCGATGACCAACCGCCTTCCACTGCGAATCGTACTGGCCGCCATTGTAGCGTTTGCGCTCGGGCTGATACTCGCTCGCGTGTTCGTCACGCTGCGGGAGGTGCCGGTGCCGGCGACTGAAAACGCGACGATCCTGCCACAGCCGCGCGAATTGCCCCCGCTCGACCTCGTCGACCAGGACAATCGCCCGCTGCCGCGTGCCTTTCTGCGCGAGCGCTGGACGCTCGTGTTCTTCGGCTTCACGCAGTGTCCGGACGTGTGCCCCACGACGCTCGCGACGCTTGCGCAGTTGAAGAAGCAGCTCGCCGACCTGCCAGCGGGGCAACAACCGCGCGTGCTGCTGGTGAGCGTGGACCCGGAGCGGGACACACCCGCCATCCTCAAGCCATACGTCACTTTCTTCGACCCGTCCTTCATGGGCGCGACGGGAACGCTCGCGGCGACCACGCAGGCCGCAACGGCGTTCTCGGTTCCTTTCGCGAAGGTGCCGTTGCCCGGCGGCGGCTACACGATGGACCACGGCGCCGGGTTGTTCGTCGTCTCGCCGGCGGGCGCGCTCGCTGCTTATTCGTCGCCGCCGCTCGATGTCACCGTACTGGCCCGCGATTACCGCAAGGTCGTGCAGTATTTCGAGGATTCGCGCCGATGACCGTCGAGATCGAGCGCTCGGGCAGCGACGAGCTGTTCACGCTGCTGCAGAAGATCCTGCCGCAGCACCTGCTCTCGCGCGGCATGCATGCCCTGGCGCGCAGCCGCCAGCCGGTGGTGCGCAACCTCATCCTGCGCGTGGTGCTGCGCTCCTACCCGCAGATCGACATGCGCGAGGCGTTGCAGCCCGATCCGTTCACCTACGAGTCGTTCAACGCCTTTTTTACGCGCGAGCTGCGACCCGGCACCCGTCCGATCGCCACCGAAGCCCACGTGCTCGTGTCGCCGGTCGATGGCACCGTGAGCCAGCTCGGCCGCACGGATGCTGGCGCGCTGCTGCAGGCCAAGGGCATGCGGTACACCTGCGAAGGCTTGCTGGCAGACGCGCCGGCTGCGGCACGCTACCACGGTGGCAGTTTCGCCTGCCTTTACCTGGCGCCGTACAACTATCACCGCATCCACATGCCATGCGACGCAGTCCTGCGCGCCACGCGCTACGTGCCGGGACAGCTTTTCAGCGTGAATGCCGCGACAGCGCGCACGGTGCCCGATCTATTCGCTCGCAACGAACGCGTGGTCTGCGATTTCGACACCGATGACGGCCCGCTCTGCCTGGTGCTGGTGGGTGCGCTCTTCGTCGCCAGCATCGAGACCGTGTTCGCAGGCGAGATCAACCCGCCGCCCAGCCGCGGCGGCAAGGTGCGCGTGATCGAGTCGGGCGTCGGCCGCAGGTTCAGGCGCGGGGAGGAACTCGGCCGCTTCAACATGGGCTCGACCGTGATCGTGCTCACTGGCGCAGCCGCCGCGTTTGCGCCGCGCGTCGAGGCCGGCGAGCCAGTCCGGCTCGGCCAGGTACTCGCGCGAGTCGGTGCATGACGCCGGGCGCTGCGGCGGCCGCCGAGTGGCGGCCCACCGCCGATCTCGCGCGCTTGCGGCTGCGCGCCGATCTGCTGGCGCGCATTCGCACGTATTTCGCAGCGTCTGGGGTGCTTGAAGTCGAAACGCCCGCGCTCGTGCGCGCGGCCGTGACGGACGTGCACCTGGAATCGCTGCGAGTTGCAGACGACGCAACACAGGGCGCCACGGCTGGCTACCTGCAGACCTCGCCCGAGTACGCGATGAAGCGGTTGCTCTGCGCCGGGGCGCCGGACATCTACCAGGTCTGCAAGGTGTTCCGCGCTGGTGAGCGCGGCGGCCGGCACAACCCTGAGTTCACGATGCTCGAATGGTATCGGCACGGGCTCGACCACCACGCACTGATGCGCGACGTCGAAGCCTTGATCCGGCATGTGCTCGGACCCTTTCGGACATTCGCAGCGAGCGAATCGATCACCTACTGCGGCGCTTTCCAACGGCGCCTGGGGCTCGATCCGCTGCGTGCGCCGGTCGCTGCGCTCGTGTCTGCCATCGAGCGCGCGGGCACTGCCGTGCCTGACTCCATGCGCGCAGGCGTCGCACGTGACGACGTGCTGGATCTCGCAATGGGCACCGTCGTGGCGGAGTCGTTTGCGCCGGACCGGCTCACGTTCCTCTACGATTTTCCTGCGAGCCAGGCGGCACTGGCGCAGATCCGCGGCGACGTCGCGTCGCGCTTCGAGACGTTCTGGGGTCCGCTCGAACTCGCGAATGGCTTCCACGAACTCGGCTCGGCACCGGAACAGGCCGCAAGATTTTCGGCGGACCTGGCGCGCCGTCGCGACCACGGGCAGCCCGTCCGCGAGGTGGACCGTTTTTTCCTGGACGCGCTCGCCGCCGGACTGCCGCCCTGCGCCGGCGTGGCACTCGGCTTCGACCGGCTCGTGATGGTCGCTGCCCAGGCCGGGCGCATCGACGATGTGCTCGCGTTCCCTTACGAAAGAGCCTGACGGCCCCGCCGTTCAGCCCCCCGGAGCGCGACGATGCATGCCCTGAACGATGACCTCCGTTCCCTCGCCAAGCCGGCGCTGTACGAGGAACTCGAGCTGCGCCTGCGCGGGTTGCTCATGGGCGAATCGAACCTGATCGCCTGCGCCGCGAACATGTCGTCGCTGCTTTACTGGAGCCTGCCCGACCTGAACTGGGCGGGGTTCTACCTGCTCGATGAGGCGTCGGGAGACCTCCTCGTCGGGCCGTTCCAGGGCAAGCCTGCCTGCGTGCGTATCCCGCTCGACCGGGGCGTCTGCGGTGCGTGCGCGTCGCAGCGCCGCACGCTGGTCGTCAAGGACGTGCACGCGTTCCCGGGGCACATCGCCTGCGACTCGGCTTCGAACTCCGAGGCGGTGGTGCCGATCGTGCTGGCCGGCGACCGGCTGCTCGGCGTGCTCGATCTCGACAGCCCGATCGTGAATCGCTTTGACGACGATGACGCGCGGGGGCTGGAACGGCTCGTCGCTGTTCTCGTGGCTGCGGTTGCGGCCACGAAGTGACCAGGGGCGGACGGTCGGTGATGGCGTTCGTTCCGGGTCTTTTCCGGCCGAGCGGAAAGGCAGACACGCTCGCCCGGAAAAGACCCGGAACGAACGCCTGATCGACCGCGCCTGAGCGAATTCCCGTCAAGGCCCGGGAACTCGCACGGCGCATGTAACGTCAATGCGGTTACATCGCATGAACGTCTGCCGACGATTCGCAATCGGCAATCCTCATGGCGAAGTCGCCAAGTCGTGTTGATGGGGCTCGTTCGGATACGTGCCGTACGCCAAACGCGGCCACTCGGCTTGATTCAGTCTAAGAAAAGAACCCGCTAGCGATTTCTCCGACTAGTTTGGAATCAGCAACGAGTGAATATGAAGCATCGCCGGCGGTCTGCCGGTTGCCCTCCGCGTTACGCCACGAAGGATCCAAGACCGCCTGGTTGCCGCAAGCAGTGCTTGACCCATCACAAAGGAGATGGTCATGAAGGCAGGACTAAGTGGCTGGTTTCTGACAGCGATAGCCGGCGTGGTGATGCTCGGAGTCCCGGCACCTTCGGAGGCAGGTTCTGGCCAGGGATGCCAGTTCCAGGGCAGCTGGTTCGGATTCAATTCAGTTTCTGGTTATGCAGACTGGATGAGTGCCGCCGGAGGCGCTGGGCATTTTGGAAACTACACCCTTGAAGTAGTCGTGGATGCCGCCACGCTCAAGGCGCTATTTCCTTTTGGGGAGCCAGAACGGCACTCGCTCTTCAGAGGAAATTGGCAGAGGGCAGACGGCAACACTTTCGAAATTACCGTCATCGCCATCGTCTACGACACGTCCGATCAACCCCTGGGTATCATGCAGATAAACGCTCGTGACACGCTTGATTCGACCTGCAACACGATGTACATCGAGCCCGAGTTGAAGCTTTACTTGGCAAACCAAGACCCATTTGAGGAAGACCCTTTCTTCGAAATGCCGTTGACGCACCACTACGGACATCGCATGAGCGTTGATCCGTATGCGGAGTAGGTACGCAACGTATTTCAGTCGACGGCTTACGGCAAACCCCGGCCCCGCGCCGGGGTTTCTCGTTCTGGCTCAAGTCCGTTCATGCCCGGTTTGCGACATCGGCGAATGATCGCTTTCCGCGGGAACTTGCGGCAGGAGCCAACGCGCTTCGGTGGCAGAACCAATCAAAAAGGGCGCCCATGCGCTCTTTCCACTCTCAGCCAGGAGCGAAAGTTGGGGATGTCGTTCCGACTAACCCCTATCCCCTAGCCCCTAACCCCTCGTCTCAGCTCTTCGCGCGGCTCAAGTACTCCGAGGTCCGCGTGTCGACGCGGATGACTTCGCCTTCGTTCAGGAACAGCGGCACGCGCACCACGGCGCCTGTCTCGAGCTTCGCCGGCTTCTGGCCACCCGTCGCGGTGTCGCCGCGCACGCCCGGGTCCGTCTCGACGATCTTGAGTTCGACGTGGGCGGGGGCAACCACCGACAGCGGCACGCCGTTCCAGAGCATGACCGTGCACATCGTGCCGTCCTTGAGCCACATCGCGGCGTCGCCCATGGCTTCCTTGCCCGCAGTGTGCTGCTCGAAGTTGTCGGGGACCATGAAGTGCCAGAAACTGCCGTCGCTGTAGAGGTACTGCATCTCCGATTCCTGGATGTCCGCGCTCTCGACGGTGTCGCCGGACCGGAAACTGCGCTCGAGCGTGCGGCCCGACTTCAGGTTGCGGATGCGCACGCGGTTGAACGCCTGGCCCTTCCCGGGCTTCACGAATTCGTTCTCCACGATCACGTACGGGTCGCCGTCGATCATGATCTTGAGACCGGACTTGAATTCGTTCGTGCTGTAGGTGGACATGGATGTGCTGCGCTTGGGCTGGGGCGGTAGGACCGGGAGCGGCAGGCACCGGCGGTAACGGGCTGCCTGCGGCAAGCCGCGCATGATACCTGCAACCCTGCTCTGCCGTCACCCAGGTGCGAGGCGCTGCCTCGAAGACAATGCTGCCACCTGCGTCACGTTAGGCGCGCAAACCCCGATGCTATGATCCCCGCGGATTTGACAGTACACGTGCGCGGGGGCCCGGTCGGCCCGGTCCGTGCCTAACAGGGTACGAAATTGGGCGAAATCAGCGCCATTCCAGTAGTCGTCCTGTCGCGGCAGCAGGACCCCGTCGAGATCATCAACAGCACCCTGCGCAACGCCGGCCAGGCGGTTCACTGCACCTGGGTGCGGGAACTCAGCGACCTCGCCGATGCGCTCGGCACGCCCGATCCGCCGCAGCTGCTGTTCTTCTGCGTCTCCGATTCGGACGAACTCGAGAGCGCAATGGCGCAGCGCACCCGCCTCGCTCCGCGCGTGCCGGCCCTCGTGGTGCGCGATTCGCTCACCGAAGCCGACCTCGTTCGTGGCCTCGAGCTCGGTGCCGCCGACGTCGTGACGCTGACTGCCAGCGGCCGGTTGCAGGCCGTCGCCACGCGCGAACTCGACGCCGCGCGCCTGGACAATGCTCTCAATGGCACGCTCGCGTCCGCCCGCCAGTACCGCGACCAGATGCGCGCGTTCATGACCGGCTCGACCGATGCGATCGCGCACGCGCAGGAAGGCATCGTCGTGGACGTCAATCCCGCCTGGAGCGAACTCTTCGGACACGCGGATCCGAGCGACCTGCTCGGGCAGCCGCTCATGGACATGTTCGACGCCCGCAGCCATGCGGCCCTCAAGGGCGCGCTCGTCGCCGCGACGCAGGGTCGCTGGGCCGGCCATGCATTGAGCGTGATAGCGCTGCAGCCCGCAGGCGGCTCGCAACCGCTCGAACTGAGCTTCGAACGCTTTGAGTTCGAAGGCGAACCAGCCGTGCGCCTGCGTGTCGCCACGCAGAAGCGCGACCTCGAGTCGCTGGCCAACCAGCTCGAGCAGGCCATGCGCCTCGACTCGCGCACCGGACTCCTGCGTCGCGCCGCGTTCATCGAATCGGCTCAGGCGCGCGCGGCGCAGCCGCTCAAGGCCGGACTGCGCGCGGTTGCTTACCTGGCTCCGGACAGCTTCGACAACGTCGAGCTCGAACTCGGCCCCATCGTGGCCGAGGAAGTGCTGGACGCGCTGTCGCGCCGCGTGCAGGAACAACTGCAACCCGGCGACCTCGCGAGCCGCGTCGCGCCGCACGGCATCGCGCTGCTCATCGAGCGCGGCAACCCCCGCGACCAGGAAGCCTGGCTGGCGAAGCTGCGCGAGCGCATCGCGGCAGAACCGTTGCGGAACGGCCAGGCAGCCGTCGAGCTCACGTGCAGCATTGGTTCGGCGCCACTGCATGGCCATGGCGGCCCGCTGCACAAGGCGCTCGAGACCGCGATCGCTGCACAGCGCCTGGCCGCGGGCGCCGGCGGCGATCGCTGTCTGCACCGGGAGCAGGCGGGCGCCAGGCCTGCGATCGACGAGGCCGATCGCGCGTGGGCGAACCAGATCAAGGCCGCGCTGATGGCGAACCGGTTCCGGCTCGTGCAGCAGCCAATTGCGAACCTCGTCGGCGAAGACCGGCCGATGTTCGACCTGCTGGTGCGTATGCTCGACGAATCCGGGCAGGAAGTCCTGCCGACGGAGTTCCTCGCCGCGGCTGAACGCACCGACCTGATGAAGAACATCGACCGCTGGATCGTCGGCGCCGCCATGTCTTTCTGCGCTGCGAAGCAGCCCCACCGGGTCTTCGTGCGTCTCTCCCGCGATTCGATGCATGACCAGACGCTCGGCACCTGGCTGCAGCAGCAACTGAAGGCGTCCGGCGTCGCGCCCAGCCGCATGGTCTTCGAGATCACCGAAGAAATGGCGCACGACAAGCCGCGCGAGGCGCGCTCGCTGCAAGGCCTGCTCTCGGCGCTCGGCGTCGAATTCGCCGTCGAGCACTTCGGCGCCTCCGGCGATGCCGCCGCGCTGCTGCGGCGCCTGCCCGTCAATTACGTCAAGATCGACGGCGCCTTGATGCAAGGCCTCGCCAACGACCGCCGTCTGCAGGAACGCGTGAAAGCGCTGGTCGACGTGGCGCGCGAATACGGCGTGACGACGATCGCCGAACGCGTCGAGGACGCGAACACGATGGCCGTGCTGTGGCAGCTCGGCATCGAGTTCATCCAGGGCTATTTCGTGAACAGCCCGGAACAGGTCGTAATGTGAGGAAGGGGCCCGGGGTCCGGGACTGGCAGGACTCCGCGACCAGGTCATCATTCGTTCCCCGCGCGTCCGCGTTCCTCGCAATCCCCCGGCGACGGCACGCATCATCGGCCGCAAGCCGCTAGACTACGTGCGATGACATCTGAGGTAATGATCCTTGCAGCCGCGTTCTTCTGCCTCGCGGCTCTGTACAGCAGCGTGGGACACGCGGGCGCATCGGGTTACCTCGCGACGATGGCGTTGCTGGGCGTCGCGCCCGCCACCATGCGACCCACCGCGCTCGCACTCAACCTGATCGTTGCGACATTGACGACCTACCGGTTCTGGCGCGCCGGCTGGACCCGTTGGGACCAGCTGCTGCCGTTCGCGATCGCATCGGTGCCGCTCGCATACTTCGGCGGACGGATGCAGGTATCCGTGACGGGCTACCGTACGTTGGTAGGTATCGTCCTGCTGTGCTCCGCAGCCGTCCTGGCCTGGCGCGCGCGCGGCGGTGCATCGACGCCCGTGGAGCGACCCCTGCAGATACCTCTGGTTGCCGCGGTTGGCAGCGGCGCGACGATCGGGCTGCTGTCGGGGCTCACAGGCACCGGGGGCGGCATCTTCTTGAGCCCGCTGCTGCTGCTCGCGGGCTGGGCGGGGCCACGCGGTGCAGCGGGGCTCGCCGCGCCTTTTATTTGCCTGAATTCTCTGGCAGGCCTGATCGGCGTGCAGTGGGGCGCCAACTCGCTGCCTGCCGCCATGCCTTTGCTCATCGCCTCTGTGCTCGCTGGAGGCTGGATTGGCACGGCACTGGGATTGCAGCGACTGCCGACTCGTGGCCTGTTGTGGGCGCTGGCGGCCGTATTGCTGGTTGCCGGCGGCAAACTGCTGCTGCCGGCACACTAGATCGCCTGCGGTGCTCCGCCATCCCGCCGACCCCTACTCGACTTCGAGGCCTTCCGCCTTGCGCCAGCCCCGCGGCAACACCGCGCCGCGCTGTCCGCGTTCGCCGCGGTACGCCGTGAGATCCCTGTAGGACAAGCCCATCGTACGGTCGCCGCACAGCACCTTCAGCGTCTGGCCCGGCGCGACGGCTGCGATTGCGAGCAATGTCTCGGGCTCGACCAGCGACTTCCTGGTCGAGATGCCGAAGATCTTGTTGCCCTTGCCGCGCGGCAGTTCGGGCAGGTCGGCCACCGGGAACGCCAGCAGGCGCCCTTCCGAATTGACCGCAGCGAGCAACGGCTCGGCGCCCGGCGGCACGATTGCTGGCGCGATCGCCGCGTAGCCGTCCGGCACGTTGAGCACGGCCTTGCCCGCGCGATTGCGGCTGTGCAGGTCTTCGAGCCTGACGACGAAGCCATAGCCCGCGCTGCTCGCGAGCACCCAGCGATCCTCGGGCTCACCGATGAGCACGCCGGGGAACGTCGCGCCGTCGGGCGGATCGAGACGACCCGACAGCGGCTCACCTTGTCCGCGCGCTGACGGCAACGTGTGCGCCAGCAGGCTGTACGCGCGACCCGTACTGTCGAGGAAGACGGCCTGTTGCGTGCTGCGGCCCCTGGCGCACGCGCGGTACTCATCGCCCGTCTTGTACGAGAGCGTGCGCGGGTCGATCTCGTGCCCCTTGGCCGCGCGCACCCAGCCGCTCTTCGACAGCACCACCGTGGTCGGCTCGCTCGCGACGAGTTCGGTCTCGTCGATCGCCTGCGCGGCGGCACGTGCCACCAGCTTGCTGCGGCGGTCATCGCCGTATTTCAGGGCGTCCGCCTGGATCTCGTCGCGCACCAGCTTCTTGAGCCTGGCCTTGCTGCCGAGCAGCTTTTCGAGGCCGTCGCGCTCCTTGGCGAGCTCGCCCTGCTCGCCGCGGATCTTCATCTCCTCGAGCCGCGCGAGATGGCGCAACTTCGTATCGAGGATGGCCTCGGCCTGTGCCTCGGAGAGCTGGAACCGCGCGATCAACGCCGCCTTCGGGTCGTCCTCGGTGCGGACGATGCGGATGACCTCGTCGAGGTTCAGGTACGCGATCAGCAGGCCGTCGAGGATGTGCAGCCGCGCGTTGACCTTCTCGAGCCGGTACTGCAACCGGCGCGTCACCGTGTCGACGCGGAACGACAGCCATTCTTCGAGCAGCGCGCGCAGCCCCATCACGCGCGGCCGGCCGTCGCGCGCGATGACGTTCAGGTTGACGCGGTAGGTGCGCTCGAGATCCGTTGTCGCAAACAGATGCGCCATGACCTGTTCGGTGTCGACACGGTTGGAACGCGGCGTGATGACGAGGCGCGTCGGGTGCTCGTGATCCGACTCGTCGCGCAGGTCCTCGATCATCGGCAGTTTCTTCGCCCGCATCTGCACCGCGATCTGCTCGAGCACCTTCGCGCCGGAGACCTGGTGCGGCAGCTCCGTCACGATGATTTCGCCGTCTTCCAGCTCGAACCGGGCGCGCGCCCGGAAGGTGCCGTTGCCGGTCTCGTAGATCTTCTGCAATTCTTCGCGTGGGGTGATGATCTCCGCACCCGTCGGGAAATCCGGGCCGAGCACGTGCTCGCAGAGCTGCGCGGTCGTCGCCTTAGGCTCGTCGAGCAGGCGGATGCAGGCGGCCGCGACTTCGCGCAGGTTGTGCGGCGGAATGTCGGTGGACATGCCCACCGCGATGCCCATCGCTCCGTTCAACAGCAGGTTGGGCAACCGCGCGGGCAGCAGGCAGGGCTCGTCGAGCGAACCGTCGAAGTTGGGCTGCCAGTCCACCGTGCCCTGGCCCAGCTCCGACAGCAGGACCTCGGCGTAGCGCGAGAGCTTCGACTCGGTGTACCGCATCGCGGCGAACGACTTCGGATCGTCCGGCGAACCGAAGTTGCCCTGCCCGTCCACGATCGGGTAACGGTACGAGAACGGCTGTGCCATCAGCACCATGGCCTCGTAGCAGGCCGAGTCGCCGTGCGGGTGGAACTTGCCGATCACGTCGCCGACCGTGCGGGCCGACTTCTTGGGCTTGGCGGTGGCGGCGAGACCGAGCTCGCTCATCGCGTAGATGATGCGGCGCTGCACGGGCTTCAGGCCGTCGCCGACGTGTGGCAGCGCGCGATCGAGAATCACGTACATCGAGTACTCGAGGTAGGCGCGCTCCGTGAACGTGCGCAGCGGCTGGCGCTCGACGCCCTCGAAATCGAGGGTCGCGGTCATATCGGTGTCCTTGCTCTTGCTCATCGCTGCTCTGCCGCCACCGCGTCGAGCGCCTCGATGGGCGCCACGACGCTGGCCAGGTTGCCTTTCGTCTCCAGCCAGTCACGACGGTCCGCCGCGCGCTTCTTGGCGAGCAGCATGTCCATGAGCTGGTCGGCGTTGTCCGCGGCGTCGACCGTGAGCTGGACCAGCCGGCGCGTCTCGCGCGCCATCGTGGTCTCGCGCAGCTGCAGCGGGTTCATTTCACCGAGGCCCTTGAAGCGCGTGACCGACGGCTTCGCGCGTGGGTTCTCGGTGCGGATGCGCTCGAGGATGCCGTTGCGTTCCGCGTCGTCGAGCGCGTACTCGACGTTCTTGCCGTAGTCGATGCGATAGAGCGGCGGCATCGCCACGTAGACGTGCCCCGCGAGCACCAGCGGCCGGAAGTGCCGCAGGAACAGCGCGCAGAGCAGCGTGGCGATGTGCAAGCCGTCGGAGTCGGCGTCCGCGAGGATGCAGACCTTGCCATAGCGCAGGTCGACGATGTTGTCCGAGCCGGGCTCGACACCGATCGCAACGGTGATGTCGTGCACTTCCTGCGACGACAGCACGTCGGCTGCCTCGACTTCCCAGGTGTTCAGGATCTTGCCGCGCAGCGGCATCACCGCCTGGAACTCGCGATCGCGCGCCTGCTTGGCGGAGCCGCCTGCCGAGTCGCCCTCGACGAGGAACAGCTCGGCGCGCTGCGGGTCCTGGCTGCTGCAGTCAGCGAGTTTCCCGGGCAGCGCCGGCCCGGCCACGACGCGCTTGCGCGCGATCTTCTGGCTCGCCTTCAGCCGCGTCTGCGCATTGACGATCGCGAGCTGGGCGATCTTCTCGCCCGCCTCCGGGTGCTGGCTCAGCCACAACCCGAAGTGGTCCTTGACGATGCCCGAGACGAACGCGGCCGGCTCGCGGGACGACAGGCGCTCCTTGGTCTGCCCGGCGAACTGCGGGTCGCGCATCTTCATCGAAAGCACGTAGCTGGTGTCGTCCCAGACGTCCTCGGGCGAGAGCTTCAGGCCGCGTGGCAGCAGGTTGCGGAACTCGCAGAACTCACGCACCGCTTCGGTCAGGCCAAGGCGAAAGCCGTTGACGTGCGTGCCGCCCTGCGCGGTCGGGATCAGGTTGACGTAGCTCTCCTCGAACCGCGTGCCGCCGTCCGTGCGCCAGACCACTGCCCAGTCGACCCCTTCCTGCTCGCCCTCGACCTTGCCGACGAACGGTTCGTCCGGCAGCCATTCGGTGGACTCCAGTGACTCGCGCAGGTACTGCGACAGTCCTTCGCTGTAGATCCACTCTTCCTTCTCGCCGGTCTTCTCGACGTTGAAGCGAACGCGCAGGCCCGGGCACAGCACGGCCTTGGCCTTGAGCACGTGCTTCAACTTCGGCAGCGCGAAATCGGGGCTGTCGAAATAGGAGGTGTCCGGCCAGAAGCGGACCGTGGTGCCAGTGTTGCCCTTGCCGACCTCGCCGACGACCTCGAGCCTGGAGTGCACCTTCCCGTTCTTGAACGAGATGTTGTATTCCTTGCCGCCGCGGCGAACCCAGCACTCGAGGTGTTTCGAGAGCGCGTTGACCACCGAGACGCCCACGCCGTGCAGGCCGCCCGAGAACTTGTAGCCGGAATCGGCCGAGAACTTGCCGCCCGCGTGCAGCCGGGTGAGGATCAGCTCGACGCCGCTCACCTTCTCTTTCGGGTGGATGTCCACCGGCATGCCGCGACCGTCGTCGACGACCTCGAGCGACCCGTCCTTGTAGAGGGTCACGTCGATCCTGCTGCAATGGCCCGCCAGTGCTTCGTCGACGCTGTTGTCGACGACTTCGTGCGCGAGGTGGTTGGGCCGACTGGTGTCGGTGTACATGCCCGGGCGTCGCCGGACGGGCTCGAGTCCGCTCAGGACTTCGATGTCTTGAGCGGTGTAGGACTGGCTCATTCTTGGATCGGTCCGCGGGCTCGCGTGGGTGGTGCAAAGCGCGCGAATTCTAGCAGCTGAGGAAGGGGTTAGGGGTTAGGGGATGGGGGCTAGTCGGAATGGCCCCGTTCCGGCTGCTTGCGCCGTGCGAGTGCTTGCGCTCTGGCAAGCACTCGCCCAGGCGCCGTCTCGCAAGCGGCCGATCCAGTCGATCTTCCCGAGCGCGTGTCTGCCTTTCCGCGCTCGGGAAGATCGACTGGATCGGCCGCCTGTCACGGTGGCGTGTCTGCCTTTCCGCTCGCGGGGAAAGAACCCTGAACGAGCGCCTGCGATCTCTTCCTCACCCCTAGGCGAGATCCGCTACCAGCGCGTCACGCACTTCCGGCGCGACCGGGTCCACGGCGTGCCGATAGTTCGCATGGTCGATACCGGCACTGACGGCTGCGCCGCCCTTCACCGCCGCGACCATCGCGGGCGTCAGCTCGAAACGCACGAAATGCACGGCCGACGTCTTCTCGTCGTTCTCGCGCTCGAGGTCTTCGTCGGCAATCGCGTGCACCCGTTCGTGCCCTGCGACCTGCACCCAGCAGCGGTCCTCCACTCCCTTGAGCCGGGCGAGCGCGACCTTGCGCTCGTCCGCGTCCGGGTACTCGATCAGCAGCGTGGCTTTCCAGTTGCTGCCGTCCGGAATCAACGGGTTGTAGGCGCCAAGTTCGTCGGCAATGCCGGCGGACTCGAAGATCCGCTCGATGCGCAGCATCTCCTGCACCTGGTACTGCACGGTGAGCCGGTCTTCGAACAGGATCGTCGCGTTCGGGCCGACCTGCAGCGTACGGCGCTTCTTGTGCGCGAGCACCTGGGGCCGGAACTGCGGACGTTGCCTAGAATACTGCTCGAGGCTGAACAGATCCGCGGGCGACAGCTTCTGGAATCCGCGCGCAGTCGTGGTGTCGGTCGTCATTGTCGTTGCCACCCCGAATTTCCGGTGTCAGAGGCCGTACGCGATGCGCAGCAGCCTGAGCGGATGCGTCGGCGGTTTCGGATCGGCGCCGAGCCCGGATTCAATCTGGTGCCCGGCCATCGGGCAGTCGCTCGCGTAATAGTCAGGCGCGGCGTTCTTGACCTTGCTGAAAACCGGCTTGCCGATCCTCATCGAGGTCTCGCGGTATTCCTTCTTCACGCCGTAGGTGCCGTTGTGACCCGAGCAGCGTTCGATCGGCTCGATCTCGGTACCGGGAATCAACTGCAGCACGTCACGCGTCTTGAGCCCGAGGTTCTGCACGCGCAGGTGACACGGCACGTGGTAGCTGACCCTGCCCAGCGGTCTTGCGAAATCCGTGCGCAGGAGCCCTGCCTTGTGGCGCAGCGCGAGGTATTCGAACGGATCGAACATCGCGGCCCGCACCTGCTGCACCTGCTCGTCCTCGGGGAACAGCAGCGGCAGTTCCTGCTTGAACATCAAGGCGCACGACGGGACCGGCGCGACCAGGTCGTAGCCCTGCTCCACCATCGCAGCCAGCGCCGGGACATTCACTTCCTTGGCACGCTGGATCGACTCGAGGTCGCCGAGTTCGAGCTTCGGCATGCCGCAGCACTTCTCCTGCGGCACGACGGTGACCGGGATGCCGTTGTGGCGGAACACCCTGGCGAGATCGTCATCGATGTCCGGTTCGTTGCGGTTGCAGTAGCACGTCGCGAACAGCGCGACCTTGCCCCGCGTTTCCGTCGTGGACTTGACCACGATCGTGTCTGGCCTGTGTCCCCGCGCGACGCGCGTGCGGCCTGACGTGCTGTGGTAATCAGGAATCGGCGCTTCGGGGTGCACGCCGAGCGTCTTGTCGAGCAGGCGGCGGCCGAACGCCGTGCCATTCACCTTGTTGA
>JAOUGW010000007.1 GCA_029865465.1 Gammaproteobacteria bacterium
GCCGGGACATTTCCTGCACTTCCTGCACGTGAACCGCAATCCGTCGAAGGTGGCGCAGCTGTTCCAGAGCTACGCTTACACCGAAGGCTGGGCGCACTACACCGAGGAAATGATGAAGGACGAGGGCCTGCGTGCCGGCAGCGCCGAATGGCAGATCGGCCAGCTGCTGTCGGCGCTGCGCCGCAACGCGCGCTATCTCTCGGCCATCGGGTTGCACACGCAGGGCATGACGGTGGCGCAATCCGAGAAGCTCTTCCGTGAGGGTGCGCTCGCGGACCCGGGCAACGCGCGGCAGCAGGCGCTGCGCGGCACCTACGATCCGGCGTACCTCAACTACACGCTCGGCAAGTTGATGCTCCTGCAGTTGCGCACCGACTGGATGGCGGCGCATCCACAGGCGTCACTGCGCGCATTCCACGACGCGTTCCTGTCGTACAGCGGGCCGGTGCCGCTGGTTCGCAGGCTGATGCTGGGCAACGACTCTCCGCCGCTCTAGCGGCTGGGGCTTGGGGGCTGGTGGGGCGCGCGCGGCGGCACGCTATACGTTCGGGTCGTGGTGCCCGCTCCTGATCTCGACAGGCATGCGTGAGATGCATTCGAATCGCTGCTGCTGGCGCCGGATCGGCCACCAGTCGTAAAGGAATATCTCGACCGGTCGCCAGAGCGCCACCCAGCCGATGAGCAGCAGGCCCTCGGCCAGCACGCCAGTGCTGCCGATCGCGGCGAGCCAACGTCGCGTGGTCAGGCACGCGAACATGAATGCGAGCCCGATCAGCAGGCTTGCCACGCCGCGCCCCAGCAGCCGACGCAGTTCGACCCGGGACTGGCGCGCGCGATATTCGAAATAGTGTGCGAAGGCCTCCGGAAGGGCTCCAGCACCCGCGGACTCGCGCTCCACCGCGGGCAGGTACACGACCAGCTTGCACGGCTTGCGCGGACCGATTTCACGCACCGCATCGTCGATGTAGGTCTCGGCCGCCGGATCGATATCCTTCTCGTGAAACGGCGCCGGATCGAGGTGATGGAACAATTGCCGCAGTTCGCGCAGCCGGATCTCGATGAGCCAGGTGTCGCCGTCGCGGCGATAGTCCGATGACTGCGATGATCTCCTGCGTGTCACGGGGAGAGTATAAAGGTCATCGCCTGTGCAGCCTGATGATCGTCCTGCCGTAAGCCTCTCGCCCCGGGGTACGTCGTGATCCGTCGCCTGGCAATGGATGGAATTCAGCGGAGTGTGCTCCGGGTCGGCTGCGCGGCCCTGCTCGGCGGCTGCGCGGTGAATGTAGCGCAGCCGCCTGCTACCTGGGACGGACTCGACTATCGACCGGGCCAGGAGAGCGGTGCGTTGTACGTGCGTCCCGGAGCGCAATCCATGGCCTATCGCACGGTCATGGTCGATCCGCTGGCGGTCGCGATCCCCGAGCACTGGTACCCGGTCGGCGGCACGAGCGAACACCTCGGAACGGGGCCCCGAAAACTCTCGAGCAGTGAGCTGCAGCACATCAAGGACACTCTGGCGGGGAGGTTCCGCTACCTGTTCGTGGCGGAACTGACCGACGGCGGTTACCGCGTCGTGGAGCGGCCGGGCGACGACACCGTCCGCGTGAGCCCGGGCCTCGCCGATGTCTACATGAACACGCCGGAGCGCAGCCTGACCGCCCGGCGGCGCGCCGACAGCATGACGCTGGTGATGGACGTGCGCGACGCGACGACCGGGGAACTGCTGGCGCGGCTTGTCGACAGGCAGAAAGGGGTGATGGGTGCCCTGCAGTTCCCGAACACGGTCGCCAACTCGGTCGACTTTCGCCGTGCCGTCGAGGCGTGGGCGCAGAGGTTGCGAGCGGGCCTCGACGAGATGAGCAAGCAGTCGCCTTAGCTGCGCGGAATCCACCGCGCGACGATCCAACCCGCAAGGCACGCGATCAGCAGGTCGACCCAGCCGTAGGCGGGCGCCGGCGCGCCGAGCTGCAGCATCGTGAGCAGCAGCACGAACAGCACCGTCATCCCGGCCGCCACGTACGGTGCGATGCCCGCGCCGGTGAGCAACCAGCCCAGCGAGAGATAGCTGAACGACTTGTTCGCGAGCAGCGGAGGCGGCGGCACGTTGCGCAGCAGCATCTCGCGCAGTTCGGGCATGCCCGCCGCAGACGCCGCCGAGCCGTCGAACAGCATGCGCACCGTGCCCCAGGCGAGCCAGATGCCGAGCAGCACCGCGACGATCGTCGAGCGCATGCCGTCCTCGAGCCGGCTGTAGGGCACCAGCAACGGCAGCAGCAGCGCAATGGCCGCGATCTCGGCCACCTCGAGCGTGCTTCCCGCCACGAACGTCCGGCCCACCAGCACCGTGGCGATCACGATCAGCAGCACGTCCATCGCGCGCTGTCGACGCACGAGAGTGAAGATGACCTGCGTGACGACGAGCCAGCCGACGAAGAAGCCGGCGAGCGACATCCAGTCGACGTGCGGCGTGAGCAGCGGCCGCACGGCACGCTTCAACTGGCGCAGGCCAGGATCCGGCAGCAGCGGCCAGAGCCTCTCGATCAGCCACAGCACGAGGATCGACATTGCGACGAACGCCGAGCGGCCGCGGGAGATACCCTGCGGTGAAACGCGGCTGCCGAGCGCATGGAAGACCGTGCCGAGGATGGCACCGAGCAGGGAGCCGGTTGCGTTCAGCGACAGGTCGCGCAGGCTGGGCACGCGGATCGCAACCGAGGCCTGCAGCAGCTCGAGTCCGAGCGACAGCGTCGCGCCGAGCAACGTGCCTGCGACGATCCCGGTGAAGCGGCCCCAGCGCGGCTCGATCAGCAGCGCAACACAGAAGCCGAACGGAACGTACAGCAGCACGTTGTTGAACATGTCGCCGCGGCCGGCGCGCGCCCAGCTGAGCGAGCGCAGTGCGTCGACCAGCGCCGGGCCGTCGGGGATGAAACGGAACGGGTACAGCGAGACGTAGACGATCAGGCCGGTGACCACGGTCAGCAGCAGGGGCGCGGCGAAATGCTTGGATCTGCCGGCCATCGCGCCGTCAGGGACGAATCTGCACGTAGTGATCGAGCAGCAGCGCGGCGAACAGCACCATCAGGTAGTTGATCGAATAGCGGAACGCCTGCATGTGGAGCTGGTCGGGTGCGTCCGGCCTGCGCATCGCGATCGCGTAGCGCATGAAGATCACACCGAGCACCACGGCGGTGACGAGGTAGATGAGGCCGCTCATCCCCGTGAGGTACGGCAGCAGCGTCACGAGAACCAGGATGATCGTGTAGAGCAGGATGTGCAGCTGCGTGAATTCGACGCCGTACGCGACAGGCAGCATCGGGATGCCGGCCTTGGCGTATTCCTTGCGGCGCGCGATCGCGAGCGCCCAGAAGTGCGGCGGCGTCCACGCGAAGATGATCAGGAACAGCAGCAGCGAATGCGGATCGGCGGAACCGGTGACCGCCGTCCAGCCGAGCACGGGAGGCGCGGCGCCGGCCGCACCGCCGATGACGATGTTCTGCGGCGTCACGTGCTTGAGCCACACCGTGTAGAGCACCGCGTAGCCGATCAGCGAGAAGAACGTCAGCACTGCGGTCAGCGGATTCACCAGCCGCCACAGGATGACCATCGACGCGACGCCGATGATCGCGGCATAGGTGAGCGCCTGCCGCGTCGTCACGTGACCCGTCGGGATCGGTCGGTTCATCGTGCGGGCCATCTTCGTGTCGAACTTGCGGTCGACGACGTGGTTGATGGCGGCGGCGCTCGACGCCGCGAGGCCGATGCCGAGTGTGCCGTAGAGCATGGCCTGCCAGGGCGGCATGCCCGGCACGGCCAGGAACATGCCCACCACCGCCGTGAACACGATCAGCGCGACGACGCGCGGCTTACCGAGCTCGTAGTAATCCCGCCAGGAAGCGACGGCGGACGCGGCGATGTCGGGGTGGGCGGGGGTCATTGGGGGCGGCAATTGTACCGCCCCGGGCCGCAGACAGCCCGCAGCCGCCGGACAGCGTGCAAAACATCGTGCCGCAGGTCAGTAGCTGCCCGATCCCCGCGGCGGGAACAGGAATCGCAGCAACGCGACCATCGCGAGCACCAGCAGCGCCGCGATGGCGTTGTGCGCGGTGGCGAGCGGCAGCGGGAACGTCCTGATCACCATCAGCGGCCCGACCAGCAGCTGCGTCACGAGCGCCGCCGCAAGTGCGAGGCCGGCGGTCCGGACGCCGAGGGACTGACCGGTCCGCATGGCCTTCCATGCGACGAAACCAAGGACGAGCGCTGTTACGATGGCGCCGATGCGATGCGTGAAGTGGATCGCGACCCGGGCCGGGTGGTCGAGCACGCCACCCTCGTAGTCGATGCCGAGTCCGCGCCAGAGCACGAACGCATCCCTGAAATCCATGGTTGGCCAGAACGAACGCTGGCACGTCGGGAAGTCGGGACAGGCCATGGCCGAGTAATTGGCACTGACCCATCCGCCCAGCAGGATCTGCGCGACGAGCGCGACCATGCCGATCACGGCCCAGCGGCGCAGGCTGTCCTCGGACTGCGGCCGTGAACGGCGCGTGGTCTGCAGCGACATCCACCACAGCAGCGCCATCGTCGTCAGGCCGCCAGCGAGGTGAGCGGAAACGATCGCCGGCTTCAGCAGCAGCGTCACCGTCCACATGCCGAGCAGCCCCTGGAGGACGACGAGCCCGACCACGGCGAGCGGCAGGCGGACTGGTTGCGTGGAGTCCTGCCGATTGCGCCAGGCCAGCGCGCCGATGACCAGGATGACGAAGCCCAGCGTTGCCGCGAGGTATCGGTGCAGCATCTCCTTGAGCGCCTTCGCGTACTCGACCGGGCGGTCGGGGTACTCGGCGTTCACGGCGTGCTGGTTTTCGGCAGCTTGCCCGGCCGTGAGGTGGCCGTAGCAGCCGGGCCAGTCGGGGCACCCGAGGCCGGCATGGCTCAGGCGCACGTAGGCGCCCAGCACGATGACGCAGAACGCGAGGATCGCGCCGAACAGGCAGAGCTTGCGGAACGTGGTCAGGCGTTTCTTGGTATTCACGGGAATCCTCAGCCGATGTGCGAGAGCCGCAGCAGCTTCTTCACGTCCGCGAGCAGGGCCTTGTCCGGGGCTGCGGCAGAATAGCTGAGCACGAGGTTGCCGAGCGGGTCGATCAGGTAGAGCCGGCCCGCGGCCGTGGGGGCGACGCCGTCGAACGCGGGAAACGTCGCGAGCAGCGTCTTCGAATCCACGTCGTCGCCCATGATCGCCACCAGCAGGTCGACATGTTCCGTCGCCACGAACTGCGTGTCGACACTCGACCCCGTCGCGAGGAACACCCGCTGGACGCGGTCCATGTCCTTGTTGAGCGCGATCCAGGACTGGCGCGACAGGTACAACGCCTTGCGGCAGCGCTCGTCACAGGCTCCGTCACCCAGGTACGCGATCGTCCACTTGCCTTGCAGGAAGTCGGCGGGCGTCCGCGTGCCGTCAGGTTTCGCGAGCGCGACGGCCGGCAACGGCACAGCCGGGTTGACCAGGTCGCCCTTGTTGGTGCCGCCGGCCGGCCGCCAGCCCGAACCGCCGTAATACAGCCAGAAGGCCACGAGCAGCGGCACAAAGAAGAGGGACGCCAGGAGGATGAGCTGGCGGCGGCCGCGCCGGCGCCGGGTGTCGTCGACTGGCGCGTTCATGGTGAGCCGCAAGTCGAATCCGTGGGCGCCAGCGGATCGCCCGGGAGGCGGCGCAGGCTGAGGGCAAGGAAGATGATCAGCGCGACGATCGCGAGGGCGAACCACTGGATCGCGTACCCCAGGTGACGCTCGGGACCGAACTGCATGGCGGGACGCCATACGCGCTCGTACCCGTCGGGCGCCGACGGATCGAGCAGGACGATCCGGGCTTCGACCTTGGCGCCGAGCGCTTGTTCGAGGTCGTGCTGCCGGGGGAAATTCAGCACGCGTGGCCAGCTCGTGTCGGTGGCGACGCCTGCGTCACCGACGCGTACGCCCGGAGCGGGCAGCGCATCGAGGCGACCGGACACGGCGCGGAATCCGGGCGATACGAACACCGGCGGCAGGTCCTGGCGGGTTGCGCCGAGCGGCACCCAGCCGCGATCGATCAGCAGCAGGCGCTCGCTGCCCTCCCGCTGGAAGGGCGTCAGCACGCGATACCCCGGCCGGCCTGCCTGCGACGGCATGTTGTCGATGAGCACCTGGTGCTCCGGCCGGTAATGGCCTTCGGCCCGCACGTGCTGGTAACGCGGCAGCTCGTCGACGGTGACGTCGCCGGCGAGGTCGACGCTCGAAAGCGTGCCCCGCTGGAACGAATCGATCATCGCCTGCTTTTCGCGCGCGCGTCCCACCTGCCACCAGCCCAGCGCGACGAAGGCTGCGAGCAGGGCCGCGGTCAGCAGCGCCGCCCACGGGCGCGGGGCGAACTCGCGATTGGCAATCCGCAGGCTCATTTATACTTCGTCCTGCCCGCGCGCGACGCATTCAGACCGGCCGGACATGCTCATCAAGATCCTCATCGTCGTCGTCCTCGCCGCCATCATCCTGAGCCTGTTTTCCGGGCTCTTCCACCTGGTGAAGGAAACGGGCGAATCGAAGCGCATGGTCAACGCGCTGACCGTGCGCATCGCGTTGTCCGTCGCGCTGTTCATCCTGCTGTTCATCGCCTGGTACGCGGGGTTGATCACGCCGCACCACGTCAGATAGGGGGGGGGGAAAGGGGAAAGGGGATAGGGGTTAGGGGTTAGGGGTTAGTCGGAAGGTGGAACCTGAAAGATCTCTCGCAATCGAGGCCGTCACATTCGAGCTTCGCTAGCAAAGAAGGCCGGCATTGCCGGCCTTCTTCGTTCGGTTAGGCGGAAAGGCGTCAGTCTGCGTTCCGACTAACCCCTAACCCCCAACCCCTATCCCCTTCTTCGTCAGAGCCAGTAGACGAAGATGAAGAGCCCCAGCCAGACCACGTCGACGAAGTGCCAGTACCAGGCCACCCCCTCGAAGGCGAAGTGCTGCTTGGGCGTGAAGTGGCCCTTCATGACGCGCAGCCAGATCACGACCAGCATGATGGCGCCGAGCGTCACGTGCAGGCCGTGGAAGCCGGTGAGCATGAAGAACGTCGAGCCGTAGACGCCGCTGCCGAGCGTCAGGTTCAGCTCGGTGTACGCGTGGTGGTACTCGGTCGCCTGCAGGTAGACGAACGCGAAACCCAGCAGAAACGTCGCCGCGAGGAAAGTCTTGAGCACCCCGCGCTTGCCCGCCTGCAGCGCATGGTGGGCGATCGTGATCGTCACGCCCGAGGACAGCAGCAGCGCGGTGTTGATCGCCGGCAAGCCGAACGCCGGGATCGTCTCGAACGCGCCGCCTACGGCCATCGGGCCATTGGTGGGCCACGCCGGCTCGTAGTCCTTCCACAGGAACAGGTTGCTCAGGAACTTGGTGCCCTCGCCGCCGAGCCACGGCACCGACAGGTTGCGCGCGTAGTACAGCGCGCCGAAGAACGCGGCGAAGAACATCACCTCCGAGAAGATGAACCACATCATCCCCATGCGGAACGAGCGGTCGACGCCGGCGTTGTACAGGCCCGCCTGGTTCTCGCTGATCACCGTGCCGAACCAGCCGTAGAACATGAACAGCACGGCGGCGAAACCCGCCCAGAAGATGATGGGTCCGATACCCACGCCGTTCAGCAGCGAGGCCGCGCCGAGCATCATGACGAACAGCGAGACCGCGCCGATGATGGGCCATTTGCTGCCGTGCGGGATGTAGTACTTCCCCGCGTCGTGCGCGGTGTCTGCGTGGGCCATGTGGGGTGCCTCTGTCCTGTGCTGACTGCGAACCGTTAAACCAGGCCGGTCGTCACTGCCGCTGCGGAGTGACTGCCGCCGCCAGCCGCTGGGGCTCGGCGTCGGCCACCGTGTACATCGAATAGGCTAGCGTCATGCGGTCCACGTCCTGCGGCAGGTCCGGGGCCACGATGAAGCGCACCGTGAATTCTCGCTGTTCCGCCGCCTGGAAGGTTTGCGGCGTGAAGCAGAAGCACTCGGTCTTCTGCAGGTACTTCGCCGTCGTCGACGGGGCGACGCTCGGGATGGCCTGTCCCACCACTGGCACGTCGGCGCGGCTCCTGATGAGGAACTTCGCCTCGTAGAGCTTGCCCGGCTGCAGCTTCATCTCGCGGGTCCCGGGCGTGAGCTCGAACGCGCTGCCGGGCGGGATCAGCGACATGAACTCGAGCGTGACCTCGCGGCCCACGCCGGCTGCGGACGCCTGGACCGCGGACGGCGCCGCGTTGACGCGGATACCCGCGGCCTCGCAGATGACGTCGTAGAGCGGCACGAGCGCGAAGCCGAACGCGAAGCTGCCCGCCGCCATCACCCAGAGGCTCCGGGTGAGCGAGCGGTTCGCCTTGGCGTGCGGGATCGTGCTCGTCATGCCGCGTGCCGTCTCAGGGTTGCGCATTCATCACGCCCGACGCGATGAAGGCGACGTAGATGGCGATCGCGACCACCGCCAGCACGATGGCTGTACGGCGGATGCGACGGCGCTGCTCTGCGGCCGGGTCGAACTCGGTCATTTCGTTCAACGCCGCGCCCTTACTTGACGACCGGAGCGTCTTCGAACGTGTGGTACGGAGCCGGCGAAGGCACAGTCCACTCCAGGCCGTGGTTGTACGCGCCTTCCCAGACGTTATCCGACGCCCTGGCGCCGCCCCTGGCGCACTTGATGATGATGTACACGAAGAGCAGCTGCGACAGGCCGAAGCCGAACGCACCGACCGACGAGACCATGTTCCAGTCCGCGAATTGCGTCGAGTAGTCCGGGATGCGGCGCGGCATGCCGGCCAGGCCCAGGAAGTGCTGCGGGAAGAACAGCACGTTGACGGAGATCGCCGACAACCAGAAGTGGATGTTCGCGAGCTTCACGTCGTACATGTGGCCGGTCCACTTCGGCATCCAGTAGTAGACGCCCGCCATGATGGCGAACACGGCGCCCGGCACCAGCACGTAGTGGAAGTGCGCCACGATGAAGTACGTGTCGTGGTACTGGAAGTCGACCGGGGCGATGGCCATCATCAGGCCCGAGAAGCCGCCGATCGTGAACAGGAACAGGAACGCCAGCGCGAACAGCATCGGCGGCTCGAACGTGAGCGAGCCGCGCCACATCGTCGCGGTCCAGTTGAACACCTTCACGCCGGTGGGCACGGCGATCAGCATCGTGCTCAGCATGAAGAACATTTCTCCCGCCAGTGGCATGCCGACCGTGAACATGTGGTGGGCCCAGACGATGAACGACAGGAACGCGATCGAGGCGGTCGCGTAGACCATCGCGTCGTAGCCGAACAGCTTCTTGCGCGAGAACGTCGGGATGATCTCCGACACGAGCCCGAACGCGGGCAGGATCATGATGTAGACCTCGGGATGCCCGAAGAACCAGAAAATGTGCTGGTAAAGTACCGGGTCGCCACCGCCTGCCGCGGCGAAGAACGTCGTGTGGAAGAAGTGGTCGGTGAGCAGCATCGTGACCGCACCCGCGAACACCGGCATCACCGCGATCAGCAGGTAGGCCGTGATCAGCCAGGTCCAGGTGAACAGCGGCATCTTCATCAGCGACATGCCCGGCGCGCGCAGGTTCATGATCGTGACGATGATGTTGATCGCGCCCATGATCGAGGAGGCGCCAGCAAGGTGAATCGCGAAGATCGCGAGCGGGAACGCGTCACCGGTCTGCAGCACGAGCGGCGGGTACAGCGTCCAGCCGGCCGCGGGGCCGCCGCCCGGCATGAACAGCGACAGGATCAGCAGCGAGAACGCCGCCACCAGCAGCCAGAAGCTGAGGTTGTTCATGCGTGGCAGCGCCATGTCGGGCGCGCCGATCTGCAGCGGGATCATCCAGTTGGCGAGGCCGACCGTCGCGGGCATGACGGCGCCGAACACCATGATCAGCGCGTGCACCGTGGTCATGGTGTTGAAGAAGCCGGGGTCGACCAGCTGCATGCCGGGCATGAACAGCTCGGCGCGGATGACCAGCGCCATCGCCCCGCCAATGAAGAACATGACGAGGCTGAACACCAGGTACATCGTGCCGATGTCCTTGTGATTCGTCGTCGTCAGCCAGCGCAGGATGCCCTTGGCCGGCCCATGATCGTCGTGATGGTCGTGCGCGGCGGCGTGGCCGTGAGTCTGGGAAGCGCTCATGTGATCGATTACTCCGCGTTCGCGACCAGCACGGTCGTCGTCTCGTTGTTCGTCGTCGCGGCTGCGGTCTGGGCCGCCGGGGCGGCCGCGGCCTGTCGTGCAGCCTTCTGGCCCGCGAGCCAGCTGTCGTACTCAGCCTGCTCGACGACGCGCACGACAACCGGCATGAAGCCATGGTCGCGGCCGCAGAGTTCGGCGCACTGGCCGCGGTAAGTGCCGACCTTTTCGGCCTTGAACCACAGCTCGTTGATGTAGCCCGGGATCGCGTCCTTCTTCATGCCGAAGTCCGGCACCCACCAGGCGTGCAGTACATCCGCTGCCGTCACCAGCACGCGAACCTTCGTATTGACGGGAACGACCAGCGGGTTGTCCACGTCGAGCAGGTAGTTCTCGACCCTGTACACATCGACGCCCGAATCGAGCTGACGGGCCTCGTTGCTGGCCTGGGCCAGCGTCGAGAAATAGGAGACGCCTTCGTCGACGTAGTCGTACTGCCATTTCCACTGGTAACCGGTGACCTTGATGGTGAGTTCCGAGCCGCTGGTATCCTCGATCTTGACCAGCGTCCGGGCGGCCGGGATTGCCATGGCGACCAGGATCATTACCGGGATCAAGGTCCAGACGACTTCAGCCGTGGTGTTGTGGCTGAAACTCGCGGACACGGCGCCCTTCGACTTACGGAACGTGGCGATCGAATAGATCATCACGCTGAACACGGTCACGGCTATGGCGACACAGATCCAGAAGATCAGCATGTGCAGGTTGTAGATGTCGTGGCTCAGTTCGGTGACGCCCTGGCGCAGGTTCAGGGTCCACGCGGCGGCAGCCGGTACCGACCACAACGCGGCCAGGGCCGTCGCCGAAATCGCCCCGAGGGCACGCTTCATCTTCATTGGCACTACCGCAACTCCCGTGTCATTGACCGGCACCGCCCGCAGGGACGGGCTTGACCCGCGCGCCGGGCCGGTCGTAATTACCGTGCCTGCAGCGCAGGGGATTCACTCGACTTGCCCACCAGCTGGCGGAGACGCCCGGCCAGGCCGATGCGCTCTTCCTCGGTGAGAAAGCGCCCCACCTCGCAGGCACGGCCGTGCGACTCGATGACGAGCCGGCTCGGATGCTGGGCCGCGGGCGGGCCGCGCAGTTTAACCGTCGCCCAATGGCGTGCAAATACCGTGCGGTCAGGTTGAGCGAGGCCTTGACGCTCGATCACTACCGAATCGTCGGTAATTAGAATGAGTTCACGCTGCCGGCCGACGCGCATGCTTGCGCGGACGGCCCACCAGAGCAGGCCGATTTCCAGTCCCGCGAACGGCAGGATCGGCCAGAGGCCCTGCAGGGCAAAGTATCCCGCGGTCCCGAACGTGACCAACGCCAGGCCGCCCACGAACCGGCGCGCGGACCGGGGCGTCAGCGAGCAGTTCGGCGCCAGCTCGATCCGGTGACCAGATTCGGTGGCAGGGTGGGGTTCGAACGTCGAAACGACCATGGGCAGCGCGGCGACAGGAGAAAGACGGAGGCTGAATCTACCCTTGCTGCCCGGCGACGAACATCCTGTACACGACGGTTTCTTGCTTGCGCGCGAGGTTTTCCGCTGTACAAGCTAGCGCCGCACGGCAGCCAGCAGTGTCTCCCGCAGGCGCACGCCACCGCTGATGTCGAGCACGGCATGGCCGAACGCGGACCTCTCGGGCGTCCAGCCCGTGATGGCGAGCGGCGGGGTGCCCAGCAGCCGCTCGAGGGTGGCCAGGTTCTCGGGCAGGCGCTCGAACCCGGGGTCGATTCCGTTGGCGATCCACCCCAGCAGGCGGCAGCGGCCCGCCACGTGGATGGCTTCGGCGGTGAGACGGGCATGGTTGAGGCAGCCGAGCGTGGCCCCCACCACCAGGATCACGTCGAGGCCGAGGGTTTCGGGCAGGTCACTCAGGAAACCTTCCGGGTGCAGCGGCACGCGCCATCCGCCAGCGCCTTCGACGAGCGCGAATTCCGCGTCCACCGTGACCCGCTCGTACCACTGCGACAGCGAGCTCAGCGGCGTGACTTGTCCGGCTTCCGCCGCTGCGAGGTGCGGCGCAATGGCCGGCTCGAAGCACCACGGGTTGATGTCGGCGTAGGGCAGTCGCACCGGCGCGGCGGCCTGCAGTTCGAGTGCGTCGGCGTTGCGGAGCGGCTCACCCGGACTACGGCGCTCGCTGCCGCTGGCGATGGGTTTCAGGCCGACTGCCCGCACCCCTTCCGCCGCCAGCAGCCGCAGGATCGCGGCGGAGATCGCCGTCTTGCCGACGCCGGTGTTGGTGCCGGTGATGAAGAGGCCGGGTGTCACGAGGAAGGGGATAGGGGATAGGGGATAGGGGATAGTCGGAGGTGCAGTTGTTATTCAAACAGGTTATTCAAATACATCAATTCTTGATATTAGACAACCGTATTAAACATATAAGATTATGAATTGTGGCGACGGATCTGGCTGACGGGAACGACCGTTTCCGCCCGCGGCTGATCCCTGGAGCGGAGCGGGCCGGTCGGACACCAGGCCTGCGCGAAGACCACCTCGTACGTCGCCGGCAGTTTCCCCGCGTGACGGAATCCTTCGTAGGCGGCGAGCATGCGGGCGAGCGTCGACTTGCCCGTGAGGCCGCGGGCCCGGCCTGCCGTCGCGTTGTGCGCGCCGATCGCCTTGAGGTCGCGCATCAGGCTGCGCGCGTCGTCATACGTCAGCGTGTAGCGCTCGACGTCGAGCACGGGTTCGGCGAACCCTGCCCGCATCAGCGCGTCGCCCAGGTCGTGCATGTCGACGAACTGGTTCACGTGAGCGTGGCCTGGGTCGGCGGCCTGCCAGGATTTCCGCAACTCGACCAGGGTGTCGGGGCCAAGCGTGGTGAAGTGCAGCACGCCCCCCGGCCGCAGCACCCGCCGGCATTCGCGCAGCACCTGGTCCGGGTCGTTGCACCACTGCAGCATCAGGCTCGAGAAGAGCATGTCGACCGAGGCGTCCCGCAGCGGGAGCACCGCCGCATCGGCCACGACCCGGTCGAAGCGTCGCAGCAGGGTCTGGCACTTGCGCGCCTGCAGCAGCATGCCATGGGCGATGTCCATCGCCACGACGCGGCTGTGCGGGTATCTGCGTTTGAGCGCGATCGTCGCCTGTCCGGTGCCGGCACCGAGGTCGACGACGACTTCCGGCTCCATGCGCAGGACGTCGAGCCGGCGCAGCAGTTCGTCACGCACCTGCGCCTGCAGCACCGCCGCCGCGTCGTACGTCTCGGCCGCCTGCGAAAAAGAATCGCGGATGCGCCGGACGTCGAGCGCGAACTCGCCGTCTGTCTTCACCTCTCCCGCCGCCATCGCCTTTCCGGCAGCAGCGGAAGAGGTCGAGCTGCGCGCGGGTGAGGATTCCGCAGCAGAATGCTCACGCCGGCCTTCGCCCGCTGGCGCTGGAGAGGGAGCAAGGAAAGAGAGGAAGTCTTCGATTTCCCCCCGCACCGCATCCGCGTGCGACAGGAACGGTGCGTGCCCCGCTTTCGGCACCTCGACGAAACGTGCGGACGGCAGCCGCGCCGCCAGTTCACGTCCCGCCGCCACCGGCGTGATGCGATCGTGCTCGCCGGCGATGACCAATGTCGGGATCGCGATGGTGGCCAGATCATCGCGCAAGTCCGCGGTACGAAGAATCTCGAGTCCAGCGGCAAGAGCCTGCGAATCGGGTTCGCCGTGCGCGTCCAGGCTGGTCCGCAGCGAGCGCAGTGCCTGGGTCGCGTTTTCGTCGCCCCAGGTCTGCAGCGCGAGGAAATTGGACAGGGTGCGGCGGTAATCACCGGCGAGGCCCGCCGCGAAACCATCCAGCACGCCCGGATTCATGCCCGCAGGCCAGTCGTCGCGTGCAAGAAAACACGGCGTGGTCGCGATCAACACCAGTGCGGCCAGGTCGCCGGGCCGCGAGCGCGCGAGTTCCAGGGCCACCATGCCGCCGAGCGACCATCCGAGTACCGCCGCGCCGTTCGGCACGTGCGGCGAGACGGCGCGCGCGAGGTCACGCAGCGTCGATGCGCCAGCAGGCCACGCGCTGCGACCGTGCCCCGGCAGGTCGATGCAATGCAGGCGCGCCCGACGCGCAAGCTCCTCGATCCATGGGCCCCACATGCCGCCATGCAGGGCCCAGCCGTGCAGCAGCACGACGTCGGGACCGTCACCGCGGACTTCGACGTGCAACGCCGGGCTCATGCGGACGCCGCCTGCCTGAGTACGCCACTCGTGCGCAGTGCCCGCAACGCGGCGAGCAGCTGCTCGACCTGTGTCGACGTGTGCGACGCCGAGAACGTGACGCGCAAGCGTGCCGTGCCAGCGGGTACGGTCGGCGGGCGAATGGCCGGCACCCAGAAGCCCTGCTCAAACAAGGCATTGCTGACATTGACCGCGGCGTCGTCAGCTCCCACCAGCACCGGCTGGATCGGGGTGCGCGAAGGCAGCGATGCCAGTCCCAGGTCCGTGAGACCCGCGCGGAAACGTGCCGCATGCTCGAGCACGAGGCTGCGACGCCACGGCTCGTCGCGCATCACGCGCAGTGATTCCCGCGTTGCGGCCGCCACCGCCGGCGGCAGCGCCGTCGTGTAGATGTACGTGCGCGCACGTTGCAGCAGGCTCTCGATCAGCGTCGGCGAGCCCGCGACGAACGCGCCGAACGTGCCGGCGGCCTTGCCGAGCGTGCACATCAGGATCGGCACGTCGTCGACATCCAGCCCGGCCTCCTCGACCGCGCCCGCACCGTTGGCGCCGAGCACGCCGAAACCGTGCGCATCGTCGACGAGCAGTTGAGCTGCCGTCCCGCGGCAGGCCGCGGCGACTTCGCGCAGCGGCGCCACGTCGCCGTCCATGCTGAACACGCCGTCGGTCATCACCAGCGTGCGGGCTGTCGCGCCGGTCTTCGACAGCCTGGCGCGCAGCGCCGCTACGTCGCAGTGCGTGAACCGCGCAAAGCGCGCGCCGGAGCCGAGGCCCGCGTCGAGCAGCGACGCGTGGTTGAGCCGGTCTTCGAGCACGCGATCGCCACGGCCCACCAGCACGGCAGCCACGGCCAGGTTCGCCATGTAGCCGGTCGAAAAGAGCAGGGCGCGAGGACGTGCGACGAACTGCGCGAGTTCTTCTTCGAGCGCGTGATGCTCGGCATCGTGGCCGCTCACCAGGTGTGACGCGCCGCTGCCCACGCCCCAGCGGCGCGCGGCCGCGCAGAACGCCGCGACGATGCGCGGGTGGTCCGCGAGCCCGAGGTAATCATTGCTGCAGAAGGAGAGGCACTCGCGCCCTTCGACGGTGACGCGAACGCCCCCAGGCTCACGCGCCTCGACCGTACGTCGTCGGCGTGACCGCCCGGCGGCGGCCTGTCGTGCCAGTTCCTCCGCCAGCCTTGCGTCGGCGCGCGACATCGGCGCGTCGCCCGTTCAGCCAGCGACGGCGGCGGCTTGCTCCGGCACGATGCCGAGCCGTTCGAACAGCTGCTCGTCGTGGCTGCGGCCGGGATTCGGCGTGGTGAGCAGGCGGTCGCCGTAGAAAATGGAGTTGGCGCCGGCGAGGAAGCAGAGCGCCTGCACGGCATCGCTCATGTCGGTGCGGCCAGCGGAAAGGCGCACGTACGACCTCGGCATCAGCAGCCGCGCCGTCGCGATCGCGCGCACCAGATCGAACGGATCGAGTTCGGGCAGGCCGTGCAGCGGCGTGCCCGGCACCTGCACCAGCTGGTTGATCGGCACGCTCTGCGGATGCTGCGGCAGGGTCGCGAGCGTATGCAGCAGCGCCACGCGATCAGCCTCGGATTCACCCATGCCGAGGATGCCGCCACAGCACACGCTGATGCCGGCGTCACGCACGGCCTGCAAGGTGTCGAGGCGATCCTGGTACGTGCGCGTCGTGATGACCTCGCCGTAGAACTCCTTCGACGTGTCGAGGTTGTGGTTGTAGTAGTCGAGTCCCGCGTCCTTCAGCTCCGTCGCCTGCTGCGGTGTCAGCATGCCCGCCGTCGCGCACGTCTCGAGTCCCAGCGCGCGCACTTCCTGCACCATGCGCTTGATCTGCTCCAGCTGCTTCGGTTTCGGGCTGCGATACGCCGCGCCCATGCAGAACCGGGTGGCGCCGCTCGCCTTCGCGGCCTTCGCGGCTTCGACCACGGCGCTCACGTCGAGCAACTGTTCGCGGTCGAGCCCGGTGTCGTAACGCACGCTCTGCGGGCAGTACTTGCAGTCCTCCGGGCAGGCGCCCGTCTTCACGGACAGCAACGTGCTGACCTGCACCTGGTTCGGCACGAAGTTGTCGCGATGCACGCGCTGCGCGTGGAAAAGCAGGTCGCTGAACGGCGCCGTGTAGATCGCACGCGCCTCCTCGAGCGTCCAGTCGGTGCGTACGGTGCCGAGCAGGCTCAGGTCAGGCGCGGGCATGGTGAGAATCTCGCAGCAGTGGGCAGAAACACCGCAGGCATCGGGCAGACAGGCGGCCCACGCTGTGCGGAGCAGCGTCCGGGCAGTATTCGGACCCCGGCCAACCCTGTCAACCAATGCGCCGCAGCCAGGTTTACACGCTCATTGATCGCTGCGCGGGGTGGGTGCTGCCACCGCGCTGCGTCCTGTGCCGCCGTCCCGGGCAACCCCCGGCATACGACCTGTGTGCGGACTGCGAGGCCGAAATCCCGGTGGTGCCGGACCCGTGCCGGCGCTGCGGACTGCCGCGCGACGCGGAAGCCGGCGCATCCGACCACGGTTGCGCGCAATGCCGTGCGCTCGACCTGCCGTACTCCCGGTGTGTGGCTCCGTGGGCCTATGAGTTTCCGGTGACGCAGCTGGTGCAGGCACTCAAGTACCAAGGCGCCCTGGCGAACGCGCGGGTCTTCGGCACGTGCATGGTCGCGCAGGCACTGCGTGAGCAAGCCGACCCATGGCAAAGAGCGGCACTGGTCGTGCCGATGCCCTTGCACCCGTCGCGGCTGGTCGAACGGGGCTTCAACCAGTCGCACGAAATCGCGCGGGTCGTGTCGCGCCTGCTGGACCTGCGGCTCGCAGGCCCGGGATTGCGCCGGATACGCAGCACGGCGCCGCAGGTCGGACTCTCGCGCCGGGAACGCGCCGGCAACCTGAGCGGGGCTTTTGCCGCCGACTCCAGCGTCGTGGCGGGCCAGCAGGTTCTGCTGATTGACGACGTCGTCACCACGGGCAGTACCGTTGCGACGGCCGCACAGGCCTTGCTCGTTGCCGGTGCATCCGGGGTCGTGGTGTGGGCACTGGCGAGAGCGACGCAGTGCTGAACCCCGCTGCGCCCCGCCGGCGAAAGGCCAGCGACCCGACCGGCTACACTAGCGGCTTCTGGTCAGCCAGGCGCGCTCGCCCACAGAAAACGGACTCATGTTGCTGTCCCTCGTAATCCTGATCCCGCTGCTGGGCGCGTGGCTGCCGGCGGCGCTGTCGCGGGCCCTGGGGGTCGACCCGGCGCGCACGGCTGCCGCCCTGGCGGCTGCATCGCTCGCGCTCGTCCTCAGCCAGGCTCCGAGCGTGCTCGCCGGCGCGACGCTGGTGAGCGGTTGGTCGTGGATCCCCGAGGCGGGACTCAACGCCACCTTCAGGCTGGACGGTTTCGGGTTGCTGTTTGCCCTGCTGATCCTGGGCATCGGGCTGCTGGTCATCCTGTATTCCCGCTACTACCTGTCGCCCGAGGAGCCCAAGGAGCGCTTCTACGGGCTGCTGCTGCTCTTCATGGGCGCGATGCTCGGGGTGGTGCTCGCTGAGAACCTGCTGCTCCTCGTCACGTTCTGGGAACTGACCAGCCTCAGCTCGTTCCTGCTGATCGGATTCTGGCGGCACGACGCGGACGCGCGACGCGGCGCCCGCCTCGCGCTCATGGTGACCGGTGCGGGGGGCCTGGCGCTTCTCGCCGGGGTGCTGCTGATCGGCCACGTCGTGGGCAGCTTCGAGCTGTCGGACGTGCTGGCGTCGGGGCCTGTCATCAAGGCGCACCCCCTGTACGAAACCATGCTCGTGCTGGTGCTGCTCGGGGCCTTCACCAAGTCGGCGCAGTTCCCGTTCCATTTCTGGCTGCCGCACGCCATGGCGGCACCCACACCAGTCAGCGCCTACCTGCATTCGGCCACCATGGTGAAGGCCGGCATCTTCCTGCTCGGGCGGCTGTTTCCCGCGTTCGCGGGGACCGAGACCTGGTTCTACATCGTCAGCGGCGTCGGTCTCACGACGCAGCTGTTCGCAGCCTACGTCGCGCTGTTCCGCCACGACCTCAAGGGACTGCTGGCCTACTCGACGGTCAGCCACCTCGGCCTGATCACGCTGCTGTTCGGGTTCGGCACGCCGGCCGGCGCCGTCGCCGCGGTGTTCCACATCATCAATCACGCGGTATTCAAGGCTTCGCTGTTCATGGCGGCCGGGATCGTCGACCACGAGACCGGCACACGCGACATGCGGCGGCTGAGCGGGCTCGCACGTTTCATGCCCTGGACCGCTGCACTCGCCACGGTCGCTGCGGGCGCGATGGCGGGCGTACCCCTGCTGAACGGCTTCCTCAGCAAGGAAATGTTTTTCGCGGAGACGCTGCAGGTGCAGTGGCTGGGCTCGCGCTACTGGGTGCTGCCCGTCGCGGCGACGCTTGCCAGCGTCTTCACGGTGGCCTATTCCACCCGTTTCGTCCACGACGTGTTCTTCGGCCCACCACCCCAGGGGCTCGCGCGCGTGCCGCACGCGCCGCCGCGCTGGATGAAGGTACCGGTCGAGATCCTCGTGGGACTCTGCCTGCTGGTTGGGCTCCTGCCGGGCCTGATCGTGGACCCGCTGTTGGGGGCAGCGGGCGGTGCCGTGTTGCAGGCGCCGCTGCCGGAGTATTCCCTGGCCCTGTGGCACGGGTTCGACCTGCCGGTGCTCATGAGCGTGGTCGCGCTCGTCGGGGGCGCGAGCATCTATTTCGCGCGACGCTATTACTTCGGCCTGCATGGGTACCGCCAGCAAGGCTATGACGGACGGGCCCTGGTGGAGGGGCTTGTTGCGCTCGCCGTCGCGGGATCACGGCGACTGGTCGACCGCATCGCCAACGCCTCGCTGCAGCGCTACGTGCTGTTGCTCCTGCTTGCCACGCTCGGCGTCGGGTTCGTCGGCGCGCGCGGCCTGTCGCTGGCGCCTATCGACGCCACGCCGCCGCCGGACGCGCTCGCCGTCGCACTCACGGCGGCCCTCGTGTTCGCAGCTGTCGCGGCGACGGCCCTGCACGCGCGGAGGCTGCTCGCGCTCGTGCTGATCGGCGTCGTCGGTCTCGTCGTCTCGCTGGCCTTCGTGCGGTTCTCCGCTCCGGACCTCGCCCTGACGCAGTTGCTGGTCGAGATCGTCACGGTCCTGCTGCTGCTGCTCGCGCTGTACTTCATGCCGGCGGAGAGCCCACGCGAGTCGTCGGGGCTGCGGCGTGCGCGTGACGCCGTGGTCGCCATCGCGGCCGGCCTTGGCGCAGGGCTGCTGGCATGGGCCGTGCTGACACGCCCCTTCAGCACGATCGCCTGGTATTACCTGGAAAATGCAAAACCGCAGGGCGGCGGCTACAACGTGGTCAACGTCATCCTCGTCGACTTCCGCGGGTTCGACACGCTCGGTGAAATCACCGTGCTCGGCATCGCCGCCGTGGCGATCGTCGCGCTGCTGCAGGAACTCAAGCTCGATGCACCCCAGCGGGACTGGGACGGCCGTCCGTGGGCGACCGAGCGCCATCCGCTGATGCTGCGGGTGCTGGCGCGCCCGCTGCTGCCGTTGGCGCTGCTGGTGTCGGTATACCTGTTCCTGCGTGGCCACAACGCCCCGGGTGGCGGCTTCATCGCCGGCCTCGTCACGGGCACGGCGATCCTGCTGCAGTACGTGGCGTACGGCAGTGACTGGGCCCGGGAACGCCTGCCGTGGAACTATTCGACAGCGATTGCGCTCGGCCTGCTGCTCGCCACGGCGACCGGCCTCGCGAGCTGGGCGTTCGGCGCGCCGTTCCTGACGTCGACCTTCGGCTACGTCCACTGGCCCGTGGTCGGCGAGTTCGAACTCGCGAGCGCCATGATGTTCGACCTCGGCATCTACGTCGTCGTGGTCGGCGTCGTGATGGTGATCGTCGGACGACTCGGGGCGCTATCCGGCCCAGCCGCGAGGGGTTCCTGACATGGAGGCGCTCTTCGCCATCGCCATCGGCACGCTGACGTCCTGCGCGGTGTACCTGCTGCTCCGCGCGCGGACCTATCCCGTGCTGCTGGGGCTGACGCTGCTCTCCTATGCGGTGAACCTCTTCCTGTTCGCGTCGGGCCGCCTCGTCATGGCCAGCGCGCCGCTCACGGACCAGGGCCTCGAGCGTTTTCCGGACCCGATCCCGCAGGCTCTGGTGCTGACGGCAATCGTGATCGGCTTCGGCATGACCGCGCTGATGGTCGTCCTGGCATTGCGCGCCATCCATGCCACGGGCGGCGATCACGTCGACGGAGGTGAGCGTTGAATCACCTGCCGATCGTCCCGATCCTGCTGCCGCTGATCGCGGGCAGCGTGCTGCTGCTGTCGACGAAATGGTCTCCGAACGCGCGTCATGCATTCAGCCTCGCCGCGGTCGTCGGCCAGCTGGCGGCCGCGAGCATGCTGTTCGTTACGGTCAGGGAGGGCCCGGTGCTGGTGTACGCGCTTGGGGGCTGGGCCCCGCCGTTCGGCATCGTGCTGGTCGTGGACCGGCTGGCCGCGGCGCTGCTCGTGCTGGCGGGAATAGTCGCCTGTGCGAGCCTGCTGTACGCCGTCGCCCGCGATACGGAGACGTCGGCTCAGCGATTCCTCGCGTTGTTCCAGTTCCAGTTGCTCGGCATCCAGGGCGCGTTCCTGACCGGCGACCTGTTCAATCTCTTCGTGTTCTTCGAGGTGCTGCTGATCGCGTCGTACGCGCTGCTGTTGCACGGCCTGACGGCTGATCGGGTCAAGGCAGCGCTGCACGTGGTGGTGCTCAACCTGATCGGGTCCGCGCTCTTCCTGCTGGGCGTTGCGCTGATTTACGGCGTGGCCGGCACGCTGAACTTCGCGGACCTCGCCCGGGCCATCCCGGCGCTGACGAGCGCCGACGCGCCACTCGCGCGGACTGGCGCGCTGTTGCTGCTCGTCGTGTTCGCGCTGAAGTCCGCGCTGTTGCCGCTGGGCTTCTGGTTGCCGCGTGCTTACGGTGCGGCCGCGGCTGCGGTCGCCGCGCTCTTCGCCGTGCTGACGAAAGTCGGCGTGTATGCGGTGCTCAGGGTCTACCCACTGGCGTTCGGTCCGCAGGCAGGCGAGCTGGCCAACGTCGCCGAGGCATGGCTACTGCCGCTCGCGCTGGCGACATTGGCCTTCGGTGCGCTGGGCGTCCTTGCCGCCCGGTCGCTGCGGATCGCCGCGGGGTGGGTCGTGGTGTACTCCGTCGGCTCGCTGCTGGTGGCCGTCGCGCTGTTTACCGAAGGTGGCTACGCCGCTGCGATCTACTACCTGGTGCACTCGACGCTCGCGAGCGCGGCGCTGTTCCTGGTCGTCGACCTGGTCGCTGGCGACCGCACGTCGGCCGGGGATCGGCTCGACACCGCCGACGCAATGCCGCACGGCGCGCTGCTCGGGTCGTTCTTCTTCATCACGGCCGCGGCCGTGGCGGGCCTGCCGCCGCTGTCCGGCTTCGTCGGCAAGGTTCTCATCCTCGACGCGTCGAGCGGTCACCCGGCCGCCGCGCTGATCTGGAGCTCGCTGCTAGGCGCCGCACTCGTCGTCATCGTTGCACTCTCCCGCGCCGGCAGCGCCGTCTTCTGGCGCACCCTGTCACCGTCTGGCGGTGCGCGGGCACCCCGCCCGAGCCTGGCCGCACTGGCCGCTCCCGCGGCGATCCTCGGCTGCATCGCCGCTCTCGTCGCCTGGGGCGGAAGCGCGACGGCATTTGCACAGGCGGTGGGGCGCGACCTCGCGAAGCCAGCCGTGTATGTCGACGCGGTTCTCGGTGGCGGCCACGCGCAGCCCGATGATCGCCGGAGGCTGCGATGAACGCAGCGCGACGCTGGCTGCCCCACCCGCTGCTGAGCGCGGTCCTGCTCGTCGCCTGGCTCTGGCTCAACAACAGCATCCACCCCAGTCACGTCTTGCTCGGTTCGTTGCTGTCGGTCGCGATTCCGTACTTCACGCGGCATTTCTGGCCCGAGCCGATCGCGGTCGACCGGCCGCTGCGGGTCATCCAGTACGTCGCCGTCGTCTGCTACGACGTCGTGCTCGCGAACCTGCAGCTGGCCGTGCTGATCCTCGGCCCCGTATCGCGATTGCGCCCCACGTTCGTGCGGGTGCCGCTCGACCTCCGCACGGACTTTGCGATCACCGTGCTTGCCTCGACGGTCACGCTCACGCCCGGCACGGTCTCTGTCGACGTCGAGGGCGATCCTGTCGCCGGCCGCCGGCTCGTGGTGCACGTGCTGCGCTGCGTCGATGCGGAAGAAATGGTGCGGGCGATCAAGGACCGGTACGAGGGCCGCCTGCAGGAGATACTGGAATGCTGAATCACGCAATCGACATCGCCTTCGGCCTGCTCGGCCTTTCGGTCGTGTTCACGCTGGTGCGCCTGGTTCTCGGGCCCGACATCCTCGACCGCGTGCTCGCCCTCGACACGCTCTATGTCAACAGCGCGGCCATGCTGGTGATCTACGGGCTCGAGCTGGGCACCGGTCGCTACTACGAAGCCGCGCTGCTGATCGCGATGCTCGGCTTCGTCACGACCGTCGTGCTGTGCAAGTACATCACGCGCGGCGACGTCATCGAATAGGAGGCTTCGTGTCGACGATTCCCTGGCTGGAAGCAATCGTGGCGGCGCTGGTCGTGATCGGCGCCGGGTTCACGCTCATCGGCTCGCTCGGCCTCATGCGCATGCCGGATTTCTTCACGCGCCTGCACGGCCCGTCGAAGGCCACGACCATCGGCATCGGCAGCCTGCTGGTCGCTTCGGCGCTGTACCTGAGTACGCTGGGCGGCGGGCTGTCAGTGCACGAGTTCCTGATTTCCCTGTTCATCGCGATCACGTCGCCGGTGGGCTCGCATCTGCTCGCCAAGGCGGCGCGGCACCGGCGGCTGCCGGGATCCGAGGGCTGGGTCGAACCCGATCAGGCCCGGAACAGGTAATCGAGCAGGATGCCGCCGAACACGGCGAGGCCGAACAGGTTGTTGTTCAGGAAAGCGCGGAAGCAGTCCGCCGGGTCGCGCCGGCGGATCAGGTATTGCTGGTGCAGGGAGCTGGCCGCCGCGATGGCGAGACCCAGCCAGTACCAGCGACCGAGCTGCGCGAGGTAACCCGCGAGCGCGAGCAGGACCAGCGTGCCGGCCTGCAGCAGTGCGACGATCCCGCGATCCGCGCGGCCGAACAGGATCGCCGACGAACGGATGCCGATCACCAGGTCGTCCTCGCGATCGACCATCGCGTAGATCGTGTCGTACGCCGTGGTCCACAGCACGCCCGCCACGAACAGCACCCACGCGACCAGCGGCAACTCGCCGGTCTGCGCCGCGAAAGCCATCGGCACCGACCACGAGAAGGCGAGGCCCAGGTACGCCTGCGGCAGCGCGAAAAACCGCTTCAGGAACGGGTAGGTCACGGCCAGCACGCCGCCGATCAGCGCCAGCACCTGCGTCGGGCGATTGAGCGGGATCAGCAGCGCGAGCGCGATCAGTCCCAGCACGGCGAACACGGCCAGTGCCTCGGCCGGCGACACCACGCCGCGTGCCAGCGGGCGGCTCGCGGTGCGGCGCACGTGCGGATCGAACTCACGGTCCGCGAAGTCGTTGATCACGCAACCGGCGGCGCGCATCACGAAGGTGCCGAGCAGGAAGATGACGAAGATCTGCTCGTCCGGGTGGCCGTCCGCCGAGATCCAGAGCGCCCACAGCGCGGGCCACAGCAGCAGCCAGATGCCGATGGGACGGTCGAGCCGCATCAGGCGCGCGTATTCGACGAGCCGGCCGCGCATCCGGGCGAAGCTGCCGACCGGCGCACCGGCGGATTTCTCGTGATCGGTCAGGTGGCTCATCGTGGCGATCTTCAGGCGTTGCGGAATCGCTCGCCGGCGCCGACCCAGCGGCCGACGAGGCCCGCTATGTTGGCCTGCGGACCGCCGAGCATCAATGCCGACGCGCGCTGGACGTCCGGCAGCAGGTCCGCGTCGCGGATCAGGTCCGCGACCCGCAGTTGCATCAGGCCCGTCTGCCGCGTGCCCAGCAGCTCGCCCGGACCGCGCAGTTCGAGGTCCCGGCGCGCCACTTCGAAGCCGTCGTTCGTTTCGCGCAGGACCGCCAGCCGCTCACGCGCAATGGGCGACAACGGACCCTGGTAGAGCAGCACGCACGTGCTCTCGACCGAGCCGCGGCCCACGCGGCCGCGCAACTGGTGCAGCTGGGCGAGCCCCATGCGCTCGGCATTCTCGATCACCATCAGGCTCGCGTTGGCCACGTCCACGCCCACCTCGATCACCGTCGTCGCGACCAGCAGGTCGAGCTTGCCCTGCTTGAAAGAGGTCATGACCGCGTCCTTCTGCTTGCCAGCCATCCGCCCGTGAATCAGGCCGACGCGCACGCCCGGCAGCGCCGCGGCCAGTTGCGCCGCGGTCTTCTCCGCGGCCTCGTAGCGCACGAGGTCGGATTCGTCGATCAGCGGGCACACCCAGTACGCCTGGCGGCCGGAGCGGCAGGCCGTGTCGATGCGCTCGACGATGTCGCTGCGCCGCGTGTCGGGCAGCACTACCGTCTTGATCGGCGTGCGTCCCGGCGGCAGCTCGTCGATGATCGAGACGTCGAGGTCCGCATACGCTGTCATGGCCAGCGTGCGCGGAATCGGCGTCGCGGTCATCACCAGCTGGTGCGGAAACCGGCCTTCGTGCTGTCCTTTCTCGCGCAGCTGCAGGCGCTGGTGCACGCCGAAGCGGTGCTGCTCGTCGACGATGGCCAGCACCAGGCGCTGGAACGCGATGCCTTCCTGGAACAGTGCGTGCGTGCCGACGGCGACCTGGATCGAGCCCGATGCCAGGTCGGCTTCGAGCGCTGCGCGCGCTCTGCCGGCCTGCCGGCCGGTCAGCAGCGCGACTCGAATGCCGAGCGGTTCCAGCCACGTGTTGAAGTTGCGTGCGTGCTGCTCTGCCAGCAGTTCCGTCGGCGCCATCACGGCGGCCTGTGCGTCGTGCTCGACTGCGCGCACCGCGGCCAGCGCAGCGACGACCGTCTTGCCCGAGCCGACGTCGCCCTGCACCAGGCGCATCATCGGATGCGGGCGCCGCAGGTCCCGCTCGATCTCGGCCCACACGCGCGACTGGGCGCCCGTGAGCCGAAAAGGCAGGTTCGCGAGGCAACGCTCGGCCAGGTCGTTCCTGCGCGGCAATGGCCACGCGGCGTCCTTGTCGGTCTCCTGCCGCAGCAGTCGCAGGCTCAGCTGATGGGCCAGCAGTTCCTCGAACGCGAGCCGTCGCTGCGCCGGATGCCGGCCCTCCTCGAGCTCGGCGACGTTCGCGTCGGGGGGCGGGCGGTGCACGTAACGCAGCGCCACGTCGAGCGGCGGCAGGTCGAACGCATCGAGCACGCCGGGCGGCACGTAGTCCTGGATCGCGCCTCGCGACAGCATCGCCAGTGCCGTGTCGGTGAGCGCGCGCAGGCGTCCCTGCTGCACGCCTTCCGTCGTCGGATAGATCGGCGTCAGGCAGTCGGGCGGCGAGCCGCTCGCATCGGCGAGCACGCGCCGGTATTCCGGATGCACGATTTCGAGTCCGCCGGGACCGAGGCGCGCTTCACCGAAGCAGCGCAGGCGCTGTCCGCGCACGAGTTGCGCCTGCTGCGCACCCGAGAAGTGGAAGAAGCGCAGCGTGACGAAGCCCGTGCCGTCGGCGATGCGCACGAGCAGCGTGCGGCGCCGCCGGAACACGACTTCTGCCAGCTGGACTTCGCCTTCGATGACGGCGCGGTCGCCGTTGCGCAGCGTGCCGATCGGCACGACGCGCGTGCGGTCCTCATAGCGCAGCGGCAGGTGAAAGAGCACGTCCTGCACCGTATGCAAGCCGAGCTTCGCCAGCAGTTCGGCGAGCGCCGGCCCGACGCCGCGCAGTGCCGTGACCGGACGTTCGGCGAGCGTGGCGCCGCTCATCGACTCGGGCTCAGAGGACGAGGATGCCGTCCACCTCGACGGTCGCGCCCCGTGGCAACGCGGCCACGCCGACGGCGGCACGCGCCGGGTAAGGCGCCTCGAAGTACTCGGCCATCACCCTGTTGACCGTCTGGAAGTTGCCCATGTCGGTCAGGTAGACGTTGAGCTTCACGGCCGAGGACAGGTCGCCGCCCGCGGCACGCGCCACGGCGCGCAGGTTCTCGAAGACGCGCCGCACCTGTGCCTCGACGTCGCCCGTCACGAGTTCGCCCGTCTGCGGATCGAGCGGGATCTGGCCTGACAGGTACACGGTCTTACCGGCCTTGATGGCCTGCGAATAGGTGCCGATGGCCTGCGGCGCCAGCTGGGTCGCGACGGGAGTGAAGGACACGGGACGGCTCCAGGGTGCGTGGTCGATGCGCAGAGGGTAGTGGACTGCCCGGTGCGTGAACAGCTTCGGGGCCCGCTGCGCCAGCTGCCCGCGTGTCAGGGCGTGAACGTCGCCGTGCGCGTGAGGAAGGTGTAGTCCCCCTCGATCGCCATCAGGCCGATCAGCACCAGCAGGCACAGCGGTGGCACCAGGATCGCGAGCTTCAGCGCCAGCCGTTCCCACTTCATGTGCATGAAGATGCTGACGATCAGGCCGGCCTTGAGGAACATGAACACGAGGATCAGCGACCAGCGCAGCAGCCCTTGCACGTGGAAATAGTCGACCATGTAGGAGAACGCGCTGAGCACGAACAGCAGCAGCCAGATCCAGAGATAGACGCTGATCGGGTGCTGGGTGGTTCCTGCGTGGGCGGTATCGGCGTGGGTGGACATGGCTGCTCCTACCAGAGATAGAAGAACGCGAAGATGAAGACCCAGACGAGGTCGACGAAGTGCCAGTACAGGCCGGCGATCTCGACGACCTCGTAGTTGCCCGCGCGTTCGTAATCGCCGCGCCAGACCCTGAGGGCCACGACGACGAGGTAGATGACCCCGGCCGAGACGTGCAGTCCGTGGAAACCGGTGATCATGAAGAATGAAGCGCCGAACTGGGCCGCGCCGAGCGGATTGCCCCACGGGCGGATGCCCTCTTCCAGGATCAGCTTGGTCCACTCGAAGGCCTGCATGCCGACGAACGTCGCGCCGAAGCCCGCGGTGATCAGCATCAGTGCGGTGGTGCGGGCGCGGTTGCGGCGGTAGCCGTAGTTGACCGCCATGGCCATCGTGCCGCTGCTGCTGATCAGGATGAACGTCATGATCGCGATCAGGATCAGCGGTATGGGCTGGCCGCCGAGACTCAGCGCGAAGACCTCGCTCGGGTTCGGCCAGGGCACGGTCGTCGACATCCGCACGTGCATGTACGAGGTCAGGAAGCACGAGAAGATGAAGGTGTCGCTGAGCAGGAAGATCCACATCATCGCCTTGCCCCAGTGCACCGGGAAGGCCTGCTTGTCCGACGAGAAGTCCGTGACGACGCCGGGCAGTCCCTCGACGACGCCGGCCGGCGCGATGTGTCCCGACATGGTTTCGACTGCCATAGGCGTACGTATCCCCCGGGTCAGGTAGTCAGGAGCAGTCCGAACAGAACGAGCCAGACGACCAGCAGGTAGTGCCAGTACACGGTGCACAGCTCGACGCCGAGCTGCGTCGCGCCGCTGATCGCGCGGCCCTGCGCCATCATGCCGGCCGACCGCGCCCACACGAACAGCCCGCCCAGCAGGTGCAAGCCGTGCAGTCCGGTCAGTACGTAGAAGAAGGCATTCGCGGGATTGCCTGCCGCGTAATAGCCGGCCGCCAGCAACTGGCGCCATGCCAGCCACTGCCCGGCGAGAAAGGCGATGGCGAAGAACCCGCCCGCGTACATGCCGACGCGGGCGAGATCGAACTGCCTGTGCTGCAACGAACTGCTGGCTATCTGCATGCACGCGCTGCCGAGAACCAGCATGACGGTATTCGCCCACAGGATCCGCGGCTCCGTGACCGGGCGCCAGTCCCTCAGGTCGACGCCCTTCACGAGTTCGGGGCTCATGCGCATCAGGTACGCCGTGATGAACAGCGCGAAGAACGACGTCACCACCGCGAGGAACACCCACAACCCGGTGCGTGCCGCCCCGGGGCCTGCCATCTGGGCGGTGTCGCGGCCGTCGTAGGTGCCCTGCGCTTCCCACGACTTCGTGGTCAGTCGCCGCGCGGCCAGCCACCAGACGAAGATGCCTGCGATGAGCGCGACCGTGGCGACGACGAGGTTCATCGTGGACTCATCTAGCCGTGCTTGGCCGCGACGCGCCCGTCGGGCGGCTGGTTCTGCGGCACGAAGTCGTCCTTGTAGCCCGGCGCGCCGTATTCATACGCCCAGCGATAGACCACCGGCAGTTCGGGGCCCCAGTTGCCGTGCCGCGGCGGCGTGTCGGGCGTCTGCCACTCGAGCGTAGTCGCGCGCCAGGGATTGCCGCCGGCCGGCTTGCCGTGCTTCAGGCTCCAGGCCAGGTTGAACAGGAAGATCAGCTGCGACGCCGCCACGAACAGCGCCGCGATGGAGATGGCGGCATTCATCTCCTGCACCGACTGCGGGATGAAGTAGGTGTCGCCCATGGCGAAGTAGCGGCGCGGCAGGCCGAGGATGCCGAGGTAGTGCATCGGCAGGAAGATCGCGTAGGTGCCGAGGAACGTGAGCCAGAAGTGCAGCTTGCCGAGCGTCACGCTGGTCATGCGCCCGGTCATCTTCGGGTACCAGTGGTAGATCGCGCCGCAGACCACCAGCACCGGCGACACGCCCATCACCATGTGGAAGTGCGCGACGACGAAATAGGTGTCCGAGAGCGGCACGTCCACCGTGACGTTGCCGAGGAACAACCCCGTCAGGCCGCCGTTGATGAACGTGAACACGAAGCCGATCGCGAACAGCATCGGCACCGTGAGGTGCACGTCGCCACGCCAGAGCGTGAGCACCCAGTTGTAGACCTTGAGCGCAGTGGGAATCGCGATGATCAGCGTCGTGGTGGCGAAGAAGAACCCGAAGTACGGGTTCATGCCGCTCACGTACATGTGGTGCGCCCAGACCACGAAGCTCAGCACGCCGATGGCGACGATCGCCCAGACCATCATCCGGTAGCCGAAGATGTGCCGGCGCGCGTTCACGCTGATCAGGTCGGAGACGATGCCGAACGCCGGCAGCGCGACGATGTAGACCTCGGGGTGCCCGAAGAACCAGAACAGGTGCTGGAACAGGAGCGGGCTGCCGCCCTTGTGCACCGTCGGGTCGCCGAGCGACATGAGCGCCGGCATGAAGAAGCTGGTGCCGAGGTGGTTGTCCAGCGCCATCATGATGGCGCTGACGAGCAGCGCCGGGAACGCCAGCAGCGCGAGGATGGTGGCCATGAAGATGCCCCAGACCGACAACGGCATCCGCATGAGCGTCATGCCGCGGCAGCGCGCCTGCAGCACGGTCACGACGTAGTTCAGCCCGCCCATCGTGAACCCGACGATGAAGATGGCGAGCGAGACCAGCATCAGGGTGATGCCCCAGTCGGCGCCCGGCGTGCCGGCGAGGATCGCCTGCGGCGGGTAGAGCGTCCAGCCGGCGCCCGTCGGCCCGCCCGGCACGAAGAAGCTCGCGACCAGGACCAGCACGGCGAGCAGGTAGACCCAGTAGCTGACCATGTTCAGGTACGGGAAGACCATGTCGCGCGCGCCGCACATGAGCGGGATCAGGTAGTTGCCGAAGCCGCCGAGGAACAGCGCCGTCAGCAGGTAGACCACCATGATCATCCCGTGCATGGTGACGAACTGGTAGTAGTTGCTGGGGTTGATGAAGTGGAACGTGCCGGGAAAACCGAGCTGCAGCCGCATCATCATCGACAGCACGATCGCCACGAGCCCGATGGCCATCGCCGTCACCATGTACTGGATGGCGATCACCTTGTGATCCTGGCTCCAGACGTACTTGGTGAGGAACGTCTGCGGGTCGTGCAGGTGCGCGTGCTGGTCCGCGATCGCGACGTATGACATCAGGTCGTCTCCGTGCTCGGCATTGCGTCGCCTGCGTTCAGCGCAGGGTGTTGATGTACGCCAGCAAGTCGTCGGTCTGCTTGCCGTCGGCCAGGATCTTGCTGAGTCGCGCCATCTGCGCGCCGTGGAAATCCTGCGGATGGCGGCCGCGATGTCCTTCCCGGAACTGCTGCAGCTGGCGCGCGAGGTACCAGTCGCTCATGCCGGCGAGCGGGGGCGCATTGGTCGACCAGGAACCCTGGCCCGTGGCGCCGTGGCAGTACGCGCAGGTGGTATAGCTCGACGCGCCCGCCGCCGCGTCGCCACGGATGGTCCGGTGCGTCGCGTTGTCCGGCAGCGTCGAGATGTAGGCGACGACGTTGTCGATGGCCGTGTCGTCGAGCGGCTGGGCGATCGCCGCCATCTGGGCCGCGATGTCGTTGCCGGGTGCGCCGCCGCGCACGCCCTGCTGGAAGTTGTGCACTTGACGCGCGAGGTACCAGGCCGGCAGGCCCGCGAGCTTGGGTGCGTTGACCGCCTGGTTGCCTTCGGCATTCATGCCGTGGCAGGCCGAGCAGACCGCGAACGTCGCCTGGCCCGCGACCAGGTCGGCGGCGGGGCGTGCCTGCAACTGCGCGAACGTCCGCTGGCTGGCGAGCCAGGCCTGGTAGGTGCCGGCCTCGTCGACGACGACCCGGCCGCGCATGGCGAAGTGCCCCATGCCGCACAGTTCCTCGCAGAGGATCTCGAACTCGCCGGTCCGGGTGGGCGTGAGCCACAGGTAGGTGACCATGCCCGGCACCATGTCCATCTTCACGCGGAACTGCGGCACGGTGAAGTCGTGCAGGACGTCCTTCGACCGCAGCAGCACCTTGACCGGTTGGTCGAGCGGCAGGTGCAGCTCGCCCCCGGGGATCAGCACGTCGTCCTGTCCGCGGGGATCGTTGGCGTCCATGCCGAAGGGGTTGTCAGCGCCGACCAGCGAGGCATCGATGGCCCCGAGCACGCCATCCGCGCCCGGCAGGCGGAAGCTCCACGACCACTGCTGGCCGACGGCCTCGACCACGGTGGCGTCGTCCGGCACGGTCACGAACTTCGCCCACACGGCGAGCCCGGGCGCCAGCATCGCCACGACGCCCACCGAGGTCAGCCCGATCAGCCACCACTCGAGCTTCTTGTACTCGGGCTCGTATTCCGCCCGGCGTGACTCACCCTTGCGATGCCGGTAGCGGACGATCGCGTAGGCCATGAACAGGTTCACGGCCACGAACACGGCCCCGGTGACCCAGAACGTAAGGTTCACGGTGTCGTCCATCGTCGTCCAGTTTGACGCGATGGGCGTGAACCACCATGGATTCAGGAAGTGGAACGCAACCGTTCCAATCACCAGCAATACGAGCGCGAACGCGATTGCCACGCACTACTCCTTCTGGAGCAGTTGATCAGCCGGTGGCCGGATTGCCGGTTCTCGCTTGAGCGTACTGAACGGATTGATGAAATGCCGGTCGACTGCAACCAGTTCGGATTCGGGATGGCGCTCGCGCATCATCTTGTTGATCCTGTCTTCCTGCTCTTTCAGCGCATAGATCAGGATCAGGAACTTGCCGGCTTCGATGTCGTCATGGAACTTCGCAAGCTTGCGGTTCTCGATGCCGACGCCGATCAGGCCGCCTTCCCATGCCCCGAACAGCGTCGCCACGCCCACCAGGGCGTAGTAGACGAATGCCGGTATCTCGACGCCGATGGGATCGAAGTAGTCGAGCAGGCCCACGCCGATCAGCCCGACCACGAAACCGAGCACACCACCGATGATGCCGTCCCGCACGACATCCAGCGTCTCGAGATAATTGCTGGAGTGGATATGCTGCTGCTGCAGCCCGGCTTCGTCACGCGAAACGACGTGGACAAAGAAGTCCTTGACGCCAGCCTCGTGCAGGTCATCCGAAATGACGTGGGTGCTGTCGAGCGTCGGCGCCAGGTAGTAAAGGCACTTCATCTGCTCCCCCCGCTGAAATTGTTGTCGCGACCGTCCTCAGCTAAGCGCGGCTACTCCTCTCCCCAGAACCAGGCGAGCAGCCCGAAACCGAACAAAGTGATTGCAATGAGCGCGAATGGCAGCGCTGGGGCCCAGATCGGCACATGGTCCAGCGAGCTGGCAGACCGAATGACCGGTTGGCCGACGAGCACCAGGACGACGCCAATGGCGATGCCACGGGCCAGATACGACCCTCGCTGCCACGCGAAGAACCACAGCAGCGTGCCACCCAGCAGCATCAACGTGATCACGAATGCAGTCATTGCGGACAAACTCTAGCAGATATTTTCCGCACGGAAGCGTCCGATGCGAATGCGTCTCGATACTGCAATGCAGCGAAATTCATCGCGCGCTGCAGGCCAGTCGCGCCTGAATCACGGCTTCAGGGATTCCTGCGGCCGGCCAGGATGAGCGCGACCGCCACCATGCCGAACACCAACAGGGCGGGGATCGCGGCGGCGAACATCGAGTAGTCGGCGCGGTATCTTCCCGCGACCGGATCGTAGACCGAGCAGTAGAGCCGCACGCGCTCGATGAGCCCTTGCAACGAGGTGCGCTCGACGGGACGACCGAGCAACAGCGCCTTGAGCGGCTCGATCAGGTCCGGGGGCGAGAACGCCTGTCCGTAGACCTGCTGCGCGACGGTGCCGTTGGCATCCAGGATCGTGACCTGCGTGATGTGGTCGAACCCCCGGGGAGACGGTAGCCAGGTGAAGCCCACCTCGTCGGTAAGCCGGCGCACCGTCGCCGCGTCGGCGCTCGCAAAGTGCCAGTCCGGGTCATCGATGCCGCGATCGATTCCATAAGCCAGCATGCGATCAGGGCGGTCGTGCGCGCTGTCAAAGCCGACCGTAAGCACGGCGAAGCTGCGCGCGCCCAGCGCCTCACGCGCAATCCGCGTGACCTCCCGCAGGTGCAGGGTCTGGCCCGAGCACACGGAGACACAATTGGTGAAGACCAGGCTCAGCAAGAGCGGTCGTCCCCGCAGGTCGGCGAGACTCAGCGGCTTGCCATGCTGGTCGATGAACTGGTGGTCGCCGGTTTCGCGGCCAACGGCGGCCTGGCTCGCGCGCAGCGCTGCGGCATCGACCTCGTTGCCGGCCGGTTGCGTTGCGCCGCCGACGGACGCTACGAGCAGGAGTGGCAGCACCACACCGCGTAAGACGCGAACCCACGGTGTCGCGGATGCGGCCGCTGCCAGGTACGACCTGGTCATGACAGTGAGCGCGCGACCTTCAGCACGTCCGGCATCCCGCGTACCGCGCGGATCACGCTCGCGAGCTGCTTCCGGTCGTGCACCATCAGCTCGAAGATCAGTGTGGACGTGTCCGTGTCGCGCTCGACGACCGAGACGCGATCGATGTTGGTCTGCGTGCCCGCGATCGCGGACGCGACCGACGCCAGCACGCCCATGCGGTTGGTGACGTCGGCGCGGATCTCGACATGGAACAGGCGATCGGTTGCTGCCTGCCACGTCACCGGAATCCATTTCTCCGGTTGCTTGCGGAACGACGCGAGGTTGCCGCAGGCCTCGCGATGGATCACGACGCCGCGGCCGGTCGAGAGGCTCGCCAGGATCGGGTCGTTCGGAATCGGGAAGCAGCAGCGTGCGTACGACACGACCAGGCCTTCGGTGCCGGCGATGGCGAGCGGACCGGCAATGGCCTCGACCACTCCTTCCGAGTCCGCGGGCAACAGCCGGCGGGCGATGAAGGGTGCGACGCGTTCGCCGAGGCCGATCCTCTCGAACAGGTCGTCGTGCGCGCGCAAGCCGAGCTCGGCCACCACGGCGTCCAGCGCTGCCGTGGGAATCTTGCGCAGCGACAGCGAGAATTCCTCGAGCGCCTGGTTGAGCAGGCGCTTGCCGAGATCGACCGCCTCGCCGCGCTTCAGGTTCTTGAGGTACTGCCTGATCGCCGCGCGCGCCTTCGCGGTGACGACGAAGTTGACCCAGGCGGGATTCGGCGTGGCGCCCTTCGCCGTGATGATCTCGACGGTCTGGCCGTTGCGCAGCGGCGTGCGCAGCGGCACCAGGCGCCGATCGACCTTGGCTGCCACGCAGCGGTTGCCGACGTCGGTATGCACGGCATACGCGAAATCGACGCAGGTCGAGTTGCGCGGCAGGCGCCGGATTTCGCCCTTCGGCGTGAACACGTACACCTTGTCCGGGAACAGGTCGACCCTGACGCTCTCGAGGAATTCCTCGGGGTTGCCGCCCTGCTGGATCTCGACCAGCTGCTGCAGCCATTCGCGCGCACGGTCGCCCTGCATCCCGCCTTCCGTGCCGCCGCCTTCCTTGTACTGCCAGTGTGCCGCGATGCCGGACTCCGCGATGCTGTGCATCTCCGAGGTGCGGATCTGCACCTCGATCGGCGCGCCGTTCGGGCCGAACAGCGTCGTGTGCAGCGACTGGTAGCCGTTGACGCGCGGGATCGCGATGTAGTCCTTGAAGCGGCCGGGCATCGGCTTGAACACCGAGTGCACTACGCCGAGCGTGCGGTAGCAGGTGTCCGGCTTGTCGACGACGAGGCGGAACCCGTACACGTCGACGATCTCGTTGAGCGAGACCTTCTTGCGGCGCATCTTCTCGTAGATGCTGTAGACGTCCTTCTCGCGCCCTTCGATCTGCGCGGGGATGTGCGCCAGGTCGAGCGCTTCCTTGAGCGACGCGGCGATGCGGCCGACGAACTGCTTGTGGTTGCCGCGCACGGACTTCACCGCGGACTCGATGACCTTGTAGCGCCGCGGATACAGCGCGCGGAAGCCGAGGTCCTCGAGCTCGCGCTTGATCGAGTGCATGCCGAGACGGTTGGCGATCGGGGCGTAGATCTCGAGCGTCTCGCGCGCGATCGTGCGGCGCTTGGCCGGCGGCATCGCGCCCAGCGTGCGCATGTTATGGGTGCGGTCCGCGAGCTTGACCATGATCACGCGGATGTCGCGGACCATGGCGAGCAGCATCTTGCGGAAGCTCTCGGCCTGCGCCTCGGCGCGGCTCCTGAACTGGATCTGGTCGAGCTTGCTCACGCCGTCGACGAGCTCCGCGACGTCGCTGCCGAAGCGCGCGGTGATCTCGTCCTTGGTGTTGGGCGTGTCCTCCATGACGTCGTGGAGGATCGCGGCCATCATCGTCTGCGCGTCGAGCTTGAGGTCGGCCAGCATGTCGGCCACGGCGACCGGGTGCGTGATGTAGGGCTCGCCCGAGCGGCGCCGCTGCCCGTCATGGGCGTGGAACGCGAAGTCGTAGGCTTCCTGGACCAGCTCGACCTGGTCCGGCGGCAGGTAGGTTTCCAGCTTCGCAATGAGCTGGTTGATGCCGATGGAGCGTCTTCCGTAGGGCAGCAGGCTGCGCAGGGAAGACGTGACGTCCATGGGCGTGCGACGGGCGGGGCGTCAGTCTCCCAGCCCGATCTGCGGTGCGCGGAACTCGCCCATGAATTCCGGTTCCGGCATCAGCTCCGGCGGCGGAGGCGGCGGCAGTTCCGGTTCTTCGAGGATTTCCACGCCCACGTGGCCGGCTGCGATCTCGCGCAGGGCTAGCACCGTCGGCTTGTCGTTCTCCCACTCGAGCGTCGCCTCGGCGCCGTTCGCCAGCTTGCGCGCGCGGCGGGATGCCACGAGCACCAGCTCGAACAGGTTGGGGACGTTCTTCAGGCTGTCTTCGACGGTGATGCGGGCCATTTTTGCTGGGAAACGGTTAGGGGAAAGGGGCGAAAGCATAACAGGGTGAAGGGGTTAGCGGGTAGGGGTGAGAAAAGGGGTT
>JAOUGW010000135.1 GCA_029865465.1 Gammaproteobacteria bacterium
CGTCCTGTTGCAGCGGGTGCTGGCCTGGTCGAACGGCCTCATGGCCGTGCGCTCGCTCGACCAGCTTGCGGCGGGGCTGGCGCAGCCGCCCGCAGCCGACGGCGAATCGCTCACCGGCGTGTTGCTGCTGCTCGATCCCCGGCACGAACTCCGGCGCCTGGTCGCCGGCGAAGGCACCGAGCCCGACTCGCGGCCCGGGCTGCGATTCGTCGACAGTCTCGCCGGCGTCACGCCGGGGTACGGCACGCTCCATGCCCCCTGGTCAGGGCCTTACCACCCCGCCGATCACGGACTGCTGTTCGCGGCCGAGGCTGGTTGCCGGCACCTGGCGTTGTTGCCGCTGCCGCGCAGCGGCGCACTCACGGGCGTCTACAACATCTGCAGCCACGACGGCCCCGTCGCGTTCGCCGCGCTCGAGTCTGCCTGGCTGGATCACGTCGGTGCACAGGCGCTGGCCAGTGCCGAGCGGCAGCTGCAGCGCGCGCGGCTGCTGCGCGCCGGTGTCGTGGATCCACTCACCGGCTGGAACAGCCGGCATTACTTCATGGCGCGTGCGCGGGAGCAGGTGGCCGCCAGCGTGCGGGACTCGGAGCCTGCAACCTGCCTGGTGATCGATGTCGACGGCCTCGGTAGCCTCAACGACAGGCGCGGAGTCGCGGCGGGCGATGCGGTCCTGTTGGAGGTGGGCAACATCGTAGAGACGCAGGTGCGGGCGAGTGATTCCTTCGCGCACATCGGCGACGACGAATTTGCCGCGTTGCTGCCCGCCACCCCGCCCCAGCTCGCCACGCGGCTCGCGGAACGCATTCTTGCTGCCGTGCGGGCGGCGCCGATCGCCATTGCGCCCGGCCAGCGCGAAGCGGCGCGGGTCTCGATCGGGATCGCCGGGCTGGACCCGGCGGTCCTCGAGGCGGGAATGGATCGCAAGGCGACCGCCGACGAGTGGCTGTCGCGAGCGCACGCAGCATTGCACCGGGCGAAACGCGCCGGCGGCGACCGGTGCGTCGCCGGTTAGCTGCGCTGACGCAGCATCAGCAACAGGAAGATCGGCACGCCGACGAGTGCGGTGAGTGCGCCCACCGGCAGTTGCCTCGGTGCGAGCAGCAGTCGCGACGCGAGGTCGGCCGTCATCAGCACCAGGCCACCGAGCAGCGCGGAGCCCGCTAGCACGATGCGCTGGTCGTTGCCGAGCGCGAGACGCACGAGGTGCGGCGTGACCAGCCCGACGAACCCGATGCTGCCGGCAGTGCTCACGGCGCAGCCGGTGAGCAGCGAACTCAGCACGAACACGACGCTGCGCACGCGCCGTACGTCGAGCCCGACAGTCGCGGCGATCGTTTCCCCGCGCGCCAGCACGTTCAAGGGGCGGCCGAGCGCGACGCAGAGCAGGGTCGCGGCGGCGAGCAGGGTCAGCAGCCAGCCCCAGCGGTCTCCGCGCGTCAGGTCGCCCAGCAGCCAGAACACCATGCCGCGCAGGCGAGTGTCGTCACTCATCGCCAGCAGCAGGCTGACGATGGACCCCGCGCCGGCGGCGACGACGACGCCCGTCAGCAGCAGGCGTGTCGGCGTCCAGCCGCCGCGGCCCTGCGCCAGGGCAAAGACCAGTGCGCACGCGGCCAGCGCTCCGGCGCCCGCCGCCGCATCGACCATGACGGCGGACATGCCGGCCATCAGGGCCAGCAACGCCGTGACGGATGCCCCGCCAGACACGCCGAGCACGTAGGGATCCGCCAGCGGGTTGCGCAGCAGGACCTGCAAGAGCGCGCCCGCGAGCCCTAGCAGCCCGCCCACGGCGAATGCAGTGAGCGCGCGCGGCAGGCGCAGGTCCATGATGACGTCCCGCGCCAGCGAGGGCTCGGAGCCCCAGACCACGTGCCACACGGCCGCTGGCTCGACGTGCACGCTGCCGAGCATCAGCGACAGCAGCAGCAGCAGGACGGTCGTGGCGCCGAGCGCGACGAACACTGGAATGAGAGGAAGTCGGTGCAAGTGGACCCCGCGAGTTGGGGGAAGGTTAGGGAAGCGGGGCTGTGGCCACAAGCCGGGCTGTGGCCGACTGATGTTTTTGTGCGGCCGCCGCCGATGTGAAAAAATCAGGCGCAACCGGACTTTACGCAAGCCATGAGCGATTACATCGACAGCCAGGGATTTCGCGCCAACGTCGGCATCGTCCTGATGCGCGACGGCGGCGAGCTGTTCCTGGGCGGCCGGCGGGACGGTCGTGGCTGGCAGTTTCCACAGGGCGGCGTCCTGCGCGACGAGCAGCCGGAAGCAGCGCTCTATCGCGAACTGCACGAGGAAGTCGGGCTCGTGCGCAGCGACGTCGAACTCGTCGCCAGTACCAGTCGCTGGCTGCGTTACCGGCTGCCGCGCCAGTACGTGCGCCGTCGCGGCGGTCCGGTCTGCATCGGCCAGAAGCAACGCTGGTTCCTGCTGCGGATGCTCGGTGACGACTCCCGCTTCAACTTCGAGGCGACCGCCGAGCCCGAATTCGACCAGGGGCGCTGGGTCGATTACTGGGCGCCCGTCCGCGAAGTCATCTATTTCAAGCGTGCGGTCTACGTCCGCGCGTTGCAGGAACTGGGCGAGCAGGCGTTTGCCGAAGGTCCGCCGCCGCGGCCCGAATGGCTGACCGACGCAATGCTGCGCGCGCCGCAACCGCGAACGCCGCGTCGTCGCCGGCCGCAGGGCGGTGGCCCGCTCGCGGCCGGGAGCGATGCGGCCATCAGCGATGCTGCCATCAAGGATGCGCCGGTCGCGACAGGCGCGCCTGAAGGATCCGACCAGTGACCGTGGCCGGTATGCCCAGGGCTCGGCTCCCTTTGCTCTACGCTGCGCTCGCTGCCGCACTGGTCGCGGTGCTGGCGGGCTGGATCGGCTATGGGCTCGGCCAGCGTTCGGCGGGCTACGACGCAGCGGCAGCCGAAAAGCGTGCAGTGGGCGAAGACCAGCAGCAACGGCTCGAGCTCGAGAACAAGCGGCTGAATGCCAGGGTGGCCGAGCTCGAGATGGCGCGGCGACTCGACCGCGACGCGTATGGGCAGGTCGAGGCCACGCTCGGTGACCTGCAATCGCGGCTGGCGCGACAGAGCGACGACCTGGCGTTCTATCGCAGCATCGTCTCGCCGGCCGACGGCATCCAGGGCCTGCGCATCCAGCGCTTCGAGGTCCTGCCGGGCGACGAGCCCCGCCAGGTGCGGCTCACGCTGACGCTGGTCCAGGCGATGCGGCACGAAAGCGTCGTTGCAGGCCTGGCGCAGATCACGCTGCTCGGGGCCAAGGACGACGTTCCAGCACGCTTTTCGGTCGGCGACCTGCTTGGCAAGCCGCAGGCAGAACTCCCGTTCTCGTTTCGATATTTCCAGACGATCGAGCAGGCTGTCGTCCTGCCGGAGGGATTCGAGCCGTTCGAGACCGAAGTTCGCGTGCGTTCGAGCAAGCTCCGCGCGCCGGTGCAGCAGAAATTTGCCTGGAAAGTCGCAGGCCAGCCGGTCGCCGCGCTATGAGGCGGAGGCTTGGTAAGCTAAAATTCGCCCCCAGATTCGACCGCCTGCGACGATGCACGGAGCATCCATGACTGAAGCCACTGTCTTGAACGAGACGGCCGACGCCGTCCTGCTGGTCTTTACGGACTCGGCGGCCGCCAAGGTGAGCGAGCTGATCCGCGAGGAGGGCAACCCCAACCTCAAGTTGCGGGTATTCGTCTCCGGCGGCGGTTGCTCCGGCTTCCAGTACGGCTTCACGTTCGACGAGAACGAGGAAGACGGCGACACCTGCGTCGAGAACCAGGGCGTACGCCTGCTCGTCGACCCGATGAGTTTCCAGTACCTGGCGGGCGCCGAAATCGATTATCGCGAGGACCTCGAAGGGGCGCAGTTCGTGATCCGCAACCCGAACGCGCAGACCACCTGCGGGTGCGGTTCGTCCTTCTCCACCTGACGAGCTGAACCGCCGCCGTGCCGCATCGCGTGCCGGACGTCCTCGCGGCGGTGGATCTCGGCTCGAACAGCTTTCACATGATCGTCGCCCGTTACAACCACGGGCAACTCATCGTGCTCGACCGGCTGCGCGAGATGGTTCGTCTCGCTGCGGGCCTCGACGAACACGGCCGCCTCAGCCGCGAATCGACACAGCGCGCGCTGCTGTGCCTCGAACGCTTCGGCCAGCGCCTGCGCGACATGCGCGCAGAGAGCGTGCGCGTCGTCGGCACCAATACCTTGCGCAAGGCCAAGCGTCGCGGAGTGTTTCTCGAGCGGGCCCGCGACGCACTCGGCCACCCCATCGAGATCATCTCCGGCGTCGAAGAGGCGCGCCTGATCCATCTCGGCGTCGCGCACACGACGCCGCACGAAGGCGGTCATCGCCTCGTCGTCGACATCGGCGGCGGCAGCACCGAACTCATCATCGGCGAGGGCCTCTCGGCCAAGCGGCTCGAGAGCCTGTACATGGGGTGCGTCAGCTTGAGCGCGCGCTATTTTCCCGACGGCGAGATCACTGAAAAACGCATGAAGCGTGCGCGCACGGCCGCGCAGCTGGAACTCGAGCCGGTCATCAGTCGTTTCAGGCGTTCGGAGTGGGACATCGCGTATGGCACCTCCGGCACGCTGCGCGCCGTGGCCGACACGCTGCAGGCGCGCGAGCCCGCTGCAGCGCATGTCGGCCGGGAGGGACTCGAGTGGCTGCTGCAGGAAACGCTGCACGCCGGCCAGACCTCGCGGCTCAAGTTGCCGGGATTGCCGCCGGAACGGCAGGACGTGCTGCCGGGCGGCCTCGCCATCGTGCTCGAGACATTCGATCGGCTCGGCATCGAGACGATGCGGATTGCGGACGGCGCGCTGCGCGAGGGATTGCTGTACGACCTGCTCGGTCGCCTCACCGACGAGGACGCGCGCGTGCGTAGCGTACGCGCGATGGAAGGGCGCTTCCACGTCGAGACCGCGCAGGCAGATCGCGTCGAGGCGACTGCGCTCGCCTTCCTGCGCCAGGTGCGCGACGACTGGGGCCTGGACGATCCGCTTGCCGAGCCGGTGCTCGGCTGGGCGGCGCGCCTGCACGAAGTGGGGCTCGACATCGCGCATTCGCAGTACCAGCGGCACGGCGCCTACCTGCTGCAACATGCGGACCTGCCCGGCTTTCCGAGCCACGAGCAGCAACTGCTCGCGGCCATCGTCGGTGGCCACCGGCGTAAGCTGCTGCTGACCGCGCTCGATGACCTGATGCCGCCATGGCACCTGAAGGCGTTGTACCTGATCGTGCTGTTGCGGCTGGCCGTGCTGCTGCATCGCGGGCGCGGGCCGCGCTCGCTGCCCGACATCCGGTTGGCCGCGAAAGCCAAGGGCCTGGAGCTGACGTTTCCGCGCGGATGGCTCGACGAGCACCCGCTCACCGCGATCGATCTCGAACAAGAGGCCGGTTACCTCGAGGCGGCCGGCTTCAAGCTCAAGTTGGCCGCCTGACCGGCGGCCCGCTCAGCGGCTCGCCAGCTGGGCGATCCCGCCCTGGCCACTGGTGAGCTGCAGTTTCGCGAGCTCGGATTCGCTCTGGCTGCGGAACTCCGCCAGGTAACCCGACGGAATCTCGGTGCGCGGCATCGGGATCGTGGCCGGGTTCTTGTGTACGCCCTTGACCCGGTATTCGTAGTGCAGGTGCGGGCCCGTGGCCGCGCCGGTCATGCCCACGTAACCGATGATGTCGCCCTGCCGCACGGTGCGGCCGGCGCGCGCAGACTTGCCGAAGCGCGACATGTGCCCGTAGACGGTGCTGATGCCCTTGCCGTGATCGATCATCACGACGTTGCCGTAGCCGCCCTTGCGGCCGGCAAACTGGACGCGGCCATCGCCGGCGGCCCAGATGGGCGTGCCCGTCGACGCCGCGTAATCGACGCCCTTGTGGGCACGGACGACGCCGCTGATCGGGTGCTTGCGGCGCGGGTTGAACACCGAGCTCACGCGCGTGAAGTCGAGCGGCGCGCGCAGGAAAGCCTTGCGCATGCCCTTGCCCTCGGGCGTGAAGTAACCCTGCACCTGGCCGTCCTGCGACTGGAACCACACGGCGCGATGCGTCTTGCCCTGGTTGACGAACTCGGCTGCGAGGACGCGCCCGTCGTTCACGTACTCGCCGTCCTGGAACTTCTGCTCGTAGAGCACGCTGAATTCGTCGCCCTCGCGGATGTCGAGGGCGAAGTCGATGTCCCAGCCGAAGATCTGGTTGGCGAGCGTCATGATCGTCTCGGCCGACATCCCGGCTTCCTGGCCAGCCGCGAAGAGCGAGGACGTAATCTGCGCGCGACGGCCGACGATCTCGGTCTCGAGCGGGTTCTCGATGTAATTCACCGCAAAGCCATCGTCCGAGCGCGCCACCGACAGAGTCAGCGTGTTGCTGATCTGGCGGTTCAGCGACTGCAGCGCGCCGTCGACGTGGGTGAGCGTGATGATGTCGCCAGGGCGCACGATGTCGAGCGCGCGGCGGACTTCAGGCCGCTGGCGCAACTCGGCAAGCGCCGCCATGTCGATCCCGACGGAACGGAAGATCTGGTCGAGCGTGTCGTTACGCTGCACCGTGTACTCGACGTTCGCGGGGAAGTCTTCGTCGACGGCCGTCGGGGTCGTGGGCTCCGCAGACTGCGAGGCGACGAGCGCCGTCAGGTCGATCGACGTCGGTGCTTCCTGGCGTGGCCAGGCGGCGAGCGCAAGGATGCTGGCCACGGCCGCCACGAGCGGCAGGCTGGTCCCGGTGAGCCAGCGGCGGCGCGCGGACCCAGCGCGCCGGTCGGACGCCTGCTCGCGCGCCGGCATTGAAAAATCAGACGGTTGCAATGGCCAATCCCGTTGGGCGGTGACGCGTAAATTAGTTGCGCGGACGCTACGAGTCAACAGCCGTCAAGGGGTTTTTCTCAACTTGTTCAGAGCCTTGCGCAAGACATGTACGCATTTGTGACGGCGCTCACCTTGTCCGCGGCGTTGCCTGCACCGTCGGCAACCCCTACAGTCCCGCGCCTTGCACTGCGATTACGCCCGGAGCGTGCCGATCGATGTTGCCTGCCGACCAACAACTGGCCGAACTGAGCCGCGGCGCCGCCGAAGTGCTGCTGGAAGCCGACTTGCTGAAAAAGCTGGCCCGCGGCAAGCCGCTCCGGGTCAAGGCGGGCTTCGACCCGACGGCGCCGGACCTGCATCTCGGCCATACGGTACTGATCAACCGGATGGCCATGTTCCAGCGGCTCGGCCACGACGTCATCTTCCTGATCGGCGATTTCACGGGACTCATAGGCGACCCGACCGGGCGCAATGCCACCCGGCCGCCCCTGACGCCGGACGAGGTCAAGGCGAACGCGGAGACGTACCAGGCGCAGATCTTCAAGATCCTGGATCCGGCGCTCACCCGCGTGGAGTTCAACTCGACCTGGATGAGCGCCATGGGTGCGGCGGGCATGATCCAGCTGGCGGCGAAGCACACGGTGGCCCGCATGCTCGAGCGCGACGATTTCTCGAAGCGCTACAAGTCAGGCCAGGCGATCGCCATCCACGAGTTCCTTTACCCGCTCGTGCAGGGCTACGACTCGGTGGCCCTCAAGGCCGACGTCGAGCTCGGTGGCACCGACCAGAAATTCAACCTGCTCGTGGGCCGGCAGCTGCAGGAGGCGTACGGCCAGGAGCCGCAGGTCGTGCTGACGATGCCGCTGCTGGAGGGGCTCGACGGCGCCAACAAGATGTCGAAATCGCTTGGCAACTACATCGGCATCGCGGAGCCCGCGGACCAGATGTTCGGCAAGCTGATGTCGATTTCCGACGACCTGATGTGGCGCTGGTATGACCTGCTGTCGTTCCGGACCAATGCCGAGATCGAGCGGCTGCAGCGGGCCTGCGCCGGTGGCGCCAACCCCCGCGACGCCAAGTTCGAGCTGGGCGTGGAAATCGTCGACCGGTTCCACGGCACGGGGGCCGGCAGCCGGGCCCGCGACGAGTTCATTGCGCGCTTCCAGCAGGGCGCGCTGCCTGGAGACGTCGCCGAGGTCACGCTGCAGGTCGACGCCGGGGGCATGGGCCTCGCGCACGTGCTGAAAGGGGCGCAGCTGGTGTCGAGCACGAGCGAAGCCATGCGGCAAGTCAAGCAGGGTGCCGTGCGCGTGGACGGCGAGCGCGTCGAAGACGCGGCACGCAGGTTTACCGCAGGAAAGACGCATGTTTTCCAGGTCGGCAAGCGGCGCCTCGCACGCGTCACGCTGGCGATTTCGGCCAGTTCCTGACGCCCGACCGGAGGGCGCACGCCGTGCCGGCGGAAGCGCGGAAAATATATCTCCCGCAAGTGTTGACGACCCTTCGTTCGGAGCTATACTTCGCGCCCTTCCGCGGTCACCCGGCGTAACGGCTCCGGTGGACAGCTGAAAAAACCCCGACGAAATGACTTTTCGAAGGTGTTGACAGCATCGGAAACTGCCGCATAATAGGCGGCTCACCTCGGCTGGTTCCGAGGTCGCTCTTTAAAAATCGAAACAGGTAATTTGTGTGGGGACTCGCGTCGATCGTTTGTGAGTGCAAACATCGGAACGAGAACCAATTGATAGCCAGTTA
>JAOUGW010000136.1 GCA_029865465.1 Gammaproteobacteria bacterium
CGTGGGGTCCTCGCGCAGAATGCCTTCGCGGACCAGGTAACGGTAGAAGCGGCGGAAGCTCGAGAGCTGGCGCGCGGTCGAACGGGGTCGGGCACCCGCCTGCACGCGCGAAGCCATGAACGAAAGAATGTCGCCGCGCTGCGCGTGCTCGAGGTTGCCCGAGTGCTCGTCGAGCCAGCGCTCGAGAGCGGTGAGGTCCGCTCGATACGCCGCCAGCGTGTTCGGCGACAGACCGCGTTCCATCCACACGGCATCGAGGAACCGGTCGATCGGACCGGGCCCCCGGGACGCTTCGCCGCCGTCGCCGGCAGGCGCTCGGGACGGGAAGTTCGGTTTGACTGCAGTGCTCATGGAACCTCGCGGCTTTACGTAGCACGCAGTATGCGAGCCGCCTTCTGACCCCCGTCGTGACCCCTCTCACAGTTCCCTGTGCGTCATTAACATAACTGGAACTGATTCACAGAATGCCGGAGTCCCGTCAGACTGGCGCCTCGGTTCGGACCACTGCGAACCAGTCTCTCCCGCCGCCGCCCGGATTGCCGCGAGCTTGCGCACGAAATCTACTGCCCCCGACGACCAGACCGCTCGCACCTCGGCCCCCTCGGCGGCCGACGCTGTGAACGTACCGGCCAGGCCGCGCGCGGGGAGCGTGCCGGGCTGGCTGTTCCGTCTCGTCTTCGGCGCGTACTCGTTGACGCTGCTCTTCCTGCTGCTGTCGGTGGCTGGGTTGCTCGCTCTAGTGCTGCCGTCGCTGCATTGGCGTCGGTCATCCACGCGGTGGGTCGCGCGTCTCTGGCTGGCGCTCGCCTGCCTGCGACTGCGGGTGGACGGCCTCGAGCATCTGCCTGAGAGTCCGTGCGTGCTGGTGGCGAACCATTCGAGCTACCTCGACGGCGTCGTGATGAAGGCGGGCCTGCCGCCGCGCTTCAGCTTCGTGGTCAAGCGCGAGGCCGCCGACATGCCGGTGATGGGGTTCCTGCTGCGGCGCATCGGAGCTGAATTCGTGGACCGTCACTCCGCCGGCGGCCGGCAGCGCGGCGCGCGGCGGGTAATGCAGCGCGCGGAGCAGGGTCACTCCCTCGCCTTCTTCCCCGAGGGCACGTTCGACTCGGTCGTCGGGCTCAAGCGGTTCCACCCCGGCGCGTTCGTGGCGGCGGCTCGCGGCGGCGTGCCGCTGGTACCGGCCGTCATTCACGGCACGCGTCGATCGATGCCGAATGGCGCGATCGTGCCGATGCCAGGGACGATCCGCATCGAGATCCTGCCGCCGATCGACAGCGATGGGCGCAAGCCCGACGAACTGCGGAACGCGGCGCGCGCAGTGATGCTCGAGCGGCTCGGTGAACCGGATCTCGTGGAGCTGGCGGCGGCTCCGGCTCGCTCGCGCTGACACGCTCCCGCGTCGGCCCGGCAGGATCCCACAGCGGATCGGCGACGAAAGATGGCACAGTGAGCGGGCCGCTCGTGCCCGCGGATTCGTCACGCGGGACGCCGTAAACCCGTCCCTGGGGGCTCCGGGCGCCGCGTCCATGCGGCGCACGGCCCGCGCAACGAACCACGCGGCCCCAATCGGCCCGACATCGCGCGCTGTGCGCGCGACATCTGCGGCGCTAGCGCCTTCTCCCTCCGGGTTCCGGGGCCGGGCCGTCCGCGACATGGACGTCGCGGCGGAGCCCCATGGATGGGTTTACGCGTCCCGGCCCGGAACCCGGAGGGAGGAGACGCTGCGGCGCCAAGCGACGACCCGGCGCTTACATGCTGCGCCGGTACTGCCCGCCAACCTGGTACAGCGCGTTGGAGATCGATCCGAGCGACGCGACCTTGACGGCCTCCATCAACTCGGCGAACACGTTGCCACCCGTCGCGGCCTGTCGCTGGAGGCGAGCGAGCGCGGCCGGACGCAGGTCCGCGTTGCGGGCAAGGAAATCGCGCACCGCCGCGACCTGGTCCTGCTTCTCTTCCTCGGTCGAGCGGATCAACTCGGCGTTGCGGATCTGGTCGTCCGAACCGGCCTTTGCCAGGTACGTGTTGACGCCGATGATCGGCAGCGTGCCGTCATGCTTCAGTGTTTCGTAATACAGCGACTCTTTCTGGATCTTGCCGCGCTGGTACATCGTCTCCATCGCGCCGAGCACGCCACCGCGCTCCGAGATCCGGTCGAACTCGCGGTACACGGCCTCCTCGACGAGATCCGTCAGCTGGTCGATCGCGAACGATCCCTGCCACGGGTTCTGCGTCTTGTTGAGGCCGAGTTCCTTGCCGATGATCAGCTGTATCGCCACCGCACGACGCACCGACTCTTCCGTCGGTGTCGTGATGGCTTCGTCGTACGCGTTGGTGTGCAGGCTGTTGCAATTGTCGAACAGCGCGTAGAGCGCCTGCAGCGTCGTGCGCACGTCGTTGAACTGGATCTCCTGCGCATGCAGGCTGCGGCCCGACGTCTGGATGTGGTACTTCAGCATCTGCGAGCGCGGCCCCGCACGATACAGGTCGCGCATCGCGCGCGCCCAGATGCGGCGCGCCACGCGGCCGATCACCGCGTACTCCGGATCCATGCCGTTGGAGAAGAAGAACGACAGGTTCGGCGCGAAGTCGTCGATCTTCATGCCGCGCGCGAGGTAGTACTCGGCGATCGTGAAGCCGTTCGCGAGCGTGAACGCCAGCTGCGACACCGGGTTCGCGCCTGCCTCCGCAATGTGGTAGCCCGATATCGACACCGAGTAGAAATTGCGGACGTCGTTGTCGGTGAAGAACTGCTGCACGTCGCCCATCATGCGCAGGGCGAACTCGGTCGAGAAGATGCAGGTGTTCTGCGCCTGGTCCTCCTTGAGGATGTCCGCCTGCACGGTACCGCGCACGAGCGACAGCGTCTCACTGCGGATCTTCTGATAGGTGTCGGCGTCGAGCAGCTGATCGCCCGTCACGCCGAGCAGGCCGAGGCCCGTGCCGTCATGGTTCGGCGGCAGCGCGCCCTTGTACGTCGGGCGCGGCCGACTCTGGTACAGCGCGGCGATCTTCTTCTCCGCCGCCGCCCACTGGCCCGTGGCCCGCAGGTGCCGCTCGACGCGCTGGTCGATCGCCGTGTTCATGAACATCGCGAGGATCATCGGCGCCGGGCCATTGATCGTCATCGAAACCGAAGTCGTCGGCGCGCACAGGTCGAAGCCCGAGTAGAGCTTCTTCATGTCGTCGAGCGTCGCGATCGAGACGCCGGAGTTGCCGATGCGCCCGTAGATGTCGGGACGCTCGTCCGGATCCTCGCCGTACAGCGTCGTCGAATCGAACGCCGTCGACAGCCGTGCGGCGCCGTGGCCACCGGCGACGTAGTGGAACCGGCGATTGGTGCGCTCGGGGCCGCCCTCGCCCGCGAACATGCGCGTCGGGTCCTCTTCTTCGCGGCGATACGGATAGACGCCAGCCGTGTACGGGAACTGGCCCGGCAGGTTCTCCTTCATCAGGAACGTCAGCTGCTCGCCCCAGTCGCGGAACCTGGGCACCGCGAGCTTGGGCACGCGATTGTGGCTCAGCGTAGTCACGTAGTTGTCGCCGCGGACCTGCTTGCCGCGGACCGTGTACGCGAACTGATCGTCGGTGGCCGACTTCGCGATCGCCGGCCACTGCCGCAGCAGCGCGAGGCCATCGGTGCCGACGGCCTCGAGCGCATCGTTGTAGGCTGCCCGCAGTCGCAGCAGCGCGGAATCGGCGGCGCCATCGGCCAGTGCGGCCGCACCGTAGCGCTCGAGCGGCTCGGGCAACGACGCGTCGCCCAGCGTGTGCAGCGCCTCGAACAGGCTCCGGGCGCGGCTCGCCGCCTGCGAGCGATGCTCGACCGCTGCGTGCGCTCGCCTGCCGTTCGTCGCAATTTCGGCCAGGTAACGCGAACGCGCCGCGGGCACCAGCGCATGGCGCTCGACCAGCTCGGTCGGGCCCGGGTCCGTGACGGTCCAGCGCCTGTCACCGCCGGCCTTCTCGTCGAGCCGCGCGCAGAGCGCGGCAAACAGGCGATTGACGCCGGGATCGTTGAAGCGACTCGCGATGGTCGGAAACACCGGCACCTGGTCGTCGGGCCGCCTGAATTCGACCCGGTTGCGGCGCCACTGCTTGCGCACGTCGCGCAGCGCGTCCTCGGCGCCGCGCTTCTCGAACTTGTTGAGCGCGACCAGGTCGGCGAAATCCAGCATGTCGATCTTCTCGAGCTGGCTCGCGGCACCGTAGTCGCTCGTCATCACGTACATCGGCACGTCGACGAGGTCGACGATCTCGGAGTCGCTCTGGCCGATGCCGGCCGTCTCGACGACGACGAGATCGAAGCTCGCGTACCGCAGCAGGTTGAGGACATCGGCCAGCACCGCGCTGGTCGCCAGGTTCTGGCGGCGCGTCGCAAGCGAGCGCATGAACACCTGCTCTGCCGCGAGCGAGTTCATGCGGATGCGGTCACCGAGCAGCGCGCCACCGCTGCGGCGGCGCGTCGGGTCCATGGCGACGACGGCGATGTTGCGGGCGGGGAACTGCCGCACGAAACGCAGCAGCAACTCGTCGGTCAGCGACGACTTGCCGGCGCCGCCCGTGCCGGTGATGCCGACCACCGGCGTCCGCTTCGCACTGCGTGACACGGCGCGGCGCAAAGTTTCGCCGAACGGAGCGTCGGCCTCGCCACGCTCGAGCGCGGAGATGGTGCGCGCGATCTGCTGGTGGTCGCGCGGACCGACCGGTCCGAACTCGAAACCCGGACGCGTCGCCTTGCGCACGCGCCTGAAGACGTCGTCGATCATGCCGTCGAGGCCGAGCTTGCGGCCGTCCTCCGGCGTGTAGATGCGCTCGACGCCGTAGGCCTCCAGTTCCTCGATCTCGTGCGGTGCGATCGTGCCGCCGCCGCCCACGATGATGCGGATGTGCGGCGCGCCGAGGTCCTTCAGCATGTCGACCATGTACTTGAAGTACTCGACGTGCCCGCCCTGGTACGAGCTGCAGGCGATGCCGTCGGCGTCCTCCTGGAGCGCAGCGCGCACGATGTCGGCGACGCTGCGATTGTGCCCGAGGTGCACGACTTCGGCGCCGTGGGCCTGCAGCAGCCGGCGGATGATGTTGATCGCGGCGTCGTGACCGTCGAAGAGCGATGCGGCGCTCACGAACCGCAGCGGGGCAGGCTCCCCCGTCGCGCCCGCAGCCTGTTGCGATTCACCTTCACGGCGGACGGTCGATGATCCAGACATCTGCGCTGCTCCAGCCGCCGGGGGTGCCCGGCCAGAAGTTACTGTTGAGTAGAATCTTACCCTGCAGTATGATTAGGGCCCCACCCGCAGTCAACAGTCCCGTCATGGCCGACAGCACCCCAGCGCAACCGACCGCCGCCGACCCGGCTGCAGCATGGCGTGGCCGGCGGCGCCGCCAGGACCACGGCACCAAGCGCGACGCGGTGATCCGCACTGCCGCACGGGCGTTCGACGAGCGCGGGTATCACAACACGTCGCTGGACGACATCGCCGCAGCACTCGGCGTCACCAAGCCCACGGTCTATTACTACGTCCCGAACAAGGAGCAGCTCCTGTTCGAGTGCTTCCTGGCAGGGCTCGACCCGATCCGGGCCGCATTGCGCCGAGCGGAGCAGGCTCCGGGAAGCGGACGCGACCGGCTGCGCGAAGTCATTCACGATTACGCCGTCGCGATCGCGTCGGACTACGGCTGGTGCATGGTCCGCGCCGAACACCAGGACCTCGGCCCGGAACTCAGCGCGCAGGTGCGCGCGCTCAAGTCCGAAATCGACCGCGGCATCCGCCGCCTGCTGCAGACCGGTATCAGCGACGGCTCGATCGCCGTGGCCGACCCGAAGCTCGCCGCGTTTGCGATCGCCGGCTCGCTCAACTGGATTGCGCACTGGTATCGCGCCGGCCGCAAGCTCACCTCGGATGAGGTCGCCGACGCGTTCGTGCAGTTGCTGGAGCATGGCCTTGCACCGCGCGCACCTGGTGAGGGCAAGCCCGTGCCCGCGCCGGCTCGCGGGCGGCGGCCTCAACACGCCAGCAAGGGCTGAGTCGCCCAGTTTGGACCTTTTTCTTGCGCTGCAAAAAGACCGCGGCGTAAACTCCGACGGGTTTGGCATCCTGCCCCAGGTTCTCCGAGGACGTCCCCGTGTCTGAATCCATCGTCATCGCCGCTGCCCGCAGGACTCCGATCGGCGGCTTCCAGGGCATCTTCTCGCCCGTCTCGGCAACGCAACTGGGCTCCGTGGCCGCGGGCGCGGCTCTCGCGGACGCCGGCCTGTCGCCGGACGCGATCGACGAAGTGATCTTCGGCTGCGTGCTGCCGGCCGGCCTCGGCCAGGCCCCCGCGCGCCAGGCGGCCGTCGGTGCCGGCATCGCGATGAGCGTTCCGGCCACGACGATCAACAAGATGTGCGGCTCGGGCATGAAGGCCGTGATGATGGCGGCCGACCAGATCCGCGCTGGTTCCGCGCGCGTGATGCTCGCGGGCGGCCTCGAGTCGATGACCAACGCGCCCTACCTGATGCTGAAGGCGCGCGCGGGTTATCGCATGGGCCACGCCGAGATCTACGACCACATGTTCTACGACGGCCTGCAGAGCCCCTGGGACGGCAAGGCCATGGGCTGCTTCGCGGACGCCACCGCCGCCAGGTACGGTTTCTCGCGCCCCGACCAGGATGCGTTTGCCGCCGAATCCGTGCGCCGTGCGCAGCGCGCCTCGCGGGAAGGCGACTTCGTTGCCGAGATCGCGCCCGTGACGATCAAGACGCGCAAGGGCGAGCAGGTCGTCTCGATCGACGAAACGCCCTTCCAACTCGACGTCGACAAGATCCCGACCCTGAAGCCCGCGTTCGGCAAGGACGGCACGGTGACGGCGGCCTCCTCGTCCTCGATTTCCGACGGCGCGGCCGCCATCGTGATCGCGAGCGAGTCTGCCGCGAAGGCGGCCGGCCTCAAGCCGCTCGCCCGGCTGGTCTCGTACGCGAGCCACGCGCAGGCTCCTGAGTGGTTCACGACCGCGCCCGCGCCTTCGATGCAGAAGGCGCTCGACCGCGCCGGCTGGAACGTCTCCGACGTCGACTTGTTCGAGATCAACGAAGCCTTCGCGTGCGTGACGATGGCCGCGATGAAGGATCTCGGGCTGCGGCATGCTCAGGTCAACGTGAACGGTGGCGCCTGCGCGATGGGCCACCCCGTCGGCGCGACGGGCGCGCGCCTCATCACCACGCTGCTCCATGCCCTGCGCAAGCGCGGGTTGCGCCGCGGCGTCGCCTCGCAGTGCATCGGCGGCGGCGAGGCCTGCGCCGTCACCATCGAACTGCTCTGATCTGCAGCTTTTTTCCTGAGGCATCCATGCAGTTGCACGGCAAGGTCGCGGTCGTCACGGGCGGCGCGCGCGGAATCGGCAAGGCCATCGCCCATGCATTCGCCGAACGCGGCGCGACGCTTGCGCTGCTCGATCTCAACCAGGCCGACCTCGACACGACGCGCGCCGAGTTCGCAGCGCGCGGCGTCAAGGTGACCGGCCACACGCTCAATGTCGCGAAGGAAGACGAAGTGATCGGCGCGCTCGACGCAGTGGTCGCAGCGCATGGCCGGCTGGACGTGCTGGTCAACAATGCCGGCATCATCAAGGACGCCGTGCTGGTAAAGGTCAAGAACGATGCCGTCGTGAGCAGCATGACGCTTGCGCAGTGGCAAGCCGTCATCGACGTCAACCTTACCGGCGTGTTCCTCTGCGGTCGCGAAGCGGCCGAACGCATGATCAAGCTCGGCCAGGGCGGAGTGATCATCAACATCTCGAGCATCTCGCGCGCCGGCAACGCGGGCCAGAGCAACTACTCGGCCGCCAAGGCAGGCGTCGCCGCGCTGGCGACCACGTGGGCGAAGGAACTCGCGCGCTTCGGCATCCGCGCCGGCGCGATCGCGCCCGGCTTCATCAAGACTGACATCCTCTCGGGCATGCCGCCCGAGATGCTCGACAGGATGACCGCGCCCGTGCCGTTGAAGCGGCTCGGCCTGGCCGAGGAAATCGCGCACGCGGCGCTCTTCATCGTCGAGAACGACTTCTTCTCGGGCCGCTGCATCGACGTGGACGGCGGTCTGCGACTGTAGAATCAGCCTTTTCCGCTGTGGGGAACGAACCGATGTTGATCCAGGACACACGCGCCATCGTCAGTGGCGGCGCCTCGGGCCTCGGACTGGCCGTGGCTCAACTCGTCGTGGCGGCGGGCGGCAGGGTCGCCCTGTTCGACGTCAACGACCAGGCTGGCGTCGAAGCCGTGCAGAACCTCGGCACTGCCGCGAGTTTTCACAAAGTCGACGTGACCGCGGAGAGCGCCGTCGCGTCCGCCGTTGCTGCAGCGACCGCCGCGATGGGCGGCCTCAACCTCGCCGTGAGTTGCGCGGGCGTCGGCTGGCCAAAGCGCATGGTCGGCAAGGAAGGCACGATGCCCGGCGATTTCTTTCGCAAGGTCATCGAGATCAACCTG
>JAOUGW010000346.1 GCA_029865465.1 Gammaproteobacteria bacterium
CCCGTGTTTCGCCGGGCTGGGCTCCCGGAGTGGCAGGAGGTCGACCGCCTCGATGCGGACTACCATTTCCAGCGCCGGACGCTGCCGGCGCCGGGATCGGACGCGCAGCTCGACGAACTCGTCGCCGAACTGCACGCGCCGATGCTCGATCGGACCCACCCGGGGTGGCAGGTGTACCTGATCGAGGGCCTGGAGCGGTACCGGTTTGCGGTCTTCATCAAGATCCATCACGCGCTGGTGGACGGCGAGTCGGGCATCGCCCTGGTGCATCGTTCGCTGTCCCGATCGCCGCAGGACCGGCGTATCCGTACCGTCATCGCAACCCGGCTTCCTGCCGCCGACGGCGACGACGCCAGCGGCCTGCTGCCGCGTCTCGAGCACCAGGTGGCGAATGCGGCGCGTACCGCGCTGTCGATCGGCTGGGGCGGGGAGCGCCTGCTCGAGGAAAGCCTGGCGGGGCTGCGCGGATTCTCGAGCACGACGATTCGTCCGTTCACCGCGCCGCTGACACCGATGAACGAGACGATCCGCAACGCGCGGGCCGTCACGCACACGGTCTTGCCGCTGCGGGCGATGATGTCCGTGGCGCGCGCCTGGGGAGCGACGCTGAACGATGTCGCGCTCTGCGTGCTCGACGCGGCCATGAACCGTTACCTGCGCAGCATCGGCCGGCCGACCGATCGTGCGCTCGTCGCCATCTGCCCCGTCTCGCTGCAGGACCGGAAGATCAAGCAGTTGACGACGCAGGTATCCGTCTTCTGGACGCCGCTCGGGACACCGTCGGCAGCGATCGGCAGGCGCATGCGCGAGGTGATGGCCAACACCCGCGCAGCCAAGCAACGCATTCGCGCGCTGCCGAGGAACGTGGCCTACGCCTACGCGGTGCTCACCTTTGCGCTGGGGGAAACGCTGGCGCTGGTTCCGCGCGGTTCCGTGGACTACTTCCTGCCGGCCAACGTCCTGATCTCGAACGTGCGTGGCCCGAGCGAGCCGCTGTACCTGGCAGGGGCCAGGCTCGAAGCGCTCTGCCCGATGTCCACGCTGATCTCCGGCATGGGTCTCAACATCACGTTCATGTCCTACGCCGGGCAGGTCGTGATCGGTTTCACCGCGAACGCCTCCGCGCTGCCGCACGCTGGCCGACTCGCGCAGTACACGCGCGAGGCGTTTGCGGTGCTGGAGCGGCAGACTCGCCGGGCCACGGGTTGATGCCCTACCGGTTGCTGGCAGACCTGGTCCTCATCCTGCACGCCGGGTTCGTGGCGTTCGTGATGCTGGGCGCACTGCTCGTGCTGCGCTGGCCTCGCCTGGCCTGGGTCCACGTGCCCGTGGCGCTGTGGGGTGCGGGCATCGAGTTCCTGGGCGGCATCTGTCCGCTGACGCCGCTCGAGAATCACTGGCGACGGCTGGCGGGTGAACTCGGGTACCCGGGCGGGTTCGTCGAGCATTACGTCGTGTCGGCGCTGTATCCGGAGGGATTGACCCAGCGGCTGCAATTCGCGCTCGGCGTGCTGGTGCTGGTGGTCAATGGGGCGATCTACGCGTGGGTGCTCGGGCGTCGGCGTTCCGATCGTGCCGGCACGACGTCATAGGACGGAGCGCCGTGCAGCGGATGCTCTACTCGTCCCGCGGCGCCCGCAGCTCATAGGCCTGCTGCGCCAGCCACACCTGCTCGATCGGCACGGGATAGCAGCGATAAGTGTCGAGACGTTCCGTCAGCCGCTGGACCTGCTCGGCGGATTCACGAGCGGGCCTGGCCTTGAGTTCGTCCAATGCATCGCGCAGCTCGACGCACACCGGCCTTCGGCCCAGCGACAACTCCAGGGATCTCCGCTCCTGGGCAGCCCTCGCGGCCGGATCGTCGCTGCAGAACGTGGCAATTGTCTCGTCCAGCCGCTGCTTTTCTGCCGGCCGATCGGCATCCGCGAGATACACACGCTTGCTGCCCCCGCCCCGGCGGTAGATCGGCATCTGCAGATCGAGCGTCATGCGCTGAGCCATCGCATCCGCGCAGACCTGCACCGCGAGTGGCGCCTCGAGCACTTCGGACCGTTGCGCCGACTGTTGCTGCGCACGCTCGGTCGCGCGGGTTGCCGTCTCGCGCTGCGACGATTCCTGCAGCGCCTGCAAGCGCGCTTGCGCCTGTCTCTGCTGCTCCGCCGTCGGGCCGGGTGCCACCGTGACAGCCTCAGCCGCCTGCCCGGGTGGGGGCTTGTCCGAATAGTGGACCTTGCCCTCCTTGTCCACCCACTTGTAGACAGCCCCGATGGCAAACAACAGCGCCACCAGCAGCGCGATCAGCATCGCGGGGCGGGGAAGGCGCGGTCGGGCGGGTGCGGTTCTCATAGCCCGTCGGTGTGAGACGGACCCGTATCGTCGGTCTCCGGTCGGCATCCACCGCGGGTCCACTCGTATTTTACGCCTCACCGTGGCGCCGCGGTCGTCGTTCGGTCCAGGACTGAGACGTGGTCGGCGGCCCGGGCGGCAGGACTCTTTCATCATGTGCGAGTGAACGTCGACGCGCTGTTCGTTGCT
>JAOUGW010000137.1 GCA_029865465.1 Gammaproteobacteria bacterium
GCGGCGCTGGACGAATACATGACGGCGCACCACATGAAGGCGCGGGTCGCGATGCAGATGTCGAGCAACGAGGCGATCAAGCAGGCGGTGATGGCCGGCATGGGAATCTCGCTGCTGTCGCTGCACACGCTCGGGCTCGAGCTCGATCACGGCCTGATCGCGGTACCGGAAGTCGAGGGCCTGCCCGTGATGCGGCGCTGGCACGTCGTCAACAACCTGGCGAAGACGCTGTCGCCGGCGGCCGAAGCGTTCCGTTACTTCATCCTCGAACGCGGTGAGGCGTTCCTCGCCGAGCAGTTCGCCAGGCATGACGTCGCCCACACGGGCACTCCGATCGCGCAGGAAGCCTGACCGTTGGCGGCGACGCCAATCGCATCGGTCGTACCGGAGTGATACGGTCGCGGCACGAAGATTGCCATTTCGGTGCCGGACGAGGTGTTCGAAGCCGGCGAGCACCTCGCGCGGCAACTGGGCATTTCCCGCAGCCAGTTGTACGGCGACGCCCTGGCCACCTACCTCGGTGCACGCGGTGCCCGGGAGGTTACGGCGCGACTCAATGCGATTCTTGCTGCCGAGCCGGCAGACTCAGAGCCGCATCGTCACCGTTGTCGTGGCTGTCATTACCTCGAACCTCGCGCTCGCTGCAGCACCTGGAAACGTGCGCCTTGGCCGCAACGTCCTGACGCAACGAATCCGGGCAGTGCCTGGAACCACGCTGCGTAACGTCGACGAGGGACTGCGCCTCGTGCTCGGCCTTTGACTGATTGGAATCAGCGGGGGCTGAGCAGGGTCAGTTCGGTCCTGCCCAGCAGGCGAAGAAAGCCGCGGTCGAAGGTGGCGAGATGCTCGCCCAGGGTCTGCACGGCCGCCGCGATCCACGCATCCGGCACATCGTTGCCGCTGGCAGAGTGCTCGCGCAGCAACCGGCGCAACGCCGGCCACTCGCGCCCGAGTTCGCCAATCTCGACGCCCGGGACCGCCAGCAATGAATCGATGTACTCGACAGCGGCTTGCGGCGGCGCAGGTTCGCGGAAGACCCTGGCATGGGTGGCCAGGCGCAGGAAACCCGCCACGACCATGGGCAGCAAGACGAAGCTCCGCCCTGTCGCGACCCCGGACAAGCCGGTCCGGACGCAGGCCAGCGCAACTTCGTGATGTGGATGATCGGTCCGGAACGCCGCCAGCAGCACGTTGACGTCAGGTGTCATCGTCAGCCGCGTCGGCAAGGGACCGATTGGAGAGGGGGTCTACGCCCTGCACCAGGCCGCCGTGACCTTCGTACACGGCAATCGCCGGCTCTGCCACTTTCCCCGTCCCCTGGCGCCGCGACCTCAACCGCAGGCGCAACCCGTCTTCGATGAGCGCAGTGAGACTGCGACCTTCGCGGGCCGCGAGCGCCTTGGCACGCACCAGCAACTCGTCATCGAGGTCCAACGTCGTCTTCATGGGCACAATTATACAGAAATCTGTACTCCGCCCGTCGAGGCCTCTTTGTGGCGAATTCCTACAGATTGAAGAACTGCAGCTCGCCGAATTCGAACTCCTTGCTGCAGGTTCCCGGCTGCGGTTCACCGAGCTTCGCGGCCAGCGTCCCCGCCTGCTGCAGGCATTCCGCGTAGAGACGCACGCGCTCGGCCGTGGGCAGCGCAGTCTGCTCGCAGCCTCTGGACTCCAGCGCGGCATCGATCGAGAAGCGCTCGTGCCGTTCCTGGAACTCGCGGTGCGTCCACATGCCCGTCGCCGGATCGAACTCGTACAGCGGCAGGAAGCAGTGCCCTTGCCGCGCGACGAAATCGACGGCGTCCGTGATGAACCGGGCGTCGGCATCGTCCATCGCGTAATGGAACCCGACGCGGCACCAGCCGGGCTTGATGCCCTGGAACCCCTTGCGCACCCAGTCCCGGTACTGCTCCGAGGTCGTCTCGTCGATGCCCAGCAGTCGATGGCCGTACGGACCGGCGCACGAACACCCCGCGCGTGACTGGATGCCGAACAGGTCGTTGAGCAGCACCGTCACGAACTTCGGGTGCAGGTAGCGCCCGCGCGCGTCGCGCAGGTTGAACGACACGATGCCGATGCGTCGCTGCGGATCCGGGTTGCCGAGGATTTCGATGCGTTCGTTGGCCGACCACTGCTGCATCGCGCGACTCAGCAGCTCGTGCTCGCGCGCCTCGATGCGCTCGACGCCGACTTTCTGCTTGAGGTCCATCGCGAGCGCGGCCTTCATCGTCTGCAGCACGCCGGGCGTGCCTGCCTTCTCGCGCTCTTCGATGTCCGCGATGAAGTCCTGGTCGAGCGGGCTGACGTAATCGACGGTGCCGCCGCCCGCGACGCTCGGCGGCAGCTCGGGTGAGTACAGCCGTTCGTTGAAGACGAGCACGCCACTCGAACCCGGACCGCCGAGGAACTTGTGCGGCGACAGGAAGATCGCGTCGTACGAGGCGTCGCCGCCCTGTGCGTCAGGCGCGGGATTCATGTCGATCTCGACGTAGGGCGCGCTCGCGGCGTAGTCGAAGCACGCGTACGCATCGTGGGCGTGCAGCAGTTTCGCGATCGCCCGCGTCGGCGAACGCATGCCGGTGACGTTGGACGCCGCAGAGAACGAACCGATGCGCAGGCGGCCCTGGTATTCAGGCAGCTGCAGCAGGTGCCGCAGGTGTTCGACGTCCACGCCGCCATCGGCGGCGAGGTTGACCTCGACGACCGTGGCGAGACCCTGGCGCCACGTGACTTCGTTGCTGTGATGCTCGTAGGGTCCGACGAACACGACCGGCTGCCGCGACTGCTGGAAGCGACGGAACTCCTCGAACCTGGCGTCGCCCATGAAGGCGCGCAGCTGGTCACCGACCGCCTTGCGCGTGGCGGGCGGCAACGCGACGCCGAGGATCTGCTGCAGCTTGTCGATCGCGCCGGTCGCGCCCGTGCCGCAGGCCACGATGCGCCCATGCGGCCCCGCATTGACGGCACGCTTGATCGTGCGCTCCGCCTCGTGCAGCAGGCGGCTCATGCTGCGACCGGTCAGGTCGTCTTCCGTGTGCGTGTTGGCGTAGATGCGCTGCAGGTGCTGCAGGTAGCGCTCGACGAACAGCAGGCAGCGGCCCGACGCCGTGTAGTCGCAGTAGACCATCAGCCGGCGGCCGAACGGCGTCTCGAACGCCGCATCGATGCCGACGATCTGGGAACGCAGGAATTCGAACGTCAGGGGCGGGTGCATGCGGCGATTCTAGCCGTCCGGGCTGCCGGCAGTGCCTGTGATCTGCTTGCGATCGCCGGGCTCCTCCTTGACCGCCAGCCCGCCGCGCAGCCATGGGTATCCGTCCCGCGCCATGGCGTACGCGCGCTGGAAGAGTCCCTGCATGTAGGTGCGGTCGTAGAACTCGGTCGACCCGAGGGAGAAGTCGTCGGGAATGCGCGCAAGGTTGAAACCGAGGTCGTCGCCGTGACTGCTCACATAGAGCTGGACGGCGTCGTTGAGGCCGCGTGTCTGCCTCATGGATTCAATCGCGCGCATGAGAATGGACGCATAACCCGGCTCGACCTCGTGCCACGCCGGGGGGGCGTCCGGGTCCTCGAACAGTGGTGATATGCGCGTTCGGAACGCTGTCCATATCGGGTGTGCGCGCGCGTTGCGGATCACGTACACCTGCGGCAGCCCTTGCACCCGGAACCGCTCCGTGACGCGCTTCCAGTCGACTCCCGCCGGACCGAGGAACAGCTGGGCCGTCACGCCGCCGTCGACATGCACTTCGTCGTAGCGGACGCCTCCGGACTCGACGCCGATAAGGACGGGCGGGAATACACCGGGGATTGACGCGGATGCGAGGATGAGGTCGCCGATCAGGTGCCGCGCGTTCGGCGCACCGCTGCCTGCAATCCTCGTCACGTCCCAGACCACGGGTCGCCCTGCATTCAGGTTCGTCGTGCCGATCAGGAGCTTGCGGCCCTTGCGGCCCTCCGCTGCGATCCGCGCGATCTCGGCGTCACCGAGGTACTGGTCGATCAGGCGGCGCAGTGGTGCCGTGTCCATCATCGAACCGATTTCCAGTGCCTCGATCAGGCCGCGACGCTCGACCAGGTCCTTCGTCGAGAAGGTCGAATAGATGTCGCGGAGAGCCCCGTCGTACGCCGACCCCAGGAAAGCAAACGGTGCAATCATCGCGCCGGAGCTGACGCCGGTGACCACCTGGAACTCGGGGCGCGTGCCGGCGGCCGTCCAGCCGACCAGCAGACCCGCGCCGAACGCGCCTTCGACGCCGCCGCTCGAGATCACGAGGTAGTTGTGCGATCGGTCCATCAGGCCGGCACAACAGGCGCCAAGTTCGTCGTCGGGCGTTGCCAGCCAGTCGCGAAATGCCGCGGATGGATCGTCGCCCCAGTAACGCACGTCGGCGGGCAGGCCGGGGATGACCGCCTGCCCGGTCCGCGTCTCGGGCACCGGATGCCGGACCGGCGCGGTGGCACAGCCCTGCAGCCCGACGGCGTGCACGAACACGACCAGCGCGATGAGCGCCGGCGCACGTCGCGGGGTCAATGCCGTCGAAATCATGGGTCAGCGACTCTAGCATCGAAATCACGCCCGAGCCCCCCGCCGACCCGCGCACTGGCGGCGGACCCGCCCCCGCGCATCCGCAATGGAGCGTGTGGCGTGCCCGGTGGGCGGGCAGCGTGGAACTGCCGCAGCGCACAATCTACGTACTCAAGTTCGTGCGCCGCGGTACTACGCTGGCTGCAGTCGGCACGATTCAACCGACGGCACACGGAGCGATCATCATGCGAGCGTATTGTGGTCATATCGACAAGGAAACGCTGCAGAACACGTACTTCCGCAAGGTGTTGTTTACGGGCAAGCATGCGCAACTGGTCGTCATGTGTCTCGCGCCGGGCGAGGAAATCGGCCAGGAGGTCCACGCGAAGGTCGACCAGTTCTTCCGCATCGAGCAAGGCAAGGCGCGCTTCGTCTTCAACAAGCGCAGGATCGCGCTGGTGCGCGAGGGCGACGCGGTGGTCGTGCCGGCCGGAACGGTCCACAACGTGCAGAATGCATCGCGAGGCCTGCTGAAGCTTTACACGGTCTATTCCCCGCCGAACCACCCGCCGCGCACCGTGCACAAGACCAAGGCCGCCGCAGAAAGGGCCGAGGCCAGGCAGGGACACTGAGATGGAGTGATTCCAGCAGTCCGGGGTACCAACTCTGCGTATTCTCGGTGGCCCGCCGGCGCGGGACAATCCGTCCAGATGGAGTCACGGGAGACGTGCGATGACGCACAAGCAGGTCCTGTTCCGCTCCGCCGCGCGCGAAAAGATCCTGCGGGGCACGCAGCAGCTGGCGGAGGCTGTGCGCATCACCCTCGGACCGAAATCGAAGTCGGTCCTGATCCAGAAGAAATGGGGCCTGCCGCTGGTCTGCAACGACGGCGTCACGATCGCCAAGGAATTCGAGCTCCGCGACCCGGAGGAGAACCTCGGCGCGCAGATGCTGCGGCAGGCCGCCGAAAAAACCGGCGACGAGGTGGGTGACGGCACCAGCACGGCCACCGTCCTGGCGCATGCGATTTTCGCCGACGGTGTCCGCAACGTGACCGCGGGCGCCAGCGCCATCGACATCAAGCGCGGCCTGGACCGCGCTGTCGAGGCCGCAGTCGCCGCGCTCGCCGCGATGTCGCGCAAGGTCAGCACGCGCAAGGAGAAGGCGCAGGTGGCGACCATCGCGGCGCACAACGACGCAGCCATCGGCGAACTGGTCGCCGACGCCATGGAAAAGGTGGGCGACGAAGGCGTCATCACCGTCGAGGAGTCGAAGACTACCGATACCGTGCTCGAGGTCGTCGAGGGCATGCAGTTCGACCGCGGCTACACCTCGCCCTACTTCATCACCGACCCGGAACAGATGGAGGCCGTGCTCGAAGATCCGTACGTGCTGCTGACCGACCGCAAGATCAACCTGCTCAAGGACCTGATCCCGCTGCTCGAGCAGGTGGCGAAGTCGGGACGCCCGATCCTGTTCGTGGCCGAGGACTTCGAGGGCGAGGCGCTCGCCACCCTGGTCGTCAACCAGATCCGCGGCGTGCTGAAGAGCGTGGCGGTCAAGGCGCCCGGCTTCGGCGACCGGCGCAAGGCGATCCTGACCGACATGTCGGTGCTGACCGGCGGCGAACTGGTTTCCGAAGAACTCGGCAAGCGCCTCGAGGACGTGCAACTGGCGTCGCTCGGCCGGGCCAAGCGCGTGGTCGTCGACAAGGACACGACGACGATCATCGGTGGCGCGGGTGCGCGGTCGGCCATCGACGGCCGGATGACGCAGATCCGTCGCGAGATCGAGAAGGCGTCCAGCGATTACGATCGGGAGAAACTGGAAGAGCGCCTGGCCAAGCTGGCCGGCGGCGTGGCGGTGATTCGCGTGGGCGCGCCCTCGGAGTCCGAGATGAAATCGAAGAAGGACGCGCTCGACGACGCCATCAGCGCCACCAAGGCGGCGGTGGCCGAAGGCATCGTCCCGGGCGGTGGACTCGCACTGATCCGCTGCATCGACGCCGTGACCAGGCTCGAGTCGCAGACCGAGGGTGACGAACGGACCGGGGTGGCGTGCCTGAAGCGTGTGCTCGAAGCACCGGCGCGACAGATTGCCGAGAACTCGTCGGTGGACGGTGGCGTGGTCGTTGCCCGCATGATGGACGGAACCGGAGCCGCGGGTTTCGACGCAGCGCGCAAGGAGTACGTGGACCTGTACGAAGCCGGCATCGTCGATCCGACCAAGGTCGTGCGCGTGGCGCTGGAAAATGCCGTTTCGGTGGCCAGCGTGCTGCTGCTGACCGAGGCGACGATGACCGAGATTCCGGAGAAGGAAAAAGCGGCGCTGCCGGAGCCTGCAGATATCTGAAGCGCCGTCCGCACATTCCGAGGGTCCGGGGCCGGGTGGCGGCGCTACCATGAAATGCCGGTCCACGTGAACGGCGTGAAACGGGAGAACGGCCATGTTGCATGAGCATCGTTCGATCACCCAGGTCGGCGCGCCCGATCCCGAACTCCGCAACTCCCCGATTGCCGTCGAAGAAGACATCGACACCGACGTCGTGCGGCAGCAGGTGCCCGGCGAAGCCGTCTGCTGGTTCAATGGCAGCGAGTTCCGCAACGGCGATTTCGTCGCGAGCGGCTCGCAGGTCCTGCGGTGCAGCTACGGCGTCTGGGTGGAAGCGGGCTCGATCGACGACCGCAGTCCGTAACCGGCGGTGGCGGGCGACGGCGGCAGCCAGAAGCGGATCACGGCTCCCTCCTCTCCGTCGGTCCGGTTGCCTGCCTCGAGCGTGCCGCCGTGCGCCTCCACGATCTCGCGACACAGCGTGAGGCCGAGCCCGCTGCCGGCAGGCTTGGTCGAATAGAACGGCAGCAACGCATTGGTCAGCACGTCCGGGCTCATGCCCGAGCCGCGGTCGCGCACCTCGACCATCCAGCCGCCACGCGCCGGGCCGACCGACACGATGGTCGACGCCGGCGGCGAGCCCGCTTCCGTGGCGTTCTTGAGCAGGTTGATCATGACCTGCTCGAGCTGCGACTCGTCGAACCAGCCACTTTCGCCGGGCACGACGGCGTCGAGCGAGAACGGCGCGACGGCCTGCAGTGAATCGAGAAAGCGGCGCCATTCGACGTGTGCGGGGCGCGGCTGCGGCAGCTTCGCAAAGCGCGAGTAGCCATCGACGAACTGCGCCAGGTGCGACATACGCTCCTCGATCGCCCCGAACACGCGCATCAGCTGCGCCGTGTCCGGCTGCAAGGCGAGGCGCTGGCCCGACTGCGCCAGCGACGCGATCGGCGCGACGGAATTGTTGATCTCGTGCGCAATGACGCGGATCACGCGCTTCCAGATCGCCACTTCCTGGGCGTTGACCTCGCGCGTCAGCTGCTTCAGCAGGCGCAGGCGGTGCGGCTGCCCGTTCAGCAGGAACTGCCGGTGCGAGACGTGGAACACCTCGGCATCGTCATTGATGGTCGCGGTGAAGAGCCGGTCCCGGTTGTCCTCGAGCGCCTCGCGCAGGGAGGCGGGCATCGGCGCGAGCAGCGGCGGCAGCGCGAGGCCTTCGAGCCTGCGACCGCCAGACAGCAGCTGTCGCGCCGCGATATTCGCGTAGAGGATCGTGCCCGTGGCGTTGGTGAGCAGCAGCGCCAGCGGCGAGGCCTGGATCACGGTGTCGAGCAGCAGTTCGCGCTGGTACAGGTCCTGGCGCTGGCTGCGCAGCCTGCTGCCGAGCGCGTTGTAGGCAGCGACGAGCTTGCGCCACTTGGCATCGCGCGGTTCCGCGATGCTCATGCTGTAGTCCGCGTCGTGCAGGCTCGAGATGCCGTCGGCGAGGGCGTCCAGCAGCGACTCCTGCGTGAGCAGCGAGCGCCGCACCCACCAGGTCAGCGCCGCGTACGCG
>JAOUGW010000138.1 GCA_029865465.1 Gammaproteobacteria bacterium
TCCGCGAGCGTGATCAGCGCGCCGCGCGCATCGAACGGCGCCTGTGCCAGGCCGACGCGAATGGAACTGGCAATGCCCCGCGCGTGATCCGGATTGAAGGCCACGTGCGCCGCCGCCTCGCGCACCAGTGGCTCGAGACGCTCGGCGTTCGCGCCGAGCACCACGGTCACGGCGTGCCGTCGCTCGAGTTGCGACACTGCATCCAGGGTGCGTGCCAGCATCGGCCGTCCCGCGACGTCGGCCAGTTGCTTCGGCGAACCGAAACGCGACGAACTGCCGGCAGCCAGCAGCATCACGTGCAGGCTCGCCGCCGCGGTGTTGCGATCGAGTACCTGCCCGTGCCCCTTGCCATGCAGATGCGCCTGGATCTCCGCGGCGATCGCGAGCGCGATGCTTGCTGGATCGCGCCCGCCGAGTTCGAGACCGACCGGTGCATGCAGTCGCGCCCCGAACTGCGCCGTGGTTGCCGTCCCGAGCTCTTCCAGCAGGCGTTGGCGACGCGACGCGGGGCCGAGCAACCCCACGTACGGAATCGGCGTGGCGGCCAGAGCCGCGAGCGCCGCGAGGTCGGTCGCGAGGTGATGGCTCATGATCACGGCGGCATCGAACCGCGCCAGGTCCACGTGCTGCCCGAGTTGCCGCGGCGTGGTCAGCAGCACGTGCCGTGCCCGCGGAAATCGCGCAGGGTCCGCGTATGCCGGCCGATGATCCGCCACGCTGACGCGCCAACCCAGCGTGGCGCCGAACTCGACCACGGGCAGAGCGTCCGGACCGCCGCCGATCAGCAGCAATTCGCGCGGGACCGCCGCTGAGGCAACGAACAATCGCACTCGAGGGCTGCCGAACTCGACGATTCCGGTGGTCGCCAGACTCTTGTCGTCCGCGGCTTGCATTGCCAGCCAGGCGGTCACGTGTTCCGGTAGTCCGGCCGGCGGGGCCGGACCGCCCGCCAGCCAGAGCGTGGTGCCGACGGGCAGGATTGGCGCCTCTGAATCAAGTACCAGGGCATACCTTGCCCGTTCACGCTGCTCGAAACACCGTGACAGGGTTGCGAAGGGCTCCCAGTCCGCCGCGGGATCGAGCCGGACAAGCCAGACGTCCATGCCGCCTTCGCAGCCGGCGCCCAGTCCCCACAGCAGGTCGTCATCCCCGCCATTGTCGTACCGGACCATCTTGGGAGTCCCGGTCTCGAGCACCGACGCCGCATGTCCGGCCAGGTCGCCCTCGAGGCAGCCGCCGGAAAGAATCCCCTCGTAGCGACCGCCGGAGCCGACGAGCATCTGCGCTCCCGCCTTGCGGTAGGTCGAGCCGCGGGTGGCGACCACGGTCGCGAGCACGAGCGGTGCCCCCTCTGCGCGCGCCCGTTCATACATGGGAGCCAATTGATGTAATGATCCATCCATAAGACGGCTTTATACTAAATTTCAACGGCTGGACTACCGGTACCTGTAATCCTCTGCTGGGGGAAACCCATGATTTCGCTTTCGCTCAACGGCAAGACCGTGCAGTTGTCCGCAACACCCGATACGCCGCTGCTGTGGGCTTTGCGCGATGAACTCGGATACACAGGCACCAAGTTCGGCTGCGGCATCGCCGCGTGCGGTGCGTGCACCGTGCACGTCGACGGCAAGCCGACACGTGCCTGCGTGACCACGATCGAGTCGGTGGCCGACAAGCAGGTGACGACGATCGAGGCGATGGACTCGAACCGCATCGGCCAGGCCCTGCAGGCCGCGTGGATCCGCAACGACGTGCCGCAATGCGGCTACTGCCAGAGCGGGCAGATCATGAGCGCGGCCGCCTTGCTGGCGCGAAATCCCAGGCCGAACGACGCCGACATCGACGCAGCCATGCGCCGCAACCTCTGTCGCTGCGGCACCTATAACCGGATTCGCGCCGCCATCAAGGATGCGGCCGCGACGCTCAGCGCCTGAGGCACGGAGACAGCCATGAGCACCAATGCATTCCCCACGCGCCGCGATTTCCTCAAGGGCTCCGCGGCCGCCACCGGCGCGCTCGTCATCGGGTTCACGCTGCCCCTGACGTCCCGGTTCGCCCAGGCAGCGGCGGCGGCAACCTCAGGCGCAGGCTTCGCACCGAATGCCTTCCTGCGCATCGCAGCGAACGGACAGGTCACGGTCATCTGCGGCCTCTCCGAGATGGGCCAGGGCGTGCACATGGGCATTGCCTCGCTGGTGGCCGAGGAACTCGACGCCGACTGGAAGAGCGTCCAGCTCGAACAGGCGCCGGTGGACAAGGCGTACAACAATCCCATCTTCGGCATGCAGGCCACGGGCGGCTCGACTGCGATCCGCGGTCACTACGAGCCGATGCGCAAGGCGGGCGCGGCCGCGCGGGAAATGCTGGTCACCGCGGCCGCGACGCAATGGGGCGTCGACGCCGACCGGTGCCACACTCAGGATGGCCGCGTCATGGGGCCCGATGGCAGGTCGGCCGGTTACGGCGAACTGGTCGCAGCCGCCTCGAAACTGCCGGTGCCGCAAAATCCCACCCTCAAGGATCCCAAGGACTTCCGCATCCTCGGCAAGGGCCTGACCCGCATCGACACGCCGGCCAAGGTCAACGGCAGCGCGGGTTTCGGTATCGACGTCAAGGTGCCGGGACTGCTCACGGCGGTGATGGTGCACGCACCGGTGCCCGGCGCGAAGATCGTGTCGGTCGACGATGCCGCTGCGAAGGCGATTCCCGGCGTGAAGCAGGTCGTGCAGATTCCGCAGGGCGTCGCCGTGCTGGCCGAGGGTTACTGGACTGCGCTGAAGGGCCGCGACGCACTGGTCGTGAAATGGGACGACGGCCCGCTCGGCTCGTTGTCCTCCGAGTCGATTTCGAAACTACTGGCTGACGCTACGACCAGGCCGGGCGCTGTGGCGCGTAACGAGGGCGACGCGAGCGTCGCCGTCGCGAAGACGGTCGAGGCCGTCTACGAAGCTCCCTACCTCGCGCACGCCTGCATGGAGCCGATGAACTGCACGGCCTGGGTACGCGCAGGAGAGGCCGAAGTCTGGGCGCCGACGCAGGGCCCGGGCCCGCAACAGGGTATCGTCGCGCAACTGACGGGCCTGCCGCCTGAGAAGGTGCAGGTGCACACGACGTACCTTGGCGGCGGTTTCGGCCGTCGCTTCGCGGCGGACTTCATCATCGCCGCGACGTTGATCTCGAAAGCGGCCGGCGTACCGGTGAAGCTCGTCTACACGCGCGAAGACGACATGCGCGCGTGGTTCTACCGACCCGCAGCGGTCGCGCGCTTCACGGCCGGTCTCGACGCGGCCGGCAATCCGGTGTCATTCACCGCACGCATTGCATCGCCGGCGCTGTCGATAGCCGCCGGGTTCGCCAAGGAGTTGCCGCAAGGCATCGACGAATTCGCGATCGAAGGCATCGGGGACATGCTCTACGCGTTCCCGAACCTGCGCGTCGAATACGCCCAGGCGGAACCCGGCATCCCGCTCTGGTTCTGGCGCTCGGTCGGCCATTCGCAGAACGTCTATTTCATCGAAGCATTCATCGACGAGGTTGCGGCAGCGGCCGGCAAGGATCCCGTCGAATTCCGGCGTTCGCTGCTGTCGAAACAGCCGCGCCTGCGCGGCGTGCTGGACCTGGCGGCGCAGAAAGCCGGCTGGGGCTCACCCCTGCCGCAAGGCGTCCATCGCGGCGTGGCGATCACGACCTGCTTCGGCAGTTTCGTGGCACAAGTGGCAGAGGTCTCACTGGATGCGAACGGCAGGCCGCGAGTGCATCGAATCGTCGCGGCCGTGGACTGCGGACGCACGGTGAATCCGGACGTGATCCACCGCCAGGTCGAAGGCGCCATCGCCTACGGACTCAGCGCCGCGATGTACGAAAAGATCACGTTCAGGAACGGACGCGTCGAGCAGTCGAATTTCGACGACTACCCGATGCTGCGCATCGACGAGATGCCGAAGGTCGAAGTGCACATCGTGCCCAGCACGGAGGCACCGGGCGGCATCGGTGAACCGGGCCTCCCGCCGGCCACACCGGCGGTGATCAATGCGGTCTTCGCAGCGACCGGCAAGCAGGTCCGGACGTTGCCCGTCTAGGGCTTCTTCAGCAGCGACGCCAGGTCCGCGAACGGTGAGTGGGTCGCGCCCGGCCGGTCGTCCTCGCGCAGCGACGTCCCACCCTGATCGACGTAGCGCTGGTGCTCGTTGTCGTGGCAGTACAGACAGAGCAGTTCCCAATTGCTGCCGTCGGGCGGGTTGTGCTCGTGGTCGTGGTTCTTGTGATGAACCGTCAGTTCATGGACGTTGGAATGCTCGAACTCCCGGGCACAGCGGCCGCAGACCCAGGGGAAGAGCTTCAGGGCCTGGGCGCGGTATCCCTGCTCGCGCTGGTCACGCGCACGGCGCGCTTCGGCAACGACGCGATCGAGCCGGCCGAGGTCGGGAGTCACGCGCTTGCGGGTGGTCATGCGCAGATTGTGATCACGCACGACCCGATAGGAAAGAGCCGCTTGCCGGAATCGCAGCCGGCACTGCGACCTCCCGTCCGGTAGACTGCACCGGCCGGACAGGCGTCCGTTTCCAATATCGATCGGAGAATCCGCAGTGCCCAAGGCAACCGTAGGCAACCCGCTCTCCCTGACCGTCGCCCTGACCGTCGTACTGGCTCTCGCTGGCTGCAGCAAGTCGCCGCCGGCTCCAGGTGCCGCGGCGCCCGGCACCCCTCCAGTGACCGGGCCCGCCACGTCACCGCACCCCATGCCCACCACCACCGGTCCCGTCGACGTGTCCGGAATCGTCAAGGCGGAAGGCGGCAGGACCATCGCCGAAGTCTTTGCCGAAAAGGACCAGCTGGCGGGCAAGCCGGTCGTGTTCCGCGGCAAGGTGGTCAAGAGCAACCCGGGCATCCTGGGCAAGAACTGGATTCACGTGCGTGACGGTTCGGGCGCGGAAGGCTCGAACGACATCACCGTGACCACCGTCAGCGCGCAGCCGAACGTCGGCGATACGGTGCTCGTGGCCGGCGCCGTGGTGCTGAACAAGGACTACGGCATGGGTTACCAGTACGACGTCATCATCGAAGACGCCGACGTGAAGATCGAGACTCCCGCCGTCCTGTGACCGCCTGACAGGTTAAGCTATTACGGCCGCAGGGATTGGCGTCGCCGCGGTGCCAGCCGTGTCTCGCGTCGTGATCTGCGTCCTGCCCTTCGTCAACATGAGCGGCGACGCCGAGCAGGAATACTTCAGCGACCGCATCACCGAAGACGTGATCACGGACCTGAGCAAGGTCTCGGCGCTGTCGGTCGTCGCGCGCAACACCGTGTTCACGTTCAAGGGCAAGAACGTCGAGATTCCGCTGATCGCACGCCAGCTGAAGGTCAGCCACGTGCTCGAGGGCAGCGTGCGCAAGGCCGGCCAGCGTGTGCGCATCAGCGCGCAGCTGATTGACGGCACGACCGGCAGTCACGTCTGGGCCGAGCGCTACGACCGCGACCCGAACGACATCTTCGCGCTGCAGGACGAAATTTCCGAAGCCATCGTCAACGCGCTCAAGCTCAAGCTGCTGCCGGAAGAAAAGAAGGCCATCGAGCAACGCGGCACGACGAATCTCGAGGCCTACAACGTCTACCTGATGGCGCGGCAATACAGCGTTACCGGCAATTACGGCAACGCGCGCCGCTGCGAGGCGATCATACGGCTGTGCCGCAGCGCCACCGAGATCGATCCCGATCACGCGGCAGCGTGGGCGCTCATGGCCGTGTCACAGGCCGCGCTGCGATTTCATTTCAGCGAACCCGGAGACGGTGGACTCGCCGCAGCCGAGCGGGCACTGTCGATCGATCCCAACCTCGCCGAGGCACACGCCGCCATCGCGCGCCTCAATTATGCGCAGGGCCGCTATGAAGACGCCACGCGCTATTACGAGAAGGCCGCGTCGCTCATGGAAAGCGACTTTTCCTCGGTGGCGATGCTGCTCGATCCCGACAACCTCACCATGCGTTACAACTTCGCCTGCGGGTTCGTGGAACTGAAGGACGCCGAGACCGCGCTGAACCTGCCCGGGGCGGTGCTCGAGAAGGAGACGCTCGAGACCGTGAACTGGGCGAAGGTGGATCCCGACCTGGATGCCCTGCGCGATCACCCGCGCTTCAAGGCGATGCTCGAGGACGCGGACAAGCGGTTGGCGGCGGGGGGATAGGCGAAGAAACCTGAACTGAAGCCGACTTGTACGGATTTTTATGTCCCTGCCAACGGAGTACATTCTGGTCGAGGCGCGATCCAAACCGCGCAGGTGAGTCAATGCCAGGAGGTTGGACTCATGGATACCAGCACCAGTACTGAAAGACTCATGGCGGATCTGCAGGCTGTCGTCCGCGACACCGAGAATCTGCTGAAGGCCACGGCTGGCGATGCCAGCGAGCGCGCAAGCAAGGCACGTGCGCATGCGGAAGAATCCCTGCACAAGGCTCGGGTCCGCATGAGCGAGCTGGAACAGGATGTCGCGGCCCGTGCCCGGGAAGCCACGCAAAAGGCCAACGCCTACGTGCACGAGAACCCCTGGCCGTCGATCAGCGTCGCCGCCGGTGTCGGGTTCCTGGTCGGACTGCTGCTCGGCCGGCGCTGAACGCGTTCGGCCGTCAGCGAGCACCGCGATGGACGATTCCGACATACCCCGAAGATCGGCCGGCGGCCTGTTCGATTCATTGCGCGCGCTGATCGCAACGCTCGTTGCGATGGCGCACACGCGGGTCGAGCTGTTCGGCACCGAGCTCGAGGAAGAAGTACGCCGCGTCGTCGCGCTGTTGCTGGGTGGCGTACTGGTCCTCGCGCTCGCGAGCGTGGCGCTGGTGTTCAGCGGCCTCGTGGTGATTGCGGCTTACTGGGACACGCACCGCGTGGCCGCTACTGCTGGCGTAGCCATCGGCTTCATGGTGCTCGCTGCCGTGTCGTATCTGGTGGTAAGGGAACGAACGCGGCGGCGGTCACGGTTGCTGTCGTCGACCCTCGATGAACTCGAGCGGGACCTGGAACTGCTGGACAAGCAGATTTCGCCATGAGCCGGAGACAGGAACTGGCCGCAAAGCGAGCCTTGCTCGTGGCGCGCAGCGATCTGCAACGGCGGGAACTCGCCCTCAGCGCCGGCGACGTCGCCTACTCGCTCCGCAGGGTCGATGCGGCCGTGGGTGTCGCCCGACGGGTTGCGTCGCATCCGCTGCTGCTGGCCGGTGCGGTGATCGTCGCGGTCGTCATCGTCCGTCCACGTCGATGGCTGCAGGGCCTCAGCTGGGGATTGTCGGCGGCCGTCGCGGCACGACACGCCGTCCGGTATCTGCAGACGGGCGCGTAAGTCACGATTGCCGGTCAAGGCGCCGGTGCAGCGTGCGCAAGGCATAGAGGCTGAGCGCCGCGCCTGCGAGCCCGAAGACAATGAGCCAGGCAATCTTGCGATTGACCACGCCTTCACCCAGCATGACGGCCCCCACGGCATAGGGCAGCTCGGCCACGGCCAATGCGGCGAAGTACGTTCGCAGGCGGACGCGCAGATAGCCGCAAAGGTAGCCCGGGATTTCCGAAGGCAGCGCCAGGCACAGCAGCAGGACCAGGACGAACGTGACCTCATCCGGGGCACGCTGGCGATAGAAATTGAACTGGCCCGAAGTACTGGGTGCGTCTCCCCGCGACCGGCGCAACCCGCGACCCAGCGCATAAGTGCACAAGCCGCCCAGCAACCAGCCTAGCCACAGCAGGCAAAACGTGACGGCGTCGCCCCAGGTGAACACGGCCGCCGGCAACAGCAGCGCGCTCGAGAAGAATGCGAGGATCGCCGACACGGCGGCGAACAGCACGAATACGACGGCGCCCCAGTACGGGTGCGCGGCAATCAGGGGCTCGGCGGCAGCGAGCGCGCGCTGCAGGCCTGCGTAGACCCAGTCGACGGAAAGCAGGAGCGCCAGGGATGCACAGATCAGCACGAATGCCACTGCGCGGGCCCAGCTGCGAACGCGGGGGTGCGAAGCAGACACGTAGCTCGGCGGGTCAGTCATCGGTTCGCGGCCACGGACACAGGAAGAACTCGCGTCGGGGAAATCCCGACCTGAGTCGGCCCGCATGCGACCTCCCCTCATCCCCACGTTAGCAGGCATGCGTGCCGGCGCAGCGTCGGAATTTGCGTACACGGAGCGGCGTGACTGCGGCCGGGCGTGCCCGCGCCCGGACGGATCGGCTTGCGGCCCCGCCGTCCACGATGGCAGTCTGTGCGGGTCACCGTCCCGGTTTCGGGGAAAGCACGTCACGGTGCCTGCGAGCGATGCCGTGCGGTCGCGCACCTCGGGTACGCACGCGTTCCTGTTCAGCACGTCATTCTGAGAGACGCCCGCATGCTGTCCCTGCTGGGTATAACAGTCGCCACTTTCATCGGGACCGC
>JAOUGW010000347.1 GCA_029865465.1 Gammaproteobacteria bacterium
ACTTGTGCTCGCCGGCGCTGTGGACCAGTGCCTTCACGTCCTTGGGGAAACACGAGCCGCCATAGCCGGCACCCGGGTAGATGAAGCTGTAGCCGATGCGCGGATCCGAGCCGATGCCGACGCGAACCTTCTCGATGTCGGCGCCCATGCGCTCGGCCAGGTTGGCGATCTCGTTCATGAAGCTGATCTTGGTGGCCAGCATCGCGTTGGCTGCGTACTTGGTGAGCTCGGCCGATCGGACGTCCATCACGATCATGCGATCGCGATTGCGCGTGAACGGGTCGTAGAGCGACTTGAGCAGTTCGGCCGTGCGCGGGTTGTCGGTGCCGACCACCACCCGATCCGGCTTCATGAAGTCGTTGATCGCAGCGCCTTCCTTGAGGAACTCGGGGTTCGAGACGACGTCGAATTCGAGTCGCATGCCACGCTCGCCGAGCGTCTGCTCGATGCGCTCCTTGACCTTGTCCGCCGTGCCGACCGGCACCGTCGACTTGTCCACCACGATGCGGTACTCGGTCATGTGGCGGCCGATGGTTTCCGCAACCGCAAGCACGTGCGAGAGGTCGGCGGAGCCGTCCTCTTCGGGCGGCGTGCCAACAGCGATGAACTGGAACAAACCGTGGCGGATACCCTCTTCGGCGTCGGTCGTGAACTTCAACCGGCCTTTGTCGAAGTTGCGCTTGACCATGACGTCGAGGCCCGGCTCGTGGATGGGGATCTCGCCCTGCTGCAGACGGGCTACCTTGTTGGCGTCGATGTCGACGCAGACGACCTGGTTGCCCGCTTCGGCAAAACAGGCGCCCGTGACCAGGCCGACGTAACCCGAACCGAACACTGTAACTTTCACGTTTAAGCCTTTGAATTTACTTTGTTTTTAGGCGAACCGAGCCGCCTGTTAACGGGTAATTCTAGCAGACGGTCCCGCCCGGACGGTGGGCCGACCGTGCCGGGTGTCGCAATTTTGCCGAGTAGCAGAGCGTAATGGCGCTTGCGGCACGCGGAGTGATCACTAAACTAACCTTAGTTCACTCGAGTACAGGTCCAGATATGGCTGCCCCCACCGTCATCAATATCCACCATGCCAAGACGCACCTGTCCCGGATCGTTGAGGAGGTTGCGGCCGGGGGCAACGAGGTCATCATCGCCAAGGCGGGACGACCCGTGGCGAAGCTCGTGCCGCTGGCGCCGGTGGTGCAGAAAAAGCGCCTTGGGCTATTGCGAGGCATGTTCGCCATTCCAGACGACTTCGATGCCCCCCTCCCAGAGGGGATACTCGAAACGTTCGCGGCCAAGTAAGTGCGTGTGGTCATCGATACGCACGTGCTCCTCTGGGCATTGCTCGATCCGCAACAACTTTCGCCTCGCGAGCGCGAACTTATCGACGACAATGAGGTCCTTGTCAGCGCAGCGTCGATCTGGGAGATCGGCATCAAGCATGCGATTGGGAGGCTCGACTGCGATCCACGCCAGATCCTGGAAACCTTGGAACCCGCGGGGTTCGAAAATCTCGGGATCTCCGGCCTGCACGCAGTCGTGGCAGCTTCCCTGCCCCGCCTGCATGGCGATCCGTTCGACCGCATGCTGATCGCACAGGCCCAGGCCGAATCGGCCCTGCTGCTCACCCGCGACAATGCGTTGACGGCTTATGGTGGCTTCGTGACCTTGGGATGATGAGGCAGGTTGCGCCTGCATTCCGCTCAGTCAGAGCGCATCTCCCGGGACGCGACGGCCCGCCTGGTGTCGAGCTGAGTCACCTTGGTCTGGCTTTCGCGCAGCGCTTCCTTGCGGGCCCAGACCAGGTCGGCTGACATGGGAGCCGGCGTAAATTCGTGCACCGCGCTCAGCAGAACGCCAAGTGTTGCCGGCACGTCGAGCCTGTTCATGTCCTCACGGAGTTCTTCAAGCAACGATTCAACCCGGGTCCATGACAGGGACGGCTCCAGGGCCCGCATGATCATCGGGTGTTCCGTGCCGGAGACGTTCGAGCCGATCAACAGCTCTTCGTACAGCTTCTCAGCCGGCCGCAATCCGGTGAACCGTATCTCGATGTCCCCGTCGGGATTCTGCTCGTCCCGCACCCGCAAGCCGGACAGGCTGATCATGCGTCGGGCAAGATCTGCGATCTTCACGGGCCTGCCCATGTCGAGCACGAACACGTCGCCGCCGTTGGCCATCGCGCCCGCCTGCAGCACCAGCTGGGTGGCCTCCGGAATGGTCATGAAGTAACGAATGATGTCCGGGTGGGTCACCGTGACCGGACCGCCCTCGCGAATCTGCTCGCGGAACAACGGCACCACGGAGCCCGACGACTCGAGGACGTTGCCGAAACGCACCATGCAGAACCTGGTGCGTCCGCCACGGGTACCGAGGCCCTGCAGGACCATCTCGGCAAAGCGCTTCGTCGCACCCATCACGTTGGTCGGGTTCACTGCCTTGTCCGTCGAGATCAGGACGAACGTTTCCACGTTGCAGGCCAGCGCCGCTTCCGCGGCATGCCAGGTGCTCAGGACGTTGTTG
>JAOUGW010000008.1 GCA_029865465.1 Gammaproteobacteria bacterium
TGTGCCGCAGCAAGGCGTGATACTGCCGCATGGATCAGGCCGCGCGGTAATTGCCGGACGGCTGGCGCTGCCGGTAGGCAAAAGCCAGCATCGCGAGTCCGGCCACGATCATGGGCAAGGAGAGCACCTGCCCCATCGTCACCCAGTCGAACAACAGGTAGCCACGGTTCGCATCGGGCACGCGCACGAACTCGATCATGAAGCGGAACACGCCATAGCAGACGAGGAACAGGCCCGACGGCGCCCAGCGGAAACGGGGCTTGGACGTGAACCACCACAGGATCAGGAACAGGGCCAGCCCTTCGAGCGCGGCTTCATACAGCTGCGAGGCGTGCAAAGGCACGCCGTCGACGATCACGGCCCAGGGCACGTCCGTCGGCTTGCCCCAGAGCTCGCCGTTGATGAAATTGCCGATGCGACCCGCGCCAAAGCCGATCGCCGGCAGCGGTGCGGTGAAGTCGAACACGTCGACCAACTGCTTCTTGCGGCTGCGCGCAAAGAACGCGAGCGCGACCAGCACGCCGACCAGGCCGCCGTGAAACGACATCCCGCCTTCCCAGATGCGGAACACGCTGAGCGGCTCGCTCAGGATCCGCTCCGTGCCGTAGAACAGCATCCAGCCCAGGCGTCCGCCGAGGATCACGCCGACGGCGGAAAAGAAGATGAGGTCGTCGACATCGACCGGCTGCCAGGTGGACTCGGGCCGCCCTGCGCGGCGACGCGCGAGCCACCAGGCCGACAGGAAGCCCACCAGGTACATGAGGCCGTACCAGCGGACGTGCAGCGGTCCTAACGACAGCGCGATTGGATCGGGTTGCGGATAGACGAACATCGGCCGCGTATCTTACCTTCCAGAACGCTCAACCGCCCATCCGTCTCAGTCCTGCACGACCCGGCAGAACAGCGACTTCAGGTAGCGAGTCTCGGCGATCGCCGGGTGGATCGGGTGATCGGCAGCGTGCCCGCCCACCTCCACGACCTGCGCGAAGCGGTCGACGTGGCGCGCCGCCTGCTGGATCGTGACCATGAGGTCGTCGAGACCGAGGTGGTGCGAACACGAGCACGAGACCAGGAAGCCGTCGCGCCCCAGTACCTGCATGGCCTGCTGGTTGAGCTTGCGGTAGGCCGCCTGCCCCTTCGGGATGTCCTTGCGCCGCTTGATGAAGGCCGGCGGGTCGATGATGACCACGTCGAACCTCTCGCCCGCCTCACGCAGCGCCGCCAGGGCGTCGAACGCATCCGCGCGCTCGGTCCGGACGTCGTGCAGGCCGTTGGCGGCAGCGCTACGCTGCAGCAGCTCGAGCGCTGGTGCCGACGAGTCCACGCACAGTACGTCGCTGGCACCGGCGGCCGCGGCCGCGAGACCCCACGCGCCGAGGTAGCTGAACACGTCGAGAACGCGCGCGCCCTTGACGTACTTGAGCAGCGCGCGCCGGTTGTACGCCTGGTCGTAGAACCAGCCGGTCTTCTGGCCATGACCCATCGGCACGAAAAAGCGGACGCCGTTCTCCTCGACGACCGTTTCTTCGATGTCGGGCCCGAGCGCCGTTTCGACGTAGCTCGGCAGGCCTTCGAGTTCGCGGGCGCCCGAGTCGTTCTTCCAGATCAGCGCCTTCGGGCCGAGCACCTTGACGACCGCATCGACGATCGCCGGCTTCATCGCTTCCATGCCCGCCGTGCCGATCTGGCCGACGACGATGTCGCCGAAACGATCGAGCACCAGCCCGGGCAGGCCGTCGGATTCGCCGTATGCGAGACGGTAAAAAGGCCGCGAATGGAGCTTTTCGCGCAGCGCGAGCGCCACCTGCAGCCGGTGGACGAGCAGCGACTTGCCGGGAGCGAACGCCGGATCGCGGCCGAGGATGCGCGCGCAGATCAGCGCGTGCGGGTTGACGTAGGCATAGCCGAGGAAGCGGTCGTTGCTCGCCACGACGCGGCAATGGGCGCCGGTTGCGAACGCCGTGAGAGGCGTGCGTGCCGTGTCGACCTCGTTGCTGAAGATCCACAGGTGCCCGCCCGCAATGCGGCGCTCCTCGCGCGGCTTGAGCCGCAGCTCGGGGAGGTCGCTGGACGAAGTCGAGAGTGCCGGGGGCGGCGTTGACATGCGCGTTTCCGCCGGCGAGCGGCAGCCTTCCGTTATAGTTCACGCATTCTAGTCGATCGAACCCCGCCAGGTTCCGCCATGACTTCGCCCAGCCCATCCGGCCACCAGAATGCCCTGGCTGCCGAGACCAGTCCTTACCTGCGCCAGCACGCCTCGAACCCCGTCGACTGGCATCCCTGGGGGCCCGACGCACTCGAACTCGCGCGTAAGCTCGACAAGCCGATATTGCTGTCGATCGGGTATTCGGCCTGCCACTGGTGCCACGTGATGGCCCACGAATCCTTCGAAGATCCGGCGACCGCCGCGCTCATGAACGAACTGTTCGTGAACATCAAGGTGGACCGCGAGGAACGCCCCGACATCGACCGCATCTACCAGACCGCACACCAGGTGATGAACCAGGCGGGCGGCGGCTGGCCGCTCACGATGTTCCTGGCGCCCGATTCGCACCGGCCGTTCTTTTCGGGCACGTATTTCCCGCCCGAGCAGCGCTACGGCATGCCTGGCTTTCGCGCCGTGCTCGAGAAAGTGGCCGATTTCTACCAGACGCGCCGCGGCGACCTCAAGGAGTACGGCGACAAGCTGGTCGACGTGCTCGGGCAGCTGCAGCCACCCACGGATTCGTCGGGCGGCGGGCTGTCGAGCGAACCCCTGCTGACGGCCCGTGCGACGCTGCAGCGCGAATTCGACGGCAGTTTCGGTGGCTTCGGCGAAGCTCCGAAGTTTCCGCACCCGGCCAACCTCGAATTCCTGCTGCGCACCTGGCGCGCCTCGGCCGCGAGCGACGAACCCGACCTGCAGGCGCTCTACATGGTGACGCTTACGCTCACGCGCATGGCCGAAGGCGGCCTGTACGATCAGCTCGGCGGCGGCTTCTGCCGCTACTCCGTCGATCAGTACTGGATGATTCCGCACTTCGAGAAGATGCTGTACGACAACGCGCAGCTGCTCGGCGTGTACGCCCAGGCTGCCATCGCCACCGGCGAGCCGCTGTTCCGTCGCGTCACCGCAGAAACGGCCGAGTGGCTGCTGCGCGACCTGCGCTCGCCCGAGGGCGGTTTCTACTCGACGCTGGATGCGGATTCCGAAGGCCACGAGGGCAAGTTCTACGTCTGGACGCCGGACGAGGTGCGCGACCTGCTCGATGTCGAGCAGTATGAGCCTTTCGCCCAGCGCTTCGGCCTCGACCGCGACGCGAATTTCGAAGGCCAGTGGCACCTGCACACGTTCAAGTCGATCGCCGACATCGCGGCCGAACTGCGGCTCGATGAAGCCACGGTCGAAGCGCGCATCGACGAAGCGCGTGCGCGACTGCTCGACGTTCGCAATGCGCGCGTCTGGCCGGGCCGCGACCAGAAGATCCTCACGTCCTGGAACGGCATGGTGATCGGCGGGCTGGCACGCGCCAGCCGTGCGCTCGAACGCGACGACCTGGCAGGCGCCGCCGTGCAGGTCATGCATTTCCTGCGGGCACGCTGCTGGAAGGATGGCCGACTGCTGGCCGTGCACACGGACGGCGAGTCCCGCTTCGCTGCCTACCTCGACGATTACGCCATGCTCGCGTGGGGCCTGCTCGAACTCGTCGAAGCGCGCTGGGATGCCGACGCCCTGGCCTGGGCCGTCGAGCTCGTCGACGTGATGCTCGAGCACTTCACCGATCACGAGGCCGGCGGATTCTTCTTCACAGCCGACGACCACGAGTCGCTGATCCTGCGGCCAAAGACGTTCTCGGACGATGCCACGCCCGCCGGCAATGGCGTGGCCGCGCGTGTCCTGATCCGGCTCGGTTACCTGCTCGGCGAAACGCGCTACATCGACGCGGCGGAAGCGACGCTGCGTTCGGCGCACGCGGCCATCGAGCGCTACCCGCACGGGCACGGCACGCTGCTGATGGCGCTCGAGGAATTCACGTCGCCGCCGTGGATACTGGTACTGCGCGGTGAGAGTGACGAGCTCGACGTGTGGCGCAGCGAAGTCGACAAGCTTTACGACCCGCATCGCATGATCGTGGCGGTACCCGCCGATGCCCGGAATCTGCCGGCCGCTCTGGCCAGCAAGCGAGCCCTGGGTGGTGCGGTCGCTTACGTGTGCCGCGGCATGACGTGTTCACCGCCGGTGCCTACACTCGCGCAGCTGGTGCGCGAATTGCGAGGTCAGTAAGGCGTCAGGTCATGAGCGTGGGCCTCACGGCCCGCGGCAGGGGCTCCGGTCTTCCTCTGCGCTCCGTGTCGAACGCCGCAGTTTGAACGCAGGTGCGAGGCGGCGCTGCCGGTTATGTTGCTTCTCTGACACCATCGCCTCGCACCCGTTCGAGCAAGGCTCGCCGTGAATCGTGCGGTTCCTCCGCGCGATTCACGATGCGCGTGAGACCCCGGAGCGCAGAGGAAGACCGGAGCCCCTGCCGCGGGCCCCTGCGATCTCCCTCTCCCGACCGGCGCTCAATACGCCGTCAGCGGCTGCCCGCTCCGCGGCGTCACGCTCGCGCCGCCGGGCCCTGCAAACGCGATCGGGACCGACTCGCTGCGCAGGCCGACGTTGCGCAGCACCACGAAATGCAGGTGCGGTCCGCTCGAAAACCCCGTATTGCCTGAATTGGCGATGTATTCGCCTCGCGCGATCCGCTGGCCGGCCCTCACCCGCACCGTGTCGAGCTGCAGGTGTGCATAGATCGCGTTGGTGCCGTCGTCGTGCATGATCTGCACGAAGTTGGCCTCGTCCATGTTCTGCGGACTGAGGCCGGTCTTGAAGTGCCGTGCGGCCACGTTGATTACCAGCCCGTCGCGCGCCGCGTGAACGGCCGTGCCGACAGGCATGGCGATATCGACGGCATTGCGGCTCGACGGGTCGACGTGCGTGACGGCGTCGGGCGGTGCCTGTGTCACCCGGAACCGCTGCGCCAGCGCAAACGGCGCGCGATAAGGTTGCGCTGGCCGGTGCTGCGCACCGGGTTCGCCGACCACGTAGCCGTATTCGTAGCGGATTTCCGCGGGCGCAGCGGCCGCCGCAACGTCGAGCAGGACTCTTTCCGATCGCGGCGACACCGTCCCGCGCCCAAGTTTCTGGCCAGCGGGGGTTTGCGCCTTGACGGCGAACTCCACGATGCACTGGCACTCATTGATCGCCACCAGCGCGACACCCGCGTCGGTGGACCGCGGCTCCACGACCATCCTCAGCGCCGCTCCGCCGCCGCGCCCCAGCGCCACGCTCTGTGACGCCTGGCCGGGCGGTGGGGGCCGATCGGTGTAGACCCACTGGCCGCTCGAATCCTTGTAGCGGTAGGCTGCACCGGGCGACACGCTCCAGACGGACAGGACGCCGACGAGCACCCAGGCGATCCCGAAGATCGGCCGGAATCCCGCGGGGCTGTGACTGGGACGCATGGCCGGAGAGTAACGCAACACGGGCCGCCAGCCAGCAGCACTACCGCGGAAAAGCGGCAGAAATCACGTTATCAGGGTGTGCGCTCGAGCCGTGCGCGGAGCGCCTGCAGCAGGTCGCCGTCCGCCTCCGCATCGAACCGCGGTGCGGCGTTCCAGTCATAGCCCCAGGGGTTGGCCCTGGCCAGGTCGGCGGGCTCGTCCTGGTAGCGGGGGATCACGTGGGCGTGCAGCGCGGGTTCGACGTTGCCGAAAATCGCGTAGTTGATGCGCACCGCACCCGTGATGTCCTGCACGGCCTGCCCGATCCGCGCCATGTCGGCGAGGAAAGCCTGCTGCACGGCCGGCTCCAGCGTGTTCAGGTGCGCCACCACGGGGTCAGGCAGCAGCAGGCAATAGCCAGGGAGCACCTGCGGATCCCCGAGCACGGCCCAGCCGGAGCGCAAGCGCGCGATCATCGTCGGGTCCGCGCCCGCACGGCAGGCTGCGACACGTCGGTGGATGGCGGTGTCGGTCACGTGGAGGTTCGCCGGGTCGGCCATGGTCACTTCCTGAACATGAAATAGACGGCGCCCAGCATGCAGAGCGACGCCCAGAGGTAATCGAGCTTGAGCGGCTGCCGCATGTAGAGCAGCACGAACGGCACGAACACGTTCGAGGCCGCGAGCAGCACGATCATCGTCGGCACGGCAGGCAACGCGTTCATGGCGGAACCTCCGTCACGTGAACGGCGCGGGCAACCTCACGCCAAGGGCCCGCAGCTGCGAGCGCGCGACGCCCGCGTTGGTGTGGTGGATCGCGTGCCAGCCGCATTCGCGCGCAGCAGTGACGTTGGGCAGCAGGTCGTCCAGGAAGACGGTCGCTGCCGGGTCGAGGTCGAACATCGACTCGGCCTTGCGATAGATGTCCGGGTGGGGCTTGATCGCGCCCACGCGGAACGACGCGCACGCGCCGTGCACCAGCGTGTCCAGTCCGTACAGCGAATCGAGGTGCGCCCAGTGCATGTCGCCGATATTGGACAGCAGGTAGACGCGGTAATCCGCCATCAGGCCCGACGCGAGCGCGAACATCTCGTCCCAGCGCTCGAACATCGAGAGCCACTGGGTGCGCAGTTCGGCCGGATCCATCGGGCGCGCGGCCATGGCCGCGATGCGATCGAGCAGTGCCTCGCCGGGAACGTCGCCGCGCTCGTGGCCCTCGAGGTCCACCGACTTGAGCCAGCTCTGCAGGTCCGACATGTCGACGCCGGACTTCACCAGGTAGCCGACGAAGGACTGGTAATGCAGCTTCACCAGCACGTTGCCGACGTCGAACACCACGTTGCGGATCATCGCCGGTCCACCCCGGCCACCGCAGGGGCGGTGACGTCACCCTTGTGCGGTGCGTGCGGATGCCACCCCATGACCAGCATGACGGCGGCAAAGCCCGCGACATAGGCCAGTGCGACGTGCCAGCCGCCGCGCAGCCAGGCACCCACCGAGCGTGCATCGGGGAAGAGGTTGGTGATGGCGACGCCCGCAGACGAACCGAACCAGATCATGGAACCGCCGAAACCCACTGCGTAGGCCAGCACGCCCCAATCGTAGCCGCCCTGCTCCAGCGCGAGCTTGGTGAGCGGGATGTTGTCGAACACTGCCGAGACGAGGCCGAGCCCGAACGCCGTGGGCCACGAAGCCATGGGTAATCGCTCGACGGGCATCATCGAAGCAGAAAGTACCAGGCTGAGCAGGAAGATCGAGCCCTTGAGCGTCGCCGGCAACACGGACCAGTCGGGCCGGCGCCAGGCGGCCGTAATGACAATCGCGACCCAGACCGCCGCGCCCAGGAAAGGGAACCGGTCCGCGTACTCCGGATACTCGACGTTGGTCAGGACGTTCACGGTGATGGCCGCGAGCAGGATCGTCGCGACGATGCCGACGCGTCCCCAGTCGACCTGCATCCGCTGACTGCTCTGCTGCACGATCGGCGAGTACGCGTGCTGTTGCAGCGCCGCCGGGATGCCGCAGACGACGAGCGCGACGCCGGCAGCCACGTAGGCATGCAGCACGTCGAGCGGGCTGATTCCGTCGATCCACATCATCGTGGTCGTCGTGTCGCCGACCACGCTGCCCGAGCCGCCCGCGTTGGACGCGGCCACGAGCGCGGCGATGTACCCGATGTGCACCTTGTGACGGAACACCGTGGCTGCGACGGTACCGCCAATCAGGGCAGCCGCGATGTTGTCGAGGAAGCTCGACAGCACGAACACCATCACCAGCAGCAGGAAGGCGCCGCGCCAGTCGTCCGGCAGGTAGTCCGGCAACTTTGCCGGCACGTGGCTTTGCTCGAAGTGCTGCGACAGCAGCGCGAAACCCATCAGCAGGCCGAACAGGTTGGCGAGCACCACCCACTCTGCATCGAGGTGGCCGGCGAGACCCGCGAGCCCGGCGCCTTCACGGAATCCGGTGATCGCAACCTTGTACAGCACGATCGCGGCAAGACCGCAGACCGCCACTGCGAGCGTGCGGTGATGGAACAGAGCGATGCCGAGCAGCGTCGCCGCGAACAGGACGAACTCGAAGGGGATGCCGAAAGGCTGGAAGCCAGCCGCAGCGAGCGGTTCGGTCACGCTTTCGTCCCGGGCACGTCGATGCGCTCCAGCTCGCGCCGGCCATCCGCGCCCGTGCGCAGGCGCAGCACGAAGTCGAAGCGGTCCACCTCGGTGCAGTAATCGAAATCGGTGAGCGGGGCCCAGTCGGCTTCCGGGTCGAAGAACTTCACGGCGGCGGGCGCGTCGCGCAGCCGTGCGCGGGCTTCGGCCGTGGTCAGCGCCTTGCCGCCATTGAGCAGCGTGACCAGCGCTTCCGCGCAAAGATCATCCTCGGCGCAACGCTCGCGGGCTTCGTGGCCCATGCGCACGATCGTGACGTGCCGCGGGTTGCGCGATTTCACGTAGCGCGCCAGCGCCGAGACGTTGACGAGGCTGGCGGTCAGCACTTCGTCCGCTCCCGTCGCATTCACGAGGCCCTGCGTGCCGGCATGCGTCGTGTGAACCACCGGTCGCCCCGCTACGCCGATCGCGAGAATCTCCGTCGGTGAATTACCGGCGTCGAACCCGGGCAGGCGTCGCGCGTGCCGCTCACCGACGAGCACGGCGTCCGGCATCACGTCGCGTAAGGCAAGAGCGTCTTCGATCGCGCCGACCGGCATGACCCGGCTCGCGCCCGCAGCCACCGCGTGCGGCGCAACCGTGAAGGCACGGAACACGTCGATGACCAGCGCGATGCCGCGCGCACGGGAGGCGCCCGCCACGTGATCGACCACTTCAATCTGCACGCCGCGACCTCGCCTGCACGTTGAGCGCGACGATCTTCGCGCGCGGGATGAAGTTGAAATCCGTCGCCGAGCACGCCGTGTACGCACCCATCATGCGGCCGACGACCAGGTCGCCGAGCTGCAGTTCCGGCAGCGGGATGTCCTCGCGCACGACGTCGATGCTGTCGCACGTGGGCCCGGCGAGCACGCTGGGATGGGCCGGACCCCTGCGGCCGGGCACGTCGATCGGATAGCGGGCGTGATCGTACAGCTGGCCGTTGTAGGAGCCGTACAGGCCGTCGTCGAGGTAATACCACCAGCGGCCTTCGCGCTGGGCGCGGCCGATGACCGTCGAGACCGAGGTTCCGGACGGCCCCGCGATGAATCGCCCCGGTTCGGCGATCACGCGCACGCCGCGCGGCAGCTGCTTCAGGGCCTGCCGGATCGGCCGGCAGAATTCGCGGATCGGCTGCATCGTGCCGCCATAAGCGATAGGAAACCCGCCGCCGATGTCGAGCAGATCCAGGTCGGCGAGACCGGACGCGCGCGCATGCTCGATCAACTCGGCGCAGACCCCGATGGCCTCGACATACTTCTTGGGCTCGGCCACCTGCGAACCCACGTGGAACGACAGCCCTCGAATCGTGACCCCGAGGTCCCGCGCGAGCTCGAGCATCGGCGCGACAGCCGCCGGCTCGCAACCGAATTTGCGCGAAAGATCGACGACTGCCGTCGGATCGCGAAAGGACAGGCGCAGCAGTACTTCCGCGCGGGTACGGTGCCGGCGGAACTTGCGCAGTTCGTCGGGATTGTCGGCCACGAAAGTGCGGATGCCGAAGCGCAGCCCTGCGCGGATCTCGGCGTCGGACTTGATCGGATGCGTGTGGATACAGCGGTCGGGCGCCACGCCCTCCGCCTTGACGAGCCTGATCTCGCCGGACGTCGCCACGTCGAAGCAACCGCCGAGATCGCGCAGTTCGGCGACCACTGCCGGATGCGGCAGAGGTTTCAGCGCATAGCACAGCGCGACGCCGGGCAGCGCGGCCTGCAGGCTGCGGTACTGGCGGCGCACGACGTCGCAGTCGAGCAGGAGCAGCGGCGAACCGTGTTGCGCGACGACCGCCTTGAAGTCGGGTCCCCGGCTCACGCGGCCTCAGTCCTGTCCGAGGTCGGCGCGCAGCGCCGCGATGTCAGGATCGCCGGACACGACGTTCTCCGCCGAGGCGGCACGGTGCAGTCGATCGCGCACGGCATCCCACGCCTCGCCCGCCGGCACTTCCTCGACCAGTATCTCCTTCGCACCCGACTTGTCGAGCGTGCGCAGATTCACGTACAGCTCGCGGCCATAGACGTCGGCGCGACGGCCGGCGTTGATCCACGTCAGGTACTTGTTGGCCACGCGCGGCGTGCGCATCGCAAGGACCGCGATCTTTTCGCGATGCTCGGTGAGCTGGGCCACGACTTCCTCGAGCGTGCGGCTCGGGACGATGCTGAGCGACGTGCGGGGGGCGTAATGCTTGGCATCGCTGCCGGGGACGCGCGGAGCGCCACTGTCGGGCCCCGCCTGGAGTTCGGGCACGACCGTGCGCAGTTGCGTCAGCGTGAGCGCGCCCGGCCGCAGGATGCGCGGCACGGTATCGACACAGGAGACGATGGTCGATTCGAGGCCGATCTTGCAGTCGCCGCCGTCGAGCACGATCTGGACTTCGGCGCCGAACTCGTCGCGCACGTGCTCGGGGCGCGTGGGACTGATGCGGCCATACCGGTTGGCGGAAGGCGCCGCGATGCCGCTGCCGAAAGCGCGGAGCAGCTGCTGCGCCACGGGGTGACCCGGTACACGAACGGCGACGGTGTCCTGCCCGCCCGTGATGGCGAGATCGACGGCCGGAGCGCGGCGCAGGACCAGCGTCAGCGGGCCTGGCCAGAACTTTTCGGCGAGCGCAGCCGCGGTGGGCGGTACGTTCAACGCCCAGCGTTCGAGCGCCCGCGGGTGGTCGATGTGGACGATCAGCGGGTGGGTTGCCGGGCGCCCTTTCAACTCGAAGATCTTCCGGACAGCGTCGGGGTTCGACGCGTCGGCGCCGAGGCCGTACACCGTTTCAGTCGGGAATGCGACGACCTCGCCTGCGCGCAAGGCCTCGACGGCCTGGTCGATCTCGTCCTGGGGGAGTCTCGCGGTCACCATAGGACGCGAATGATAGCGTCAAACCCAGGGCGCCGCGCAGACGCGGACTCAGGGAATCGCCTTGCGCTCCCACTCGCCGCCCGGGTTGCGACGCAGGTCATACGCCGGCCAGTAGTTCTGGTCGAGCTTCAGCGTCGTCACGCCGGTCGAGCCGTTCCAGGTGACCGTCTTGAGACGCACCGATGAACGATCCGCACGCCCGCGCACGGCCGCAATGAACGCGTCGAGGTCGGGCGTCGACCGCCCGTCGACCTCGACGATGCGGCGTCCGGCGAACAAGCCGTAGCGAGTCGATGGCGAACCGTAGGCGAAGTACGCGACGAAAACGCCCTCGGGCGGAATCGAGCGCTGGATCGTCATCGCGCGGTGAGGCGCGTGGAGCACGGCCCCTGCCCAGAGCAGCAGGCGATCGATGTCCTCGCCACGAAGCGCCGCGGTATCGACGTCGACGACCTGCTCCGCACCATCGCGCAGCAGCGTGACCTGCACGCGGGGCGACTGCGTCGCCTCCTCGACCTCGCGAAAGCGGTTGACCGTCACGCCATTCACTGCCAGCAGCAGGTCGCCCTCCCGCAGCACCCTGGCGGCGCCGGATCCCGCCGCGACTCTCGAAACCGCGAGCACCTGGCGATGCGCCGCATTGCGCCGTTCCAGTCTGTCGACCCACCCGGCCGGCAGTCCCAGCTTGCGTGCAGCAGCGATCGGCAGCGCCTCGAACTCGGCTTCGAGCGAGTAGAGGGGCTTGCCGTCGCGAGCAGCTGCAACGGCCTCGAGCACGACCGCAGCCGGCATGCCCCGGTTGACCTGCACGGTGTCGCGCGCGCCTTCGGTGGCGAAACTCGACCACAGCGCGCGTACGCGACCGTCCTTGCCGGAGATTACGCCGTCGAAATCCGTGGGGGAATTCACCAGCGAGACCACTTCGAGGTTGGCGTCGCGGAACTGCAGCGTGCGGGACAGCGGGAAAGTCACGTCGTCCATCGTCGCGACGTAGGTCGCCAGCGACCGCAGCCGCGAATCGCCGGCGAGGCCGACGACCGTCACCGGTTCGCCCGATTCGAGTTCGCGCGTATCGAACTTCACGGCGCGGATCGGCGTGCCGTCGAGCGCCCTGGGATCGAATGAAACGACCGACAGATTGTGCAACGGGTGGACGTATTCGACCTTGCCCGGCACTTCGATCGAGCCGCCGATCGTGATGCGCACGTCGCCAGCCGCGACGGGCACCGTGTTGCGGTCGACAACCACCAGGCCGCGCTCGGCGTCGACGATGACACCGGTGCCGTGGTAGTTGCGCTCGGTGATGCCCGCGACGGAAAACGGCATGTCGAACGTGACGAGCACCAGCGAGGCCGCGAGCTCATTCGAGCGCTTGTCGTTACCCCCGGCGAAACTGGTACGGGCAGGCTGCACGGTTGCCGCGGCGGGGGGCGCCGGCAGCTCTGCGCAAGGCCAGAGACCGGTCTGGTCGTCGCGACGGCACACCCTTGCCGGGAACCAGGCGCGGTCCATGCGCATCACGCGCGTCTCCGTACCCTTGGGGTCGTCGAGCGTGGAATAGCGCAGAGCCGCGCGCTCGCCGTGCGGCAGCGTGACGATGATGTCGCGGAACTCCGCCAGGCTGGCGACCGGCTTGCCGTTCACGCTGGATATCAGGGCACCGCGCGGCACGCCTGCCGCATTCAGCACGTAGCCCGGGTTGGCGACGAACACGCCGCGCACCGGCGCGTTGAAGTGTCGCGCCATCTGGTAGGAGAGCGTGTGCACCACGGAATCGCCGAACTCGAGGAACTCCGCGGGCGTGATCGCGTGCAGGTCGCCCACGGGCAGCGTCTGCTGCACTTTTTCGCCGCCGCGCTCGACGACGATGTCGACCTTGCCGCCGACAGACCCGTCGAGCACTTCCTCGAGCGGCTGGAACGTGGTTACGAGCTGGCCATTCACGTGCGTGAGGATGTCGCCTGGCTGCAGGTTGCCCTCGGTCGGCGAGCCCGGCAGCACCTCGTCCACGACCAGCATGCCGGTCAGGTCGGCGTGCGCCTTGCGCGCGGCCTCCTGCGTGGCGGCCTGCAATCCGAGGCGCACGAGTTCGTCGTAGGGCGTGTAGTTGAAGACCGTCTGCAGCGTGCCGCGCGTAACGGGCTCGCCGCGCTGGATCAGCCGCAGTGCACGCTGCACGCGCCCGAGTGGCAGGTAGAAACTCGACTGTGCGCCGCTGCTGCCGCCGGCATTGAGCGCGACGACGCGACCCTGGATGTCGATGACCGGCGAACCCGACGAGCCGCCCGACGTGCCGGATGCGGCCTGCACGTAGAACGTGTTGAAGTCGTTGTACTTGCCGACGCCGTATTCGGGGGCTGCGCGGTCGAGCCGCGCGAGCGTGCCGGCGAGGATGGACAACTGCTCGCCGGCGTCATTGCCGACGACGCGGATCTCGGTGCCGACGCGCGCGCCTTCCGGATACAGAGGCAGCGCGACCGGCTGGACATACCGGAGCCGGGCCGGATCGTAGCGATAGATGCCGAAGTCGTGCACCGGGTCGCGATAGACGGCGTGCAGTTCGACTTCCTCGCGGTTCTGGAATACCGCGGTCGCCACCACCGGTCCGGGTGTGACGACATGCCGGTTGGTCAGGATGAGGCCGCGCACGGCGTCGACCACGAAACCCGTCGCCTGGCTCGACTGGTTCCACTCCGTGTCGAAGGCGCGGGTCTGGTCGATCTCGATCGTGACGACCGACGGCGCGATGCGCTCGATCGTGCGGTCCCAGGCCGGACTCTCGGCGGCCGATGCGCCACCGGCGAGGCCGACGGCCAGCCACGGCAACAGCAGCAACCGGACGAGTTGCCGGCCCGCGCCGGCGCGGGTATCCGCCAGCCAGGGGGTCACAGTTCGCGGCCGTACGCCGCGCTGAAGCGCTGCTTGAATTCGTTCATGTCGAAGCGGTGGTTCTGCGTGCCGGAGTGGGCGATCTTGATGGAGCCCAGCAATGAAGCGATTCGACCCGTGGTGTCCCAGTCAAGTTCATTCATGAGGCCGAATATCAGCCCGGCACGGTAAGCGTCGCCGCACCCGGTCGGATCCCTGACCACCTCCGGCTTCACCGTCGGGATCACGTACTGCTCGCCGTCGGCGTGGATGACGCTGCCCTCGGCGCCCCGGGTGACGATGTAGGCACGCACCTTATTCGCGATCATTGCGGCCGTCCAGCCGGTCCGCTCCTGCAGCATCTGGCCTTCGTAGTCGTTGACGGCGACCCAGGTGGCCTTGTCGACCAGTTCGCGCAGCGCCTGGCCGTCGAACATCGGCAGGCCCTGGCCCGGGTCGAACAGCCACGGAATGCCCGCGGCCGCGAACTGCGACGCATGCGCGATCATGCCGTCGCGGCCATCCGGCGCCACGACGCCGAGCGTGATGCCCGCGGTGGTCGGCACGGCGTTGAGGTGCGACTGCGACATTGCGCCCGGGTGGAATGCCGTGATCTGGTTGTCGTCGAGGTCCGTCGTGATGAACGCCTGCGCCGTGAATTCGTCGTCGAGTTCGCGCACGAAGTCGAGACTGACGCCGCAAGCCTTGAGCCAGCGACGGTACGGTTCGAAGTCGTGGCCCACCGTTCCCATCGGCGCACCCTTCTCGCCAAGCAACTGCAGGTTGTAGGTGATGTTGCCGGCGCAGCCGCCGAAATTCCGCCGCATGCTCGGCACCAGGAAAGACACGTTCAGCATGTGGATGCGGTCGGCGAGGATCTGCTCGCGGAAGCGCCCCTGGAAGACCATGACGGTGTCGAATGCCAGGGAGCCGCAGACTAGTGCTGTCATAAGAAGGGGTCAGGGGATAGGGGTTAGTCGGAAGCAGAACCGGAAACGGAGGCGCGCCGGTGCGCCCATTTGATGCGGATCAGGAGAGGCGGTCCCAGAGGACCAGCGCCCAGGTCGAGAATAGCAGCACCAGCGCGAAGAATACCGCGGCGGAACCGAGGTCCTTGGCGTATCCCGACAGCGGATGCCGCTCCGTCGAGAGCCGGTCCACGATCGCCTCGACGGCGGAGTTCAGTAGCTCGACGAGCATGAGCAGCAGCACCGCACCGACCAGCAGCAGACGCTCGATCCCCGTCTGGCCGAGCCAGAGGCCCGCCGGAATCAGGACACACGCGGCCCAGGCTTCCTGCCTGAAGGCCGACTCGTTCCGGTAACAGTTGGCGATGCCCCGGAACGAGTTCTGCGTTGCCAGCACGAGGCGGTTCAGCCCGGTCGGGCGGCCCCCTTCGCGCAGCTCCGCTGTCATGCAGCCTTCCACGTCAGGTCGAGCTGTTTCGCCGCACGGACGTCGTCGAGGCGACGCACCGGCAGGGTCCACGGCGCGCCCTTGAGCTTGTCAGGCTCGGTCTCGGCCTCGCGCCGGATCGCGATCATGGCGTCGACGAAGGCGTCCAGTTCTTCCTTCGACTCGGTTTCGGTCGGCTCGATCAGCAGGCACTCGGGCACCAGCAGCGGGAAGTAGGTCGTCGGCGCGTGGAAGCCGTAATCCAGCAGGCGCTTGGCGAAATCCATCGCGTTCGTGCCCCACTCGTGGGCCTCTCGCCGCAACGTGACGATGAACTCGTGGCTCGCCCGGCGCTCCGGATACGCGAGTTCGAATCCGGCGGCCCGCAGTCTTGCCGCCAGGTAATTCGAGTTGAGCGTCGCGAACTCCGACACGCGCTGCATGCCGTCGCGGCCGAGCATGCGCATGTAGATATAGGCGCGCAGCAGCACGCCGGTGTTGCCCATGAAACCCGACAGCCGGCCGATGGTCTGCGGCAGGTCCTTTTCGTCGAGCCAGCGGTAGCGGTCGCCGTCGCTGCCGACGATCGGCACCGGCATGAACGGCAGCAGCCGCTCACTGACGCCCACCGCGCCCGAACCCGGACCGCCGCCGCCGTGCGGCGTCGAGAAAGTCTTGTGCAGGTTCATGTGGATGACGTCGAACCCCATGTCGCCCGGACGCACCTTGCCCAGGATCGCGTTGAGGTTGGCACCGTCGTAATAGAGCAGGCCGCCGGCTTCGTGCACGATCCGCCGCAAGTCGTCGATGTGGCGCTCGAAGACGCCGATCGTCGACGGGTTGGTCAGCATGATGCCGGCGGTCTGCGGACCGACCGCCGCCCGCAGCGAGTCGAGGTCGATGTCGCCGTTCGGCAGCGTCGGGATTTCCTTCACCGTGCAGCCGCACATCGTCGCGGTCGCGGGGTTCGTGCCGTGCGCGGCGTCCGGCACGATGATCTCGACGCGGGCGAGGTCCTTGCGGGCCTTGTGGTACGCACGGATCATGGCCACCCCGGCGAACTCGCCTTGCGCGCCTGCCATCGGCGTGAGCGACACACCGCGCATGCCGGTCACCTCCTTCAGCATCTCCTGCAGCTCGTACAGGATCTGCAGGATGCCCTGCCCCGTCGATTCGGGCGCCAGTGGATGCCGGTTGAGCAACTCGGGCAGCATCGCGTACTGGTTACACGCCTTCGGGTTGTACTTCATCGTGCACGACCCGAGCGGATAGAAGTGCGTGTCGATGGAGAAGTTGAGTTGCGACAGGCGCGTGAAATGGCGCACGGCCTGCAGCTCCGACACCTCGGGCAGCAGCGGCGCGCCGGCACGGCGCAGCGCGGCAGGGATCGGGGCTTCGACGGGCACCTGCGGGTACTGCGCCTCGGCGCTGCGGCCGGGTGCGGAGTGCTCGAAGATCAGCTTTTCGTGCATGGCTTTCATTCCTCGGGCCTCAGGCTGCAGCCGCGGAGTTCCGCATCGTCTCGGCGAGCGCCTGCGCATAGGTGTCGATGTCGGCGAGCGTGCGGGTCTCGGTGGCGCAGACCAGCAGCGCATTCCCCAGCGACGGATACCGCGCTGAAATGTCGGCGCCGCCGACGATGCCGCGACGCGCGAGCGCCTCGAGCACCGGCTTGACCGGACGGTCCAGCAGCAGCACCGCCTCGTGGAACCGCGGGCGATCGAAGGCGAGTCGCACGCCGGGCACGCGCGTGAGGGCATCCACCAGCTGCTGCGTGCGCTGCATCGACGTGCCCGCCACCTGTGCCAGGCCCCTGGCCCCGAGCAGCGACATGTAGATCGTCGCCGCCGTCACCAGCAGTCCCTGGTTGGTGCAGATGTTGGACGTCGCCTTGCTGCGACGGATGTGCTGCTCGCGCGCCTGCAGCGTGAGAGTGAAACCGGGCTTGCCGTCGAGATCGAGCGTGCGGCCGATGATGCGGCCCGGCATCTGGCGGACGTGTTCGGTGCGCGTCGCCATGAAGCCGAAGTAGGGGCCGCCCGACGACAGCGGCACCCCGAGTGGCTGGCCGTCGCCCACGGCAATGTCGGCACCGAGCCTGCCCCACTGTCCCGGCGGCTTCAGTACTGCAAGCGAAGTGGGATTGACCACGCCGATCAGCAGCGCGTTGTTCGCATGCGCCCAGTCGGTTGCGGCGTCGGCGTCTTCGAGCGTGCCGAAGAAGTTCGGCTGCTGCAGCACCACGGCCGTGATGTCCTGACCGCTGTAGGGTTCGAGTGCGGAAACGAGCGTCTGCCCGCCCTTCTGGTCGTACGGCAGCAGCTCGAACGCGATGTTCTGGTTGCCGGCGATCACCTGCACCACGTCGCGGTAGGTCGGATTGAGCGCCGCCGGCAACAGGATTCGTTGCGACTTCGACTTGCGATTGGCGCGCACCGCCATGAGGCACGCTTCGGCGAGTCCCGAAGCGCCGTCGTAGAGCGACGCGTTCGAGATGTCGAGCGCCGTCAGGCTCGCCATCATCGTCTGGTACTCGTACAGCAACTGCAGCGTGCCCTGGCTCGCTTCGGCCTGGTACGGCGTGTAGGCGCTGTAGAACTCGCCACGCGTCACGATCGCCCACACCGCCGACGGGATGTGGTGCTCGTACGCACCCGCGCCGATGAAGTTGAGCGGGCGGCCGTCGCGCGTCGCGAAGCCGGCCAGCAGCCGGCCGACCTCCATCTCGTTGAGCGCCGGCGGCACGCCCGGCAGGCCGGGGGCGCGGAGATTCGCGGGAATCTCGTCGAACAGCGCGTCGATGTCCGGCGCGCCGATCGCTTCGAGCATCGTACGGATGTCGTCTTCCGTGTGCGGGATGAAAGGCATGGCGCCCCTCCGTGGTGCTTAGTGCGTCTCGGCAGCGAGTGCGGCCGCGTAGGCCTTGGCGTCGAGCATCGACGCGAACTGTGCCTTGTCGTCTGGGCGCACGCGCATGATCCAGCCGGCGCCGTACGGGTCCTGGTTGATCAGTTCGGGCTGGCCGCCGAGGTCGGCATTGCTGGCCACGACCTCACCGCTGACCGGGCTGAACACGTCCGACGCAGCCTTCACCGACTCGACGACCGCGGCGGCTTCGCCCGCGTTCACGTGACGGCCCGGCTCCGGCGCCTCGACGAACACGAGGTCGCCCAGGGCCTGTTGCGCGTGGTCGGAGATGCCGACGGTGATCGTGCCGTCAGCCTCGAGGCGCGCCCACTCGTGGGACTTGAGGAAGCGGAGATCGGCGGGTACGTTGCTCATGACGGAATCCTTGGCGAGTTCTGCAGGGTGGATTGAAAGCCCGGGAATTCAGTGTCGCTATCGGGTCGTCTACAGGGCGATGGCGACCTTGCCGTTGCGAACGAACGGCGGGCGCACGACACGCGCCGCCACCAGTCTGCCGCGGATCTCGACCTCGCAGCGGTCGCCGGTCTTCGCCGGCACGCGCGCAAACCCGATCGATCGCTGCAGCGTCGGCGAGAACGTGCCGCTGGTGATCTCACCCTCGCCGACGGCGGGGACCATGACCTTCTGGTGCGAACGCAGTACCGCGCGGCCCTCGACCAGCAGGCCGACGAGCTTGCGCGTGTCGCCGCTCGCTTTCTGCGCCGCCAGCGCGCCGCGGCCGATGAAATCACGGTCCTGCGGCTCCCACGCGACGGTCCAGCCGAGGCCCGACTCGAGCGGAGAGGTGGTCTCGTCCATGTCGTTGCCGTAGAGGTTCATGCCGGCTTCCAGGCGCAGCGTGTCGCGTGCCCCGAGACCGCACGGCGCGACGCCTGCCTCGCGCAGCTTCTGCCACATCGCCACGGCCTGGTCGGCGTGCAGCATGATCTCGAAGCCGTCTTCGCCCGTGTAGCCGGTGCGCGCGATGAACAGGCTGCCTGCGTCAATGCCGAAGAACGGCTCGATCTCGAGCGCACGCTGCGCGATCGCCGGATCGATGACGCTTGCGGCCTTCTGCCGTGCGTCAGGACCCTGCACGGCAATCATCGCGAGGTCGGTACGCGGCTCGACGGCGACGCCGTAGCCGGCGGCAACCTCGCGCAGCCACTCGAGGTCCTTGTCGCGCGTACCGGCGTTGACCACCATGCGATACCAGTGGTCGTCCATGTAGTAGACGATCAGGTCGTCGATCACGCCGCCGTGATCCCTCAGCATGCAGGAATAGAGCGCCTTGCCGGGCTGCGTGAGCTTCGCGACGTCGTTCGCCAGCAGGCGGCGCAGGAATTCGCGCACGCGATCGCCGCGCAGGTCGACCACGCACATGTGCGAGACGTCGAACATGCCGGCGGCGCGACGGACGGCGTGGTGCTCCTCGATCTGCGAGCCGTAGTTGACGGGCATGTCCCAGCCGCCGAAGTCGACGGTGCGGGCCCCGGCCGCGACGTGGGTGTCGAAAAGCGGTGTGCGCAATCCCATGACTTCAGTTTCCCGTCCCGGCCCAGCCGGGTGTCGCGACCAAAAAAAAAGGCGGCAAGCCGCTCGAAAACGACCTGCCGCCCCTCTGTCCATTGACCTGAGAGATCGGGAGCCGGCCCCAGGCCGACGCCGCACCCCTTCGGTGGGTCCGCAACGAGGCGGACCGCTCTCCAGAGCCCATCAGGTGCTGCCGTTGTTTTGCCTGAGCGTTTCCGGGCGGGTTGCGCCTTCGGCGGGCCATTTTCCGGCCACTCTTCGGACAGACCTTGCGATGGGTAAACCGACTTTACCCCACCCGGCATGCCCGGACCACAGTGCAGTTGCCGCAATCCTCCCTGTCCCGCCGAGCGGGAGGGGACCGGGGCGAGGGCATCGGCTTGCCAACGCCGCGCCGGAACCGGAACATCACGCCCCTCTCACCCACCGCTCCACCCGGGCAGGGGCTGAGTCCTCCTATATATAGAGGTCACCGCATGCGTCCCGTCCTGTCCGCCCTGCTCCTGCTGCTCGCCGTGCCCCTGTCCTGGCCGGTCCACGCGCAGGATAAAGTCAGCGCTGCCAAGGACTTACATTCACTTTTCGACGCCGAATGGGAGCGCGGCCTGCGCGAGAACCCGACGGCCGCGACCTACATCGGCGACCACCGCTTCGACGACCGCTGGCCGGACCTCTCCCTGGCCGCCCTGCTGGCCTCCTACGAAGGGGACAAGGCCGTCATCGCCGCGCTCGACAGGATCGACCCGCGACAACTGACCCCCGCCGACCAGCTGAACCGCGACCTGTTCCGCCGCCAGTACCAGGCCAACATTGACTCGTTCGATTACGGTGCGCAGTACACGCCGCTCTCGCAACGCGGCGGGCTCGCCTCCATGCACCGCATCACGGACGTCGTCGTGTTCAAGACGGTGCAGGACTACGAGCAGTGGCTGAACCGGATCGGCACGATCGACAAGCTCGTCGACCAGAACATTGCGCTGATGCGCGCAGGCGTCGAGCGCGGCCTGGTGCCGCCGAAGATCGTCCTGCAACGCGTGCCGCCGCAGCTCGACAAGCAGATCGTTGCCGACCCGACCAAGAGCCCGTTCTACGAAGCGTTCGTGAAGATGCCTGATTCGATCCCGGCGGCCGAGCAGGCGCGCCTGCGGGCGGCTGCGCGTGACGCGATCACGAAACACGTCGTGCCGTCGTACACGAAGCTCAAGCGATACGTCGTCAACGACTACCTGCCGCAGAGCCGCGATTCGGTCGGCCTCTGGGACACGCCGAATGGCGAGGCCCGCTACGCCGGGCTCGCTCGCTTCTACACGACGACCAACCTGACGCCGGACGAGATCCACGCGATCGGCCTGAAGGAAGTCGCTCGCATCCGCGGCGAGATGATGCAGGTCATCGCGCAGACCGGCTTCCAGGGCAGCTTCGACGAATTCCTGGCGTACCTGCGCACCGACCCGAAGTTCCGCTACACGGACCCGCAGGACCTTTTGCATGCCTATGAAGCGATGGCCAAGCGCGTCGATCCGCTGCTGCCGCAGTACTTCGGCAAGCTGCCGCGCATGCCGTACGGCGTGCGGCCGATTGCGGAGCAGATCGCACCGGACACCACGACAGCCTACTACCAGGGCCCGGCGATGGACGGCAAGCGCGCGGGCTACTACTACGTGAACCTCTACAAGCCCGAGGAACGCCCCAAGTACGAAATCCCGGTGCTGACGATCCACGAGGCCGTGCCGGGCCATCACCTGCAGATCTCGCTGGCGCAGGAACTCGGCGAGCTGCCGCAGTTCCGCCGCGACTTCGAGGCGACTGCGTTCGTCGAGGGCTGGGCGCTCTACAGCGAGAGCCTCGGCGAGGAGATGGGTTTCTACGAGGACCCCTACGACAAGTTCGGCCAGCTGACCTACGAGATGTGGCGCGCCGTGCGGCTCGTGGTGGACACGGGACTGCACCACAAGCAGTGGTCGCGCCAGCAGGCGATCGACTACTTCAAGGCCAACGCCGCGAAGACTGAACTCGACATCATCAACGAGACCGACCGCTACATCGGCAACCCGGGCCAGGCGCTCGCGTACAAGATCGGCGAGCTGAAGATCAAGCAGCTGCGCAGCGAGGCGTCGGCCCGGCTCGGCAATCAGTTCGACATCCGCGCGTTCCACGACGTGGTGCTCGGCAGCGGCGCAGTCCCGCTCGACGTGCTCGAAGCCAACGTGCATCGCTGGATCGACGCGACGAAAACCGCGCACCCATGAGCAGCCACTCTGCCCGCCGCCAGAGCACGCCCGTCCGCATCGGCCCGGTGACGGTCGGCGGCGATCACCCGATCGTCGTGCAGTCGATGACCAACACCGACACGGCCGACGTCGAAGGCACCGCACTGCAGGTCCGTGCGCTCGCCATCGCGGGTTCCGAACTCGTGCGTGTCACCGTCAACACCGACGAGGCGGCGGCGGCCGTGCCGCACATCGTCGAGCGGCTGGCGCAACTCGGCGTGTCGGTGCCGATCGTGGGCGATTTCCACTTCAACGGGCACAAGCTGCTGCGCGAGCATCCTGCGTGTGCCGAGGCGCTCGCGAAATACCGCATCAACCCGGGCAACGTCGGGCGCGGAGCCAAGCGCGATCCGCAGTTCACCGAGATGGTCGAGACGGCCTGCCGCCACGACAAGCCGGTGCGCATCGGCGTCAACTGGGGCAGCCTCGACCAGGACCTGCTCACGCGCCTGATGGACGAGAACTCGAAGCAGGCGCAGCCGCTCGAGGCGAGCGACGTCGTGCGTGAAGCGCTGGTCGTCTCCGCGCTCGAAAGCGCTGCCCGCGCCGAAGAGATCGGCCTGCCGCACGACCGCATCGTGATCTCGTGCAAGGTCAGCGGCGTGCAGGACCTGATCGGCGTCTATCGCAACATCGCGCGCCGCTGCGACTACGCGCTGCACCTCGGCCTGACCGAGGCCGGCATGGGCTCGAAGGGTATCGTCGCGTCGACGGCTGCCATCGGCGTGCTGCTGCAGGAAGGCATCGGCGACACGATCCGCGTGTCGCTCACGCCCGAACCGAACGGCGACCGCACGCAGGAAGTGATCGTCGCGCAGGAGATCCTGCAGACGATGGGCCTGCGCTCGTTCACACCAATGGTGATCGCGTGCCCCGGTTGCGGTCGCACCACCTCGACGTATTTCCAGCAGCTGGCGCAGGACATCCAGTCGCACCTGCGGCAGCGCATGCCCGAGTGGCGAAAACGTTACGCGGGCGTCGAGCAGATGACCGTCGCGGTCATGGGCTGCGTGGTGAACGGCCCGGGCGAGAGCAAGCACGCGAACCTCGGCATCAGCCTGCCCGGAACGGGCGAGCGCCCGGTGGCACCGGTCTACATCGACGGCGAGAAAGGCCCGACGCTCAAGGGCGAACGCATCGCCGAAGAGTTCCAGCAACTGGTCGAGGACTACGTCGAACGGACTTACGGCCGCGCCTGACCGGAGGTCGACCATGTCAGCGCTGGGCTCACTGCGGACGACGGCTGGCGCTGAGCGCCGGTTCTACGGCGGCATGGCCGTCGCCATCCTCGCGGTCGCCATCCTGGGTTTCGCGCGGACGTACTTCCTGCGCCCGATCCTGCCGGTGCCGACGCCTGCTCCGCCGGCACTCACGCACCTGGTGCACCTGCATGCGGTCCTGTTCACCGCCTGGGTCGTGCTGCTGTTCATCCAGACGCGGCTCGTGGCTGCCCGCCGCATCGACCTGCACCGTCGGCTTGGTGTCACCGCCGCAGGCGTGGCAATGGCGATGGTGGTGGTCGGCGTGCTCGTCGCACTGCACGCCGTTCACCGTGGCATTGCTCCGTTCGGCATGGATCCACATCGCTTCCTGATCGTGCCGCTGGTCGCGATCACGCTGTTTGCCGCGTTCGTCGTCGCCGGGATTCGTGCCCGCCAGCGCGATCCGCAGGCGCACAAGCGCTGCATGCTGCTCGGCACGATCGCGCTGCTGCCGCCCGCGGTGGCGCGGTGGGCGCTGCTGTTCGGCCTGGGTCCACCGGTGGTACTGGGAGTGGCCACGTTGTTCGTCGCGCCGCTCTTCGTCTGGGACTGGAAAACGCTCGGGCGCATCCACCCGGTGACGTTATGGGGCGGCCTGATCCTCGCGGTATCCGCGCCGCTGCGGATTCTGGTCTCCCGGACCGACGAGTGGGTCGTGGTCGCCAACTGGCTCGCGGACCTGGTGCAGTAATTCGCACGGCGCAGTCGATGCTCGCCCGCCTCCGTTAGCCTTCGAGGTGTTCGTTCCGCGGCCACCCCGATGCATCGATCGTGGCGCGGTACGCGTGCCACGTCGCGTGCCCGATCAAGGGCAGCGTGATCCCGAGCAGGGCCATCACCAGCGCAAACCCGGCGCCCTTCTCGCGCCCGATCAGCAGCATCGCGAAACCCGGCGCCACGGCGAGCACGATCAGTGCCGCCCACACGGCCATCGCCGGCTTGTTGCGCAGCACGGCGTTGATGCTGGTCACGACCGCCGTGATCGAATCGGCCTCGCGATCCATCAGCATCGGCAGCGAGAAGGCAGCCGCGGAGAACACGATGACCGCGAAGATCGAGCCGATCGCGCTGCCGATGCCCAGGAACTGGACGTAGTCGGTCCAGTCGGGCGTGGTCATGTCGACCGGGAAGAAGATGTGGACGGCGGAGGCGGCACGCCACCAGACCAGGAACACGATCATCAGCATCAGCGCGAAGACCATGAGGTTGCCGAACACGCGTCGTTCCTCGATGAAGCAGCGGCGCAGCGATGGCTCGAGCCCACGCTCGATCTGCTCGCTGATGGAATACGTGCCGACGGCAAGCAGCGGCGCGACCAGGATGAATCCCGAAACCAGTGCGAGCAGTTCGAAGTAGCCGCCGAACCGGATCGCGATGAAGGCGAGCGCCCAGCTCAGCAGCACGACGATCGCGCCGTAGGTCAGGCTCTGGCGCGGCGCAGCCTTGAAGTCGGCCCAGGCGTGCCCGAGCCAGCCGATGGGCTCCCACGTGCCGAGCGTGCGGCAGGGCGCGACGAAGGGCAGCGCACCTGGATCTTCGGAAGCTACGGTCGCCGCAGCGGACTTTCGCGGCGCCTCGTGCGAGGTCTCGGTCATCATTGGCTGCTTCCCCCGAATCAGCGTGCTGCCCTTTTACACCCTCGCCCGCCCTGCGCGCGACCTCTCCCGCTGCAGCGGGCGAGGCGGCGATCAGCCGAGCAGGAGCCGGTCGGCCTCTGGATCCACTTCCGTCATCAGGTCGACCGGTTGCCGCGCAAACCGCATCGCGGCCGCATAACCGCGCCGGTCGCCGCCATGATCGATCATCCATTGCGCGTGTTCGCACAGCAGCGTCAGCTGCAGGGCCCGCGCCAGCGTCATCGCGAGCCGCCGCGCGCCGGCCTGCAGCACTTCGGGCTCCTGCCCGCTCTCGAGCACGAGTGCGACACGCTCCAGCGCGCCGAGTGCCTGGCGCGTCGCGGCGACCATCCGCGGCTCCGAGACGGTGCGCAGGCAGCCCGAAGCCCGCGCCATCAGCGCCGCCAGTCCAGAGTGCAGGTCGCTGCGCAGGAGCGCGTCGAGCGCCAGGACGTTGGTGGTGCCTTCCCAGATCGGCAGCACGTGCGTGTCGCGCAGCAACTGCGGCAGGCCAGTGTTCTCGACGTAACCCGCCCCGCCGAAGCTCTCGATCACCTCGGTCACGACCGCTACCGCCTGCTTGCCGGTGATCAGCTTGGTCAGCGGGGTCATGAGCCGCAGCAGGGCGCGTTGCTGGTCGTCGATCTCGTTGCGCTCGAGCCGGCCGTTCAGTTCGACCAGCAGGAAGGTCATCAGGAACGCGCCCCAAGTCTCGGCTTCGAGACCGGCGAGCGTGTCGGCATGCAGGGGCAGTTGCTCGAGCCGCTGGCCGAAGGCACTGCGTTCCCTGGCGTAGGAGCGGGCCAACGACAGGCCGCGGCGCATGGACGAAACTGCGCAGACGCTGTTCCACATCCGCGTGACGCCGAGCATCGGCTCGATCGAGCGCGTGCCATTCAGCGGCGGGCCGACCAGGGCCGCGCGCGTGCCATCGAGCAGCAGCTCCGCCGTCGGCACCTTGCGCGTGCCGAGCTTGTCCTTGAGCCGGTCGACACGGATGCCGTTCAGCCTGCCGTCGAGGTCGCGGATCTCGATGTAGAACATCGCCAGGCCCTTGCCGCCGGGCGGGTTCCCCTCCGGGCGCGCGAGCGTAAGCGTCATCTGCGAGGTGACGGCAGACGTGAACCACTTGCGACCATACAGACGCCAGCCGCCCTCGTCGTCCGGCACCGCCCGCGTCTCGGAACGGCCGACGTCGGAACCGCCGGTGGTCTCGGTCATCCACTGGCCGCTGGTCCAGAACGTCGCGGGGTCACGCGAGGTGAGGTGCGGCAGCGCGCGATCGATCAGCTCGTGGTTGCCGGAATCCAGCAGGCAGCGCGCCGCGCCATCGGTCATCGCGAGCGGGCACGTGTACACGTCCGACGATGGGTGGAACAGGTAGACCTTGAGGAACTGTGCGATGCGGGCGTGACGACCCATGGCCGGCTCGTAGCCGGTCGCGACCAGGCCGTGCCTCGCAGCGAGACGCTCGGCTTCACGCCACAACGGCGACACCACGACCTGGTCGATGCGCTTGCCCCAGGCGTCCCATTGCGTCAGCACGGGTTCGTTCGCGAGATCTGCCTGCTGCATCCGGTACAGGTCGCCGCCGGCGAGCGCGCCCAGCTCATGCAGCTCAGGGCGCAGTTCTGCTGCGATGGCCGCGGGCAGCACGCGCCTGATCCACGACCCCAGCAGCGGGTCGTCGTCGAATTGATTGCCTAGGCCCGGCGGGGACTGCGTGAAGAGCGTGTCCGGCCAGTCTTGATTCTGCATCGCGAGACTCCGCAGGCTGTCGGCCTGCCCGTGTTAATTCGTCGCGGCCGTCCGCCGTGCAAGTTGCGGTGCATCGCCGCCCACGCCAAGCGCGCGCTCGACCAGCTTGCGGCGGAGGTACGGCTGGCTCGTCACGAGCGACATGCCGAGGCGCCGCAGCCCGGCGACCGCCACGCTCTTCTCGGTGAAGAGCCGGTTGAGCGTATCGCAGATCCCCAGGACAACGGCGTTCTCGCTCCGGCGCCAGCGTTCGTAGCGGCGCAGCACGCGCAGGCCATGCAGCTCTTCGCCCTTGGCGGACGCCTCGGCAAACACCTGCACGAGGCTCGCGCAATCGAGGAACCCGAGGTTCACGCCCTGCCCCGCCAGCGGATGGATCGTGTGGGCCGCATCGCCGACCAGCGCGAGTCGGGGCTGCACGTAGGTGCGCGCATGCCACAGCGCGAGCGGGTACCCTGCGCGTCCGCTCGCGAGCGTCGCCTGGCCGAGCACGTGGTCGCTGGCGATCGAGACCCGTTCACTGAATTCCGCCTCGCTCGCGGCCTGCAGTGACGCGGCTTCGTCCGGCGTCGTGCTCCACACGAGCGAAACGCGCCCGTCCTTGAGCGGCAGGAACGCGAGCGGACCGTGCGGCAGGAAACGCTGCCAGGCGGTCTCGCGGTGCGGCTTCTCGGTCTGCAGGTGAGCGACCACCGCCGTCTGGTCATAAGCCCGACCCGAGCGGCCGATACCGGCAAGCTGGCGCGCGACCGACTGGCTGCCGTCCGCGCCGATCACGAGCTGGCACGTGAGCCGCCGGCCATCCTCGAGTGTGACGCGTGCCGAGCCTGCATCGAATTCCAGGCCGGCGAGCGCACTGCGGACTGCGGTCACCCCGCGCAGCAGCGGTGATTCGTGCAGCGCCCACTGCACGCGCAGGTTCTCGACGATGTGGCCGAGGTTGGGTTCCGCGGTCTCAGCCGCGGAGAATTTCAGCGCATCCGGGCGGTCCGGCGTGCTCGCCGCGTCCCAGACGACCATGTCGCCGTACGGCGAGGCATACGGAACGATTGCGTCCCAGGCGCGGGCCGCCGTCAGGATGCGCTCCGAAGCTCGCGACAACGCCGACACGCGCAGGTCCATCGCGCGATCGTCCGGCTGGCGCGGCGGAACCGGGTCGACCAGTGCGATCTTCCAGCCGGAAAGCGCGTCTTCGCGCGCCATCAGCGCGGCGAGGCAGGTGCCGACCATGCCACTGCCGATGATGACGACGTCGAAATCGAATTTGCGGCGCGGCGTGGCCATGCTCAGCGGGTTCCGGCGAGGGGGACGCCGCGGGCGAGTCGCGGCACGCGCTCAGCCGCACCCACGCTCAATCGTGCGAGGGCGGACTTGGCGGGCGGCAGCACCTCGAAAGCGAGGATGCCGAGACTGCGCAGGCTCCGCAGCACGCCGAGCGGCGTGGCGAACAGGCGCACGAGGCCATCGGTGAAGGCGACGATGCGGCGGCGGTCGGTCTCGCGCCAGTCGGCATAGTCCTGCAGCAGGCCGGCATCGCCCGGATCCATGGTGCCGGCCACGCGCCGGTCGGCGATGACTTCGGCGAGGCTCATCGCGTCGCGCAATCCGAGATTGAAACCCTGCCCTGCTATCGGGTGCAGGCCCTGCGCGGCGTTACCCACCACCGCCAGGCGCTGCGCGACGTGCCGGTCGGCCCGCGACAGCATCAAGTTGTACGACGAGCGCTGGCCGACGCGCAGGAAGCGGCCGAGCCGGAACCCGAACGCAGCCTGGAACTCGCGCAGGAACTCGTCGTCCGGCAACGCCAGCATCCGCTCGACTGCGGCGGGCTTGCGCGTCCAGACCATGCCGCAGCGACCATCGGTCAGCGGCAGGATCGCGATCGGGCCTTCCGCGGTGAAACGCTCGTACGCGACGTGGTCGTGGAAACGCTGCGTGGTCATGACGGCCGTGATTGCGACCTGCTCGTAGCCGACGTGATCGGCATCGATGCCCGCCTGGTCGCGGACCAGCGAGTGAATCCCATCGGCGGCCGCGACCAGCCTGGCGCCGAGCGCGCGAGGCTCACCTGCCACCTCGTAGTGGACGACACGGCGCACGCCTTCCAGCTCGCTGCCCGTCACCCTCGCCGGCGCAATCACTTCGACCGCAGGCGTCCGTGACAGGCCTTGCCACAGCGCCGCGCCGATCGCGCGGTTCGGCACGACGTAGCCCAGGGCTTCGAGCCCCTGCTCCGCGGCGTCGATGCGCGCGGTGCCGAAGCGGCCCTGGTCGGAAACGTGAATCCTGCGGATGGGCGCGGCCTCGCGCTCCATGCCGGCCCAGACACCCAGCGTCTTGAAGGCACGGACGGTGCCATTGGCGAGCGCGGTCGTGCGTTCGTCGAAACTCGGGTGCTGCTCGCCGTGCACGGGCGGCACGGCTTCGACCAGGGCGATGCGGATTCCGAGCGGCGCGAGCGACAAGGCCAGCGAGGCACCGACCAATCCGCCTCCGACGATGGCGAGGTCGTATTCGGCAGGCGTCGTGCTCAACGGCATTCCCCCTGTCAGGCGGCCGACGCCATCACGCGCTCGATCTCGGCCGTGGTGCGCGGCAGGCCCGCTGTCAGCAGTTCGTAGCCGCTGGCGGTGACGAGCACGTCGTCCTCGATCCGCACGCCGATGTTCCACCAGCGTTTCGGCACGCCCCTGGTGCCGGCCGGGATGTAGATGCCCGGTTCGACCGTCAGCGCCATCCCCGGCTCTAAGACGCGCCATTCGGTGCCGACCTTGTATTCGCCGACGTCGTGCACGTCCATGCCGAGCCAGTGCCCCGTGCGGTGCATGTAGAACTTGCGGTAGGCCTCTTCCTTGATCAGCGCGGGCACGCGGCCCTTGAGCAGGCCGAGCCTGACCAGGCCCTGCGTGATCGACCGGACCGCCGCGTCGTGCGGTTCATTCCAGTGGTTGCCGGGCTTGATGCAGGCAAACGCGGCCTCCTGGGCCTCGAGCACCACGTCGTAGATCGCCTTCTGCGCGGGCGAGAAGCGGCCATTGACCGGGAAGGTGCGCGTGATGTCCGACGCGTACAGGCCGTATTCGCAGCCGGCGTCGATCAGCAGCAGGTCGCCGTCGCGCAGCGTGTCCGCGTTCTCGTGGTAATGGAGGATGCAACCGTTCGCGCCGCCACCGACGATCGGGTGGTAGGAGATGTCGGCCTGGTGCCGGTGGAACTCGTGCAGCAGTTCGGCCATGACCTCGTATTCGGTGACGCCGGGCCGGGTGGTCCGCATCGCCCGCACGTGCGCGCCCACCGCGATCTGCGCAGAACGCTTCATGACCCTTGCCTCGGCGCGGCTCTTGTAGAGCCGCATGTCGTGCAGCGGGTGCTCGAGCGCGACGAACTCCTGCGGGCTGTGGATGCCGAGCTTGGCCCGGCCGCGCAGCGTATTCACCCAACCGACCACGCGCTGGTCGAACTCGAGGTTGACGCCCATCGAGTAATAGACGCGCTCGCAGCGCTCGAGCAGGCCCGGGAGGATGTCGTCGATGTCGCCGACCGGGAAGGCATCGTCCGCGCCGTAATCGCGCACCGCCCCGTCGGGACCGGCGCGACGGCCGTCCCAGGTTTCGCGCGTGGGATCACGGTCGCGCACGAACAGGATGTATTCGGCCTGCTCGCGACCGGGAATCAGCACCGCCACCGCCTCGGGCTCGTTGAAGCCCGTGAGGTAGTGGAAATCGCTGTCGGGCCGATAGTGGTAATGGACGTCGCTGTTGCGCTGACGCTCGGGCGCCGCGGGGATGATGGCGATGGCGCCCTTGCCCATGAGCTTCATGAGCTGTCTGCGGCGGCGCGCGTATTCGTCTTTACGCAGGGTCATGGGCGGTCGGGATCCTCTTCGGCGATACCAGCGGACCGGGTTCAGTGACGCGCGGTCGAGGTCGTCTGGGCGGCACGCAGGTCGATGAGTTCGTCATAGACGAGCTGCACGCCGATGCGGATGAACTCGACCAGTTCGGCGAGCGCGCCCTCTTCGACTTCGCCGCTTTCCGAGCCGACCGCGCCGGCGCGCGCGACTTCGGCGAAATCCGTGAGGACCTCGGCAACGGCCGTGGACAGCGTGCCCGGCTTGAACGGACCGGCCGCGCCGAACCCGTACAGGAACCCCTGCGCCCAGGCGCCGAGTGCCTCGACCCGCTCGTCGAGCGCGGCGTCATCGGGAGGCAGCAGCGGCTCGAATTCCATCTCTCGCGCCTCCAGCACGGCGCGGCTCCGGTCGAACAGCGACTTCAGGGGACCGGCCGTGGCAACGGCGACGTTCGCGCCGGGGGCGGGGCCGTCGGGCAGCAATTCCTCGAGCCATTCCGCGGGCAGGTAGACGCGCCGCGCGCACAGGGCGCCGCACAGACAGCCGTGCGCCTCGGCAGCGTGGACAGTGGAACCGCCGGCCGCCAGGGCCCGCGCAACATCGTCGAAAGCAATCGGTGCCGGCATTGCGCGTATCGTACCATCCGTACCGCGCATCCGGTCCCAGGCTGGCCAGTTCAAATTGATTCCCCGGGGTGCGCCAACTATAGTGAATTCCATGAACGAACCCGCTGCCCGATCCGCTGTCGACGTCGAACTCCGACGCATCGAACGCCGCCTCGAGGAGCTGGTGGCTACGGTCAACCAGCTCAAGGAAGAGAACCGTGCCCTGCGTCAGCGCCAGGACACGCTGATCAATGAGCGCGCCAACCTGCTGCAGAAGAACGAGCAGGTGCGCGCACGCGTCGAGGCAATGATCGGCCGCCTCAAGGCGATGGAGCAGGGTTGATGAGTGAAGACCGCGTTTCCCGCGTCAGCGTCCGCCTGCTCGATCGCGAATACCAGGTGGCCTGCCCTGCCGAAGAACGCTCCGACCTGCTCGACTCGGCGGAGTACCTCGACGGCAAGATGCGCGAGATCCGCGATTCCGGGAAGGTCGTCGGCCTCGACCGCATCGCGGTCATCGCCGCGCTCAACCTGGCCAACGAACTGATCAAGGTGCGCAAGCACGGCACGGTGGTCGAGGGCGATCTCGGCGCGCGCCTTAAGTCCCTGCGCGAGCGCGTGGAATCCGCGCTCGCGAAAGGCCAGCAACTTGAACTCTGAGGGTTTGCAGCAGTCCGAACCCTCGACGATTTGGCGCCGCCTGCGGTGTTCGACACGGGCCGGGTTACCTCTCGACCTTAATGTAAATACCCCGGGGAACGGTCAGTCGGCAACATTGTGCAAGTCCGCCTCGAGCGGGAAGCCTTAAGTGCCGCGGCCCTCCCCAAATATTGCTCTTGTCGAGAGCAATGGTCTGTGACGGCACAGGCGGGTGGCGCCTCTCCCTTCCACTGCGACGATGACCCTCCGCGAGCTGCGCCGGCAGCTGCGCGCGGGGCGTCGCGCGATTCCCGACGCCGAACGCCGGGTCTATGACCGGGCAATCCACACTGCGCTGCGCCGGCTCGGCATCTGGCAGCGCGGCCGCCGGGTCGCCGCGTTCCTCGGCATGCCGGGCGAAGTGGACCTGCGCCCCTGCTTCGGGACCGCATGGCAGCGCGGAGTCCGCCTCTATGTGCCGCACATCGTCAGTCGTCGTGACGGCCGGATGGTCTTCGTCCCGCTCGAGCCCGGCGCGCCGTTGCGCGGCAACATGTTCGGCATCGCCGAACCGCTGCATGGTTCACGCGGCCGCATCCCCGTCCGGCACCTCGACTCGATCCTCGTTCCGCTCGTCGGTTTCGATCCGTGCGGACACCGCCTCGGCATGGGCGCCGGCTTCTACGACCGCGCGCTGCGCCCGCGGCTCGATCGCACGCAACCCTTCCGCCGCCCGCGCCTGATCGGCATCGCGTACTCGATCCAGCAGGTCGATCGACTCGAACCTGCCGCCTGGGATGTCGCTCTCGACCTCGTCGTCACCGAGCGCGGCGTCCTCCGTTTCCCTCCACGCACCCCCTGAGGAACCCGAATCGCATGAAGCACTGGCTGCTGAAATCGGAGCCCGACGTGTTCGGAATCGACGCTCTCGCGAGCGCGCCAGGGCGCACGACGGGGTGGGAGGGCGTGCGCAACTACCAGGCGCGGAACATGCTGAGGGACGATTTCCGGAAGGGTGACTGCGCTTTTTTTTATCACTCGAGCTGCGACGTTCCGGGCGTCGCGGGCGTCGTGAAGGTCGTGCGCGAGGCGTATCCGGACCCGACGCAGTTCGATGCGACGAGCGAGTACTACGATGCCGGCAGCACGCGTGCGGCGCCGCGCTGGTTCAGCATCGACGTGCAGCTCGAAAGACGAATTGAGCCTGTAATTACGCTGCGGGAGCTGCGTGAGCACGCAGCAGGCGCGTTACGCGAGCTGTTGATTCTGAAACGCGGCAATCGTCTTTCGGTGACGCCGCTCACTGCCGCAGAGTGGCGTTGCATCCTCGCATTGCGACCTGCCGCCGCGTCGTCGCGAGCGGTGCAGCCGGCTGCCGGTCCGAGAACTCGATCAAAAAAATCGTGACGTGACTATTGCATTTCTTTTTTTAATTCTGTAAATACTCGGCCCGGGACTAACCCGACATGGAGAATTGATCATGGCAGCTAAGGCAAAGAAGGCGACCAAGAAGAAGGCCACCAAGAAAAAGGCCGCGAAGAAGAAGTAAGGTCGCTTGAAGATGAGGCGGCGCTCTCTCGCAAGTTAGACGCCGCCGAATCCGAAACGACGACTGTGCCCGCGAAAGCGGGCACAGTTGTTTCAGGGGCCGGGAAGGCAACGATGAACCAGGACCAGAAGAAGCAGCGAGCCGCCGCAGCCGCGCTCGAATACGTGCAGCCGGGAACCATCGTCGGCGTGGGCACCGGTTCCACCGTGAACTTCTTCATCGACGCGCTGGCCGGCATGCCCGGCCGCATCGCCGGCGCGGTCTCCAGTTCCGAGGCCAGCTCACGCCGCCTCGCGGCTCACGGCATCCCGGTGCTCGACCTGAATTCGGTGGAAGGCCTCGAGGTCTACGTCGACGGCGCCGACGAGGCAACCCGCGGCATGCACCTGATCAAGGGCGGCGGCGCAGCGCTCACGCGCGAAAAGATCGTCGCGGCGGCGGCACGCACCTTCGTCTGCATCGTGGACGAGGCGAAGCTGGTGGAGCGCCTGGGAAAGTTCCCGTTACCGGTCGAAGTCATCCCGATGGCGCGCGCCTACGTCGCCCGGGAACTGGTCCGGCTCGGCGGCCAGCCGGTCTGGCGCCAGGGCACCGTGACCGACAACGGCTGCGACATCCTCGACGTCCGCGGTCTCGACATCGTCGACCCGGTCAGCCTCGAGCGCGCGATCAACCAGATTCCCGGCGTCGTCACCAACGGCCTGTTCGCGCAGCGCGGCGCAGACGTGCTCCTGGTCGGCACGGACGCCGGCGTGCAGACCCTGCGGCCCAGTGGCCGTTGACGCCAGACTGTTGCAGGAACTCGGCGCGGTGCTCGGACCGGGCCTGCTCACCGCTCCCGCAGCCTGCGTCGCCTACGAGTGCGACGCCCTCACCGCCCACCGTCACCCGCCCGACCTGGTCGCGTTGCCGACGAGCGTCGAGCAGGTGCGGCAGATCGTCCGCGCCTGTCATCGGCACTCGGTGCCGGTGGTCGCACGCGGCTCCGGCACGGGACTCTCCGGCGGTGCGCTGCCCGTCGCAGGCGGGCTGCTGCTCGTGCTCTCGCGGCTCGACGCGATCCTGGCGGTCGATCCGCGCCGCGGTCTCGCACGCGTGCAGCCCGGCGTCACCAACCTCGCGGTGTCCGAGGCGGCCGCGCCTTACGGCATGTACTACGCGCCGGATCCTTCCTCGCAGGTCGCGTGCTCGGTCGGCGGCAACGTGGCCGAGAATTCGGGCGGCGTGCATTGCCTCAAGTACGGGCTGACCGTGCACAACGTCCTCGCCGTGAAGCTCGTCACCATGGCAGGCGAACTGCTCACGTTCGGCAGCGAGACTGGCGAGGCGCCCGGCCTCAACCTGCTGGCCGCCGTGATCGGCTCGGAAGGTCTGCTGGGCGTCGTGGTCGAGGTGACCGTGCGGTTGCTGCCGCTGCCCCGCCGCGTCGAACTGCTGCTGGCCGCGTTCGACGACGTGAGCCGCTGCGCCGAGGCCGTCGGCCAGGTCATCGCTGCCGGCATCATCCCGGCCGGACTCGAAATGATGGACGCACCCGCGATCAAGGCAGCAGAGGCGTTCGCCGGTTGCGGCTACCCGCTGGACGCGCAGGCGCTGTTACTCTGCGAAGTCGACGGACCGCCTGCCGACGTCGATGACGAGCTCGGCCGCGCCCGTGCCGTGCTCGAAGCCGCCGGTGCGACCAGCGTGCGCGTAGCGAGGCACGCCGAGGAGCGGAGCCGGATGTGGTCGGGACGCAAAGCGGCCTTCCCCGCGGTGGGCCGGCTCGCGCCCGACTACTACTGCATGGACGGCACCATCCCCCGCCGTCGCCTGGCGGACGTGCTGGCCCGGATCACGACGCTGTCGACGGCCTATCGCCTCGACGTGGCCAATGTCTTTCACGCGGGCGACGGCAACCTGCACCCGCT
>JAOUGW010000139.1 GCA_029865465.1 Gammaproteobacteria bacterium
AAAATCGACGCCGCGAAGATAAAACCCGTTAATTCAATTACTTGCGCATGGATACCGCAATTTCTCACAGCCTTGCCCTGCAACCGATTGACTCGGCGCGACCGTCCGTCGGCAGCCGGGCCGGAGAGGTGCACATCTTCTTGCTGTGCGCCACGTCAACCGTTTGCTCTGCAAGGCGTTGTTTCCGCAGGAGGATGATGGAATCGCGGGGAAAGCGAGTCTACGGCATGCGGGGCTTTGCTAGTCTCGAAGCATGCGCCGGCCGCAGGGCATGCAACGTATCCCGTGACCACGGGGAGGATCGACTGGACGCAGCGCAGGTACGCGAGCTTGACCGGTTCCTGGCCGGGGTCGAGCGACGCGCTTTCCGGATCGCACAGTGCGCACTCCGCGACAGCGACGATGCGCACGACGTCGTCCAGGTCGCGATGCTGCGCCTGGCGCAGAGCTATGGGTCGCGATCCGTCGAGGAATGGAAACCGCTGTTCTTCCGGATCCTCTACAACGGCATCCGGGACCTGCAGCGGCGCCACGGTGTGCGGCGGCGATTCTTCGGCTGGCTGCCGGGCGCTTCGCGGCACGAAGAGGAGGCTGGCGAGGATCCGCTCGAACAGGTGGCGGATTCCGCGCCCGAGCCGCTGGAGCAGGTCGCCACGGACGAAGCGATGCGGACCCTCGACCGTGCCCTGCGCGGGCTGCCGCCACGGCAGTTCGAGGCATTCTCGCTGCGCTGCCTGGAGGGTCTCGACGTGGCTGCGACTGCCGCCGCGATGGACTGCAGCGAAGGCAGCGTGAAGACACACTATTTCCGCGCGCTGCAGGCGCTGCGCGTTGAACTTGCCGAGGTACGGACATGAGAGAGCAACCCGACGGCCGTGACGATGCCGAGCTGGAGCGGCATGCGCGGCATCTGTTCAAGGCAGGCGTCGACGAACTCGATGCAGCCACGCTCTCGCGTCTGAACCGGTCGCGGCAGCAGGCACTCGCCGCGGCCGTGGGACGCAACCGCACCGGTTGGCGCTGGACGGTGTGGGCGCCCGCCGGCGCACTCGCTGCCAGCGTGCTGGCCGCAGTGTTGCTGCTGAATCAGCCGACGGACACGGGGATGCCCGTGCAGGTCGCTGCGACAGCTGCGGGCGCCGACACCGAGCAGGATCCGCTCGAACTGCTCGCCGCCGGCGAAGACCTGGAGCTGGTGACGGAGGCCGACCTGGAGTTCTATGCCTGGGTCCAGGTCGAAACCGCCGACGAAGACGGGGTGGGCTGAGATGCCGAAGCGGCGCCGCACCCAGGCGCGATCGAAGCGCACCCTGTTGTTCGTGGCGATGGCCGCAGGCGGGGTCGCGGCCGCGGCGGACGCGCCGCCGTTGTCCGAAGACTTCCTCGAATACCTCGGCAGCTGGGCAGCAGATGAAGCCGACTGGCTGGTGGCGAATGCGGCCATCGCCTCGTCCGCGCCCGCTGCCAGCGGCATGGACTCCAGGCCGCCGAACCCGACGACGATTGAAAAGCGCGGTGCCGTGCCATCGCCCGCGACGACGGAGCGCAAGCCATGAACATGAACATGACGAACACCCGAATCATGACGGCACTGCTCGTGTCCGCGTGCCTGTTGTGCCTGGCGCCAGTCGCCAGCCCTGCGGCGAACGCGTCGACTGCGGCGCCTGCCACGGCTGCGCCACCGGCCGCCGGCGTGCCCTGGTCGCAACTGGCCCCGGAGCAGCAGCGCGTGCTCGCACCGTATCGCGAGCGCTGGCATCAGTTGCCGCCGGAGCGACAACAGGCTATCGCGCGGGGCGCTGAGCGTTGGCAGCAGATGACGCCGGAACAGCAGCAGCAGGCGCAGCAGCGGTTCCAGCAGTGGCGCAGCCTGCCGCCGGAGGAGCGGCAGAAGGCGCGCCAGCGTTACCAGCAGTTCCGCGAACTGCCGCCGGAAGACCAGCAGCGGCTGCGCGAGGGCTTCCACAAGTACCAGTCGTTGCCGCCCGAGCAGCGTGAGCAACTGCGCGAACGCTGGCAGGACATGACGCCCGAGCAACGGCAGAAGATGAAGGAGCGCTGGCAGGACGCGACGCCGGAGCAGCGCGAGAAGATTCGCGAGAAGGCCAAGAAGCGCAAGCACGACGACGGCTGACGCGGCGTTGAACGTCCCCGGCTCAGCGGGCAGGTGCGAAATCGAGCGCTGCGTCCTTCTGGCGGGCGGCGAGCTCGGCACGCTGGCGCGCCATGTCGTGTTCGATGCCGGCGAAGACTTTCTTGAACTCCGGATCGTTGCGGATCGAGGCGAGGCTCGGGTCGAGGTCGCGCGCGTAGCCCCAGTACGGGCCGCGCCAACCGGCCGTCGCCGCTTCGCGTAACGCTGCAAGCGCCCTGGTCGTCTCGCCGCGCAGTGCGTGGATCTGCACGTCCGTAATTCCGTACCCTCCCGCGCCCAGTCGCGGAAGCTTGCCGATGGCCCGAGTGGCAGCATCGAGCAGGACCTCGGCCCTCGCGGTGTCGCCGCGCTGGTGCAGGACCACGGCGAGATCGATCGCGACACCGTAGTTCAATCCGTCCAGACGCGGCGCGCCGGGCACGAAGAGTTCCGGGTACGTCTTCTGGTAGCGCGCTAGGGAGACTTCGGGTCGGCCAGCCTGCAGGTCTGCGTTGCGCAGCATGCGTAATGCGCCCGGGTTGCGCGGGTACAGGGCGAGCGATCGCTCGGCATGCCGCACGGTTCCGGCGGTGTCGTGCCGGGCCTGGTCGATCGTTGCCAGCATCTGCTGGATTCCCCAGCTGTCGGGCCAGCGGCGGGCCGCCTGCTCGGCCGTCGCGAAGGTCTTGCTGTCATCGCCGAGATCGAGATACAGGCTCGCGAGGCCCCACGCCCACCCTGGACCCTCCGGATCCAGTTCCAGGGTCCTGCGAACCAGCGGCACGGCGTCCGCGAAACGATTCAAGGCATAGGCTGTCAGGTATCCGAGGTCCGAGTAGGGCCCTGGCATCGACGGGTCGATCTCGATCGCCCGGCGCTGGTGCGACGCCGCCTCCGCAAAGCGGCCCTGCAATTCCAGTGCTTCGGCCAGGTTCAGATGAACGATCGCCGACAATGGATCGAGGCTGGCCGCCCTTTCCAGGGCGCGCTGGCCCTCATCCATGCGGCTCGCATAGACCAGCAATTTTCCGTACCACTTGAACGCCATGGCGTCGTTGGGATTGAGCTCGATCGCCCGCCGGTACATCCGTTCCGCGAGGTCGGTCTGCTCCCGGTAGTCGGCGATCAACCCGGCAGAGGCCCACGCTTCGGCAAGCCCCGGGTCGAGCTGCATTGCGGTCCCGGCCGCCGCCTGGGCCTGCTCGAGCGTGTGGACGATGGGCGTTTCGCTGTAACTGACCCGCAGGGCGAGCGAGTCCGCCAGCCCTGCGTAGGCCATCGCGAAGCTGGGATCGAGTTCGATCGCCTTGCGGAAGAACGTCTCCGCGTCCAGGAGTCCCCGGCTCGTGCGCCTCGCCAGGCGCTGCTTGCCGAGCTGGTAAGCCTCCCAGGCCTCGAGGTTGCGCGTCGGCACGACGCGGGTCCGGGCCTCTTCCGCCGGCGTCAAGGTCGCCTTGAGCGCCGCTGCGATCGCTGCCGACACTTCGCTCTGGATGGCAAAGATGTTCTCGGCAGTGAGCTTGCGGTCGTACGTCTCGGCCCAGAGGTGGGCGTCGGTGCCGGTGTCGATCAGCTGCACGTTGATGCGCACGCGGTCCCCGGCGCGCTGCACGCCCCCTTCGAGGATGCTCATCACGCCGAGCTGCGCCGCGATCGCCTTCGTCGGCAGGCTCGTCTTGCGGAACTGTTCCACCGAGGTACGCGAGATCACCTTGAGTGCGCTGACCTTGGAGAGCTGCGTGAGGATGTCGTCGTGAATGCCGTCGACGAAGTAGGCGTCCTTGCGCTCGTCGCTGCGGTTCTCGAACGGCAGGACGGCGATCGACGGGCGCGCGTCGGCAAGGGTCGACGCTGCCGCCGCAGGTGCCGCCGGCGCTCGAGCGGCGGTCGGCGGCGCTTCCATCGAGCGCTCATAGCGCCAGAAAATGGCGCCACCCAGCAGAAACAGCAGCGTGATGATGGCAAGTTCGGTGCCGGTGACGCGCTGTTCGCCGCGGTCGCCGTGGTACCAGGCGATCACGAGCACGATCGGCAACCCGATCAGCAGCGCGAGGATCGCGACCTGACGGAGTTGCCCCGGCCAGCCGAACGCTTCGCTCACGTACTGGAGGCCCTGCAGAAACCCCCATGCCCCGGCCGCATACGCGACGCCCCACTGCACGACCTTGCGGCGGCGCAGCTTGGCCCAGGCAGGCTCCTTTTTCACCCCAGTCGCGTCGGTCACGCGGCAGCTCCCTCTTCGGGGGGAGTGTAGCGGGATTGCCGCCCAGAGCGCCCGTGGCGTACCCGGTCCAGGCCCGCGCAGCCCGGCACCGGCCCGGACGCGCCCGATCAGCTCTTCAACGCAACCAGCACCTCGTCGAGCATCTTCTTCGCGTCGCCGAACAGCATCCGGTTGTTCTCCTTGTAGAACAGCGGATTGTCGACGCCGGCGTAGCCCGACGCCATCGAACGCTTCATCACGATCGACGTCTTCGCCTTCCAGACCTGCAGCACCGGCATGCCCGCGATCGGACTCGCCGGGTCTTCCTCGGCTGCCGGGTTCACGATGTCGTTGGCGCCTATGACCATCGAGACGTCGGTGCCCGGGAAGTCGTCGTTGAGTTCGTCCATCTCCATGACGATGTCGTAAGGCACCTTCGCCTCGGCCAGCAGCACGTTCATGTGGCCTGGCATGCGCCCCGCGACCGGGTGAATGCCGAAGCGCACGTTGACGCCCTTCTCGCGCAGGAACTTCGTGATCTCGTATACCGTGTGCTGCGCCTGCGCGACGGCCATGCCGTAGCCCGGCACGATGATCACGCTCTTCGAATTGCGCAGCAGCTCTGCCGTTTCGACCGCGCTGATGGCCGTCACTTCGCCCGCCGGCTCTGCACCCGCGCCCGCGGCGGCCGGTGCCGTGCCACCGCCCGTGCCGAAGCCGCCGGCAATGACGCTGATGAAGTTGCGGTTCATCGCGCGGCACATGATGTACGACAGGATCGCGCCCGACGAACCGACGAGCGCCCCGGTCACGATCAGCAGGTCGTTGGCGAGCATGAACCCCGTCGCGGCCGCGGCCCAGCCCGAGTAGCTGTTGAGCATCGAGACCACGACCGGCATGTCGGCGCCGCCGATCGCCATCACCATGTGGATGCCGAACAGCAGCGCGATCACCGTCATCACGACGAGCGGCATCATGCCCGCGCTGATGTCATGCGCATTCACGAACTGGGCGCCGAAGAAGATCACGCCGAGCAGTCCGGCGAGATTGAGCCAGTGACGAGCCGGCAGCAGCATCGGCTTGCCGCCGATCCTGCCGTTCAGCTTGCCGAATGCGATCAGCGAGCCCGAGAACGTCACGGCGCCGATGAGGATGCCGATGTAGATCTCGACTTCGTGGATCGCCTTCTCGGCGCCTGCGAAGACGATCGACGTGTCGACGTAGCTCGCGTAGCCGACCAGGCACGCCGCGAGGCCGACGAGGCTGTGCATCAGCGCGACCAGCTCCGGCATCTGCGTCATCTGCACTTTCCTGGCCGCGTACAAGCCGATCGATCCGCCCACGACCAGCGCGCCGACGATGTACGGGATGCCGCCGAGCGTGACGCGCGGGCCGAACACCGTCGCGAGCACGGCGATCGCCATGCCGACGATGCCGTACAGGTTGCCGCGGCGCGAGGATTCCGGATTGGAGAGGCCGCCCAGGCTCAGGATGAACAGGATGATGGCGGCGATGTAGGCCATCGTTGCGATATTTGCGGTCATGCCTGCGCCCCCTTACTTGCGGAACATCGCGAGCATGCGACGCGTGACGGCGAAGCCGCCGAACATGTTGACAGCGGTGAGCGTGAGCGCAAGGACCGCGAGACCGAGGATCAGCGTGTCGGGCCGCCCCTCCGTCCCTGCGAGGAGCGGCGGCGCCACCTGCACCAGTGCACCGATCGCGATGATGCTGGAGATCGCATTGGTCACGCTCATGAGCGGCGTGTGCAGCGCCGGCGTGACGTTCCACACGACCATGTAGCCGATGAAGCAGGCCAGGATGAACACCGTGAAATGGGCGAGGAACGAAGCCGGTGCGAACGCCCCGACCAGCCAGAACAGCAGGGCGCCTGCGCCGAAGATGATCGCGAGGCTCGTCGCCGAGGCGGGTTCACCCGCACCGTGCCCATGTCCGGACTTCTTCGCCGGCGTCGCAGCCGCAGCTGGCTTCGCCTGCGGCGGTGCGGCCGGCAACTTCGGCGCCGGTGGCGGCCAGGTGATGCTGCCGTCCTTGATGACGGTCAGGCCGCGGATGGCGTCGTCATCCATGTTGACGTTGAGGACGCCGTCCTTGGTCTTGCACAGCTCCTCGGTCACGCGCAGCAGGTTGGTCGAGTACAGGGTCGAGGCCTGCTTGGCCAGGCGGCTGACCAGGTCGGTGTAGCCGATGATGGTGACACCGTGCCGGACCACGGCCTCGCCGGGGACGGTGAGCTCGCAGTTGCCGCCCTGCTCGCCCGCCATGTCTACGATGACGCTGCCTGGCTTCATGCTCTGCACCATCTCGGCGGTGATGAGCTTTGGCGCGGGTTTGCCAGGAATCAGGGCAGTGGTGATGATGATGTCCGCTTGCCTGGCCTGCTTGGCGTACATCTCGCGCTGGGCCTGCTGGAAACCCTCGCTCATCACCTTGGCGTAGCCGCCGCCGCCGGAGCCTTCTTCCTCGTAGTCGACCTTGACGAACTCGCCGCCCAGCGACACGACCTGGTCGGCCACCTCGGCGCGCGTGTCGTTGGCGCGCACGATGGCACCCAGGTTGGCGGCCGTGCCGATCGCGGCCAGGCCAGCGACACCGGCACCGGCGACGAAGACCTGGGCCGGCGGAATCTTGCCGGCAGCGGTGATCTGGCCGTTGAAGAACCTGCCGAAGGCGTTGGCAGCCTCGATCACCGCGCGGTAACCGCTGATGCTGGCCATGGACGTGAGTGCGTCCATCTTCTGGGCGCGGGAGAGCTGGCGCGGCAAGGAGTCGATGGCCAGCACGGTGAGCTTGCGGTCCGCGAGCTGCTGCATGAGCTGCGGGTTCTGCGCCGGCCAGATGAAGCTGATCAGCGTGCTGCCAGGCCGCATCAGCGCGATCTCGTCCGGCGCCGGCGCGCGCACCTTGAAGAGGATGTCCGAGCCGCCCATGAGTTCTGCGGCGCTGGCAACGATCTGGGCGCCTGCAGCCTGGTAGGACTCGTCGCTGAAGTTGGCGGCGGCCCCTGCCCCGCTTTCGACGCGGACGGCGAATCCGAGCTTGATCAGCTTCTCGACCACCTCCGGTACGGCGGCGACACGCTTCTCGCCGGCGTAGATTTCGCGCGGCACTCCGATCGTTAGCGACATGGTTCTGGCATCCTCCCCGCAACGCGGACACGGCTAAGCCGCTGCCGTGAAAGGGATAATCTGGATAGTCACGGTGGCAAGACAGCCGTGGATTATTGCACAGCAGTGCCGTATCTTCACGGCATGCGCGCGCTTTCGCACTACGCACTTTCGCAGGAGGTCCTGCGAACGGACGTCTCGGGGATGCCCCTGGAGTGGATCGACTACCGGGATGCGGTCCGGTTGCACTTCATGGGGCAGGTCGCCTATGCGTTCGGCCAGACCCTCTTTTCGCTGCGGGGCGGCGTGAGCGCGCGCACCGGTGAGCGCACGGTCGTCAATGTGAGTTCGATCGTTGCGACGATCGGCCACCGCCACAATCCCGGCAACCGGCACCAGGGCTACGTGCCGCCGCTGAACAACGAGACCCTGTTCCGTCGCGATGCGTACCTCTGCCTGTACTGCGCGCAACGCTTCCCCACGAGCCAGCTCTCGCGCGACCACGTCACGCCGCTGTCGCGCGGCGGACAGGACACCTGGAACAACGTCGTCACGGCCTGCCGGCGCTGCAACAACCTCAAGGCCTGGCGGACCCCCGAGCAGGCCAGGCTGCAGCTGATCGCCGTGCCGTTCACGCCCAGCTACGCGGAGTACATCTACCTGAAGGGCCGGCGCGTGCTGGCCGACCAGATGGAGTACCTGCTGGCGCATTTTCCACGGTCGAGCCCGCTGCATGAACGGCTGCGACAGGGTTCGGCTGCGCGGAGCTAGTCAGGCGCGATCACGCGAGCGTGCGGTCGCGAAGGCAGACAGGTGCTGGTTGCAAGCAACCGATCCGGGAGCTTCCCCCGAGCTTGGAAAGGCAGACAC
>JAOUGW010000140.1 GCA_029865465.1 Gammaproteobacteria bacterium
AACATGAGTTCGGCCACCGGACGCAGGCCGGCGAGTGCCGCGCCGCCGGCGGCGCCGATGATCGCGGACTCGGAAATCGGCGTGTCGATCACGCGGTCGGCGCCGAACTTCGGCAGCAGGCCCCTGGTGACGCCGAAGATGCCGCCTGAGGCCTCGCGCTGGCCGGACGTGCCGCCGGCGCCGCCCGAAACGTCCTCGCCAAGCACGATGATCGAGCCGTCGCGTTCCATTTCCAGGTGCAGCGCTTCGTTGAGCGCGTCGCGGAATGATTTCTGTGGCATGTCTCGCGTCCGCTCAGTAGGAGATGTAGACGTCGGTTTCGAGTTCGGACTCGGCCGGCGGAGGCGACGACTTGGCTGCTGCGACGGCGGCTTCGATGACCGTCAGCACCTGCTCGTCGATGGCATCGAGCGCGGCGGCCGACAACCAGCCTTCGGCCGTGACTCGCTCACGGAAATTCTTCAGGCAATCCATGGTCTCGCGCTGACGCTTCACCTCGTCCTTCGCGCGATACAGCTGCGGGTCGCCTTCGAAATGCCCGTAGAAGCGCGTGATCGTCGCCTCGAGCGTGGCAGGACCTTCGCCGCGCCGCGCGCGCTCGATGAGCCGTCCCGCCGCTTCGTACACGGCGAAGAAATCCGACCCGTCGCAGCGCTCGGCCGGCATGCCGAAGGCGCGCGCACGACCGGCGATGTCCTTCGAGCCCACGGCGTAGTCCTTGCCGGTGTGTTCGCTGTAACCGTTGTCCTCGATCACGAAGATCGCCGGCACCTTGAGCACGACGGCCATGTTCATGGCCTCGAACACGGTGCCCTGGTTGCAGCTGCCGTCGCCGCCGAAGGCGATGCTGACATTGCCCCGGCCGCGATTCCGGCAGGCGATGGCCGCGCCCACCGCGAGCGGAGGGCCGCCACCGACGATCGCGTTCGCGCCGAGCATGCCCTTGGTGACGTCCGCGATGTGCATCGAGCCGCCCTTGCCCTTGCAGAGGCCGTCGGCCCGGCCGTAGATCTCGAGCATCATGCCCTGCACGTCGCAACCCTTCGCGATGCAGTGTCCGTGGCCGCGGTGCGTGCTCACGATGTAGTCGGCGTCGTCGAGGTGCTCGCACACGCCGACTGCCACCGCCTCCTGGCCTGCGTAGAGGTGCGTGAAGCCGGGAATCTCGCCCGTGGCGATTTCCACGTGCAACCGCTCCTCGAATTCGCGGATCGTCTTCATCTGGCGGTAGGCGCGCTGCAGGCGCTCCGCCGAAAGTGGTGATGCCATGTCGCCTCGCTCGGGCGTTGAGTTCAGACAGCGCCGGGAGGCTTGCCGCCCGGTCCATAGACGTAATCGTCGATGACCTTGTGGAAGTGGCGGATGCGCAGTTCCTGCGCGCCGATCCACAGGCCTGCAAATGCCGCGGAATGCATGCCCGCCTGCACGCCGGGGAGGTTGGCCGCATCCTGGTCGAGCACGAGCCCGATCGACTTTTCGCCGTGCTTGAAGTGCTGGTGCTGCGGCCGCGCCGGCCACTCGTGGCCCTCGGGCACGAGTTCGAACGTCCAGATGTCGTAGAACATGCGGTCCGGATCGGTCGGATGCGGCCGTTGCCGGAACAGCATCAGGTCGTCCGCGTGCACGTTGAGCGTGACGTTCGGGAAGATCAGGTAGTGGTAGTCGTCGGTGAGCTGGTCGTCGTTGAGCCTGGAATAGTCCTTGCCCTGCGCCGGCCCGTGCCTGCGCTTCCACTGCTGCACGTCGCGACGGATGTTCTCGTAAGGCTCGTCGTAGTCGGCCGGGTCCATGCCCGCGGTCTTCATGATCACCTTGATCGGGTCCGGGATCGCCGGCGGGCGACGCACGCGCGGACTCCACGTGGCGAACGGGATCAGGTAGCGGTTGTGCCGCTCGAAGCAGTCGATCTGGATGTCCAGGTCGTGCAGGTACCACATCAGCTGCGGGTGGATGCCCTGCACGTGGTAGCTCTCGTTGAACGCGTCGACCGAGGCCTTCCAGTTGCAGTTCCACTCCACCGTGATGTCGCGCGTGAGAGCCATCTTCGGGAAGTTGTACGGGTCGAGGTGCTTGTGCACCGGATCGAGGAAGTCCTCCAGCGGCCCCACGTCCGGATCGAGGCTGAACCAGACGAAGCCGCCCCAGGCCGCGCAAGGCAGTTCCTTGAGGCCGCGGCAGGGCGGGGCGCCCTGCGGGAAGGTATCGAGATCGGGGATGCGCTTGAAGGCGCCGTCGAGCGCGTATTCCCAGTGGTGGTACTGGCACTTGAACGAGTCGGCGCTGCCGGTGCCCGCCGGACGGAGGCGGTTGCCGCGATGCAGGCACACGTTATAGAAGGCGCGCACGCCGCCGTCGGCCTGCCGCACGATCAACACTGACTCGCGGCCGATCTCGGTCGCGACGAAGTCGCCGGGCTCGCGCAGGTCGGATTCGATGGCGCCGAGCAGCCAGACCTTCGTCCAGATCCGCTCCCACTCGAGCTGCATGAACTCGGCCGAGGTGTAGCGTTCCTTGCGGATCAGTTCATGGCCCAGGTCCGGGTCCGGCTCCTTGCCCGCAGGCGTGACCGGGCTCTGCTCGGGTGCGACCCGCTTCACCTTGCGGTAGGCGGGCGTGCGCGAGGCCTCGCGCAGTTCGTCGTCCTTGGGCGTGGAACTCATGACGGGCCTCCGCTCAGTCCAGGCCCGCAGCCCAGCGCAGGCTGCGTCGCAGCAGTTCGTTGAACGCCGGTACGGGCCAGCTGCCGCGCTCCACCGTCGGGTACTCGTCCATCAGCGGCCGCATGTCGTAATGACCGCGCGCATGGCCGAGCGTGAAATACAGCACTTCGCCCGCGCCGACCTGCTTCAGGTACATGACGGGGCGCGGCTCGTCCTTGCTCCAGTCGCGCTCGGCAAAACCCCTGGCCTCGCCGTGCCAGCGCGTGTGCAGCAGCGTCTCGAAAGGCGGGTGCAGTTCCATCAGGTACAACTCGTCACTGGCATCGAATGGTTCGATGCCCGCCACCAGCGGATGCGACGGCTGCGTCACTTCGACGCGGTAGGGTGCGATCGGCGGATGCGCGATGAACTGGCTGCCGAGCGTCGCCATGAACGTGTGCGCATCGCGCGGCGCTTCCCAGCCGCGGCCCTTGACGTAGCGCAGGATTGAATTCGTGCCGTGCAGCGCCAGCCAGCGCCTGCCGCCCGCGACGTAGTCTCGGAGGCGCTGCGCCGTTTCCTCGCCCGGAACGATGTCGACCGTATACGTGACCAGGAAATCGCTCGCCTCGATCGCGGCGATGTCCGAATAATCCTCGGCGATACGGGTGCGAACCCGCTCGTGCTCGCCCAGGAGGCCCAGCAGCTGCAGCCGCGCGTAGTCGATGTCGTGGTACTTGCCGCCACAGACGAAATACGCGTCGATTGCTGCCTTGGCCATGGCGCTGGCGTCAGTACCGCACGCCCTTCGTGTAGCCATTGTCAGCCACGACGTTGGCGCCGGTCATGAGGCTCGAGGCCGGGCTCGCGAGGAACGTGACGATGCGAGCGACTTCATCGGGCGTGCCCATCCGGCCGCACGGGATCTGCCGCAAGGTCGCGTCGTAGAACTTCTGGTTGGTGCCCTTGATCATTTCCCAGGCGCCGCCTTCGAAGTAGACCGGGCCGGGGCAGAGCGAGTTCACGCGGACATTGTCCTTGCCGACGAACTGCGAGAGCTGCTTCGAGTACGTGATCAGCGCGGCCTTCATGGCGTTGTAGGCCATGGGGGCGGCGAAGGTCTCGATCGCGTTGGTCGAGCTGATGATGACGACCGAGCCCTGTCCCGACTTCTTCAGGTGTGGCATCAGGGTCTCGCAGCCGCGCACGGTGTGCAGGACGTCGATCTCGAAGTTCTTCCACCAGTTCTTTTCGCTGTCCATGCCGCCGCCGGCGCTGACGTTGGCGACGAAGACGTCGCAGCCCCCGAGGTCGGTCGCGGTCTTCTCGAGCCAGGCCTTGTAGGCGTCGCCGTCCCGTACGTTTACCGACGAGCCGATCACGTTGACGCCCCGCGCCTTCAGGGCCGCGGTGGTTGCGGTGACCTCGTCTTCATTGCGCGCGCAGAAGCCGATGTCGGCGCCTTCGGCCGCGAGCTGTTCGACGATGGCGCGGCCGATGCCGCGGGTGGCTCCGGTCACGATTGCCTTCTTTCCTCTCAGACCCAGATCCATGCGATGCCTCCAGGGGACACGTGGCCGGAGCCCGGGAGCCGGGCCGACGCCGGATTATAGGCAGCCGACAGTCAGAATTAAACAGTCAGGACTGTTTTTTTCCTCGGCCAGGTTGCCCCGGGACATCCGGCCGGACCGCTCACTGTACCGTCAGTGCGTTGTCGAGCAGGATCTCGGTGCCGTTGACGTAGCGCGACTCGTCGGACGCGAGGTACACGACCAGGTTGGCGACGTCCTCGGGCTTGCCGAGGCCGGTCGGCGTCTGCTCCCAGTACGACATCTCCATCCCCAGCGTCCTGGTCGCGTCCCGCACCATCTGCGTGTCGATGGCGCCGGCATGGATCGAGTTGCAGCGCACGTTGTACTTGTTCATCTGGCAGTGCACCGCGATCGCCTTGGTCATCGAGCGCACCGCGCCCTTGGCCGCGCTGTAGGCGAAGTACACCGGGTACCCGAGATGCGAAGCGACCGAGGACATGTTGATGATCGAGCCGCCGCCGCTGGCTTTCATCGCAGGCATCGCGTGCTTGCAGCCGAGGAACACGCCCTCGGACATCACGGCGTTCTGGAAGCGGAATTCCTCCAGCGTGCAGGTCTCGGGTGTGGCGATCTTCACGACGCCCGCGTTGTTCACGAGGATGTGCAGGCCGCCGAACTGCTGCACGGTCGCGGCGATCACCTCCTGCCAGCGGGTTTCATCGCGCACGTCCTGCACCAGGAAGAGTGCGGCACCCGGGTGCTGCGAGTTGATCTCGGCGGCGACCTTGCGGCCTTCCGCCTCGTTGACGTCGGTGACGACGACCTTGGCGCCTTCGCGCGCCAGGCCGATGGCATCAGCCCTGCCCAGCCCGGCCGAGCCGCCCGTCACGATCGCCACTTTTCCGTCCAGTCGTCCCATGTTCCTGCTCCCCGGCGCATTGATGGTGGCACTGCCGCAGCGGCAGGCGCGGCCGAACTTAGCAGTCAGCTCTGCCGGTTTCAATCATCTTTGACTTTTCCCGACAGCGCCGACATCCTGCGCGCACCAAGAACGAGGATGGCCGACGACATGAAGCCCCGCCTGCGCGACGACCCGGACGCCAGCACCCCGGGACCAGCCGGCTGGCAGGCGCAGAAGAGCGCGTCGACCCGGCTGCAGATCGTCGAGTCCGCGCTGCGTTGCGTCGTCGACCTCGGGTACTCCTGCACGACCACGACGGTCATCGCCGAGAAGGCGGGGCTGTCGCGCGGCGCGATGCTGCACCACTTCCCGTCGAAGATCGACATCGTGCGTGCGGCGGTCGAGCACCTGCACTCCAAGCGCCTCAAGGCCTTCCGCAAGGCGATCGACAGGCTGCCGCGGGACGAAACGCGCGTGCGCCGTGCGCTCGAAGCGTACTTCGAGCACGTCAAGCATCCGATGTACGTCGCGTTTCTCGAGCTGTGGATCGCCTCGCGCACCGACCCGGAACTGCAGGCGATCCTGAAGCCGGCGCAGGAAGCGTTCGAGCGCGAGTGGTACAAGACGGCCGTCGACCTGTTCCCGGAGTGGGAGGGGTCGGGCGCCAACTTCGACATCGCGCTCGACCTGGTCCATTACGTCATGGACGGACTCGCGGTGAGCCTGCTTACCCATGACATCGGCGAGCACGAGCGCCGCATGGTGGGGTACCTCGAAGAACGGCTGCGAGAACTCGCGAGCAAGCCCGCGGCCGCCAGGCCCTGAGTTTCGTTGCCGGCGTCAGCCCGCCGGTTTCGGCGGGGAGTGCGCCTTCAGGCTGGCGCTGATCTCGCGCTGGGTCGGATTGCGGCGCAGCGTCAGCCCGCCGTTCACCTGCAGCACCTGGCCGGTCATGAAGCACTCGTCGCCCGCGAGCCAGAGCGCCGCATCCGCGACGTCCTGCGTCGTGCCGATCCGGCCGAGCGGATACTCCTTCACGAACGCTTCCTCGAGGCCCGGCATCTTCACCTCGCGTTCGGTCATCGGCGTGGACGTGAGGCCGGGCGCGATCGAATTCACGCGCACACCGCCTGCCCCGAACTCGTTCGCGAAGCAACGCACGAGCGCCTCGCCCGCAGCCTTGGTGCCGATGTACGCCGCGTGGTTGTTGAGTACCGCGTGCACGGATGCCGAAGAGATGTTGATCACCGATCCGCCGCCCGATTGCGCCATGCGGCCGACGAAGGCCTGCAGGAAGAAATAGGGCCCCTTGAACTGCAGCGCAGACAGCCGGTCGAGCTGCTCTTCAGTCGTGTCGAGCAGCCGCGCCATCAGGCCCCAGCCCGTGCAGTTCACGGCGATGTCGATCTTGCCGAACGCTGCAACGGCTGCGTTCGCCAGCGCCTCGACGTCGGCTTTCTTCGTGATGTCGCTGGTGGCGTACCGGCCGCCGATCTCGGAGGCGATTTCACGCAGCGGCCCTTCGTGCCGGCCGGCGACCATGACGCGGGCGCCTTCGCGCGCGAACGTCCGGGCCATCACCTGGCCCATGTTGTCGCGGCCCGCGGCGCCGAGGATGACGGCGCTCTTGCCTTCGAGTCTGCCCATGACTGTGAGTCTCCGTTGGTCAGCCGCGCAGCCGGCGCACGGGACGGTGACCGTCCCAGCCTTCCGCGCACTTGCGGACATGCGCGTAGAAGCGGCGCAGGTCCTCGTTGGGTTCGTACAGTTCGAGCATGTGACCGAGCGCGGCGCTCACGTCGACCATCGCGAAATCGACCCCCGTCCTGGTACGGGCCTCGAGCGCTATCGCCACGTCCTGTTCACGGTAACGCTGCAGTTCGGCCGCGAGGTCCGCCACGAAACAGGCCACGTGATGCACGCCGGTTTCGTGCGGGGCGTAGAGGTCGCGTAACGCGGAAGGCCCGTCGTTGTGCTGCGTGATCAGCTCGACCATCAGTTCGCCGGCCTGGCCGTAGGCCGACGTGTGGTCGAATTCCGCGGGCGCGCCACGGTACAGGCTGCGCTCGAGCGGAATGTGTTCCATCAGGAAGAACGGGCCCCAGCCGAAATCGCGCGCGCAGCGCACCGCGGCAGCTTCCGGATCGGACACGTGGTAGGCGACCTGGACCGGCCGCAGCGCAGCCTTCACAGCCGGCGCACCGGCCTGGCTCCGTCCCAGTCCTGCGCGGCCTCGCGCACCATCGCGAAGAAGCCGTCGATCGCCGGGCCGTGCTCGATCAGCTCGATCATGCCGCCCGGGTGCTGGTCAGTCGAGACGTAGGCAAAGCGGATGCCGTTGGCCGTCGATCCGAGCTGCACCGCTTCGATGCCGAGCGGGCGGAGCCGGTCGAGGTCGTCGCGCACCGAACGCGTCATGACGCCGACGTGCTGCAGGCCGCCCTGCGCGCGATACGGGAAGTGCGAGTAGATCGACGGCGACTCGTTGAACTGCTGGATCAGCTCGACCTGCACCTCCCCCCACTGTGCGACGGCGACGGAGATGTCGGCATCCGTCGGTTGGCCGCGGTACAGCGCCTCCGCGAACTTGATGTGGCTCATGACGTAGAACGGGCCGACCCCGACGTTGCCTGTCCAGTGCTCCATCGCACGGTCGAGGTCGGGCACGACGAAACCCAGCTGCATCACGGGACCGAAGCGCGGTGTCATCGCTGCATCCTCCGGGAATCAGCCGAGGCCGAGTTCCCTGACCAGCGCTTCGCGCAGGCGGAACTTCTGGATCTTGCTGCTCGACATGGGCCACTCGGTCACGAAGCGCACCTGCCGCGGCACCTTGAAGCTCGAGATCTCCTTGCGGCAGAAGTCGATCAGTTCCTTTTCGCTGGCCTTGCTGCCCGGCTTCAGTTCGACGAACGCGGCGGGCACCTCGACGTACTTCGCGTCGGGAATGCCGACGACCTGCGCGAGCTTCACGGCAGGATGCCGTCCGAGCAGGCCTTCGATTTCAGCGGCCGCGACGTTCTCGCCGCCGACCTTGAGCATGTCCTTGATGCGGCCGTGGAACATGATCGTGCCGTCGTCTTCGAGCGAGCCGATGTCGCCGGTGTGGAACCAGCCGCCCGCGTCGAGCGCCTGCGCCGTCTTTTCCGCGTCCTTGTAGTAACCCTCGAAGAGGGAATAGCCGCGCACGAACACTTCGCCGCGCATGCCGTTCTTCAGGTCGTGGCCAGTCTCGGGGTTCACGATGCGG
>JAOUGW010000141.1 GCA_029865465.1 Gammaproteobacteria bacterium
GGGCATCTCACCGGAACGTTTCCGCGCACTCGTGCCGCTGCTGCTGAGCCTCGTGCTCGTCTACACGCTGATGAACAAGGATCTGGGCCGCGATCACCGCCCGCGCGCCCTGGGCCGGGATGGCCGGTGGCTCGCGGCGGGCACCGCGGGACTCATTGGCCTGTACGATGGATTCTTCGGCCCGGGCACCGGCAGCTTCCTGGTCTTCCTGTTCGTGCGCGTGTTCGGGCTCGACTTCCTGCACGCGTCCGCCTCGGCCAAGATCGTCAATGCCGCGACCAATGCCGCGGCCATCATCCTGTTTGGAATGACCGGCGACCTGTTCTGGCTGCTGGGCCTCTCGATGTCGGTCTGCAACATCGTGGGCGCGCAGTTCGGCAGCCATCTGGCGATCCGACGCGGCAGCGCGCTCGTCCGCAAGGTGTTTCTGATCGTGGTGTTCGCGTTGATCGCCAAGACGGCATTGGACGCCATCCGGCTGCACCTTTGAACAGGCACGGCGTCCAGACCGCTAGAATGCGCAGGTGGGGGTAGTCGCGCGGTCGAGGTTTGGCACATGGATCCTTCCTGGACGACGTTCGCCGGCATCGCGCTCGGTATCGGCCTCGCGGCGGCCACGGGCTTCCGCGTGTTCCTGCCGCTGCTGGTTGCAGGCCTTGCCGCGCACTTCGGTTACATCCCGCTGTCGGACAATTTCCAGTGGCTCGCGAGCGTTCCGGCGCTCGTGATGCTCGGCACAGCCGCGGCTGCCGAAGTCCTCGCGTATTACATTCCCGGCGTGGACCACGCGCTCGACCTCATGGCGAGCCCCGCCACGCTGGTGGCCGGTGCAGTAGCAAGCGCTGCAGTGATGACCGACCTGCCGCCGAGCATCCTCTGGCCCGTCGCAATCATCGGCGGCAGCGGGATCGCCGGTCTGACCAAGGGCAGTTCGGCACTGCTCCGCGCGAAGACCGGACTGATGACGGGCGGCCTCGGCAACCCCGCGGTCTCCACCGCAGAGACGATCGGCGCAACCGGCCTGTCCCTGTTCGCCATCGCGCTGCCACTGGTCGCGCTGGTACTGGTCGTCGTGCTGCTCGCCTGGGTGGCGCGCAGGACGCATCGCCTTTTCTTCGGGCGCCGCAACGTCGACGCCATTACGACGCCGCGGGAGCGCTGAGCGGGGCTTATGTGCCTGGTCGTGCTCGCATGGCGGTCTCACCCGCGCTACCGGCTGATCGTGGCCGCGAACCGCGACGAGTTCCATGACCGTCCGACTGCAGCGCTCGGCTGGTGGCCCGACGACTCGCGCATACTCGCGGGCCGCGACCTGCGCGGATCCGGCACGTGGCTGGGCGTCGCGCGTTCCGGTCGGCTCGGCGTCGTCACCAATTTCCGTGAACTCGAGCAAGCCGCGCCGGGCGCGCCGTCGCGCGGGGATCTCGTGACGCGCTTCCTGGCCGGGGCGTCGTCGCCGCAGGAGTACCTCGACGACCTGCGCAACCGCGCGCCGCGCTACGCCGGCTTCAACGTGCTGCTCGGCGGATCGCGCTCGCTCTATTACTTCTCGAACCGCGACGGACTCGCGGCGAGACTGCTCGAGCCTGGCATCTACGGGCTCAGCAATCACTGGCTCGATTCCCCGTGGCCCAAGCTGCTGCGCTCGCGGGCGCGGCTGTCGGAACTGATCGCGACCGATGCGCTCGAGCCCGAGTCGCTGTTCGCGCTGCTCGCCGATCGCCTGCCCGCCGACCTCGACGAAACGCCGGACACCGGCCTGCCGCCCGAGTGGGAGCGCGCCTTGTCCTCGCCTTTCGTCGTGCACGAACGTTATGGCACGCGCTGCTCCTCGGTCCTGCTCGTCGAGCACGATGGCCGCACGACGATGCGCGAGCGCCGGTTCGACGCAGGCGGCAACACGACCGGCGCAACGCGACTCGAATTCGCGAGCGCCGACGTGCCCGAGCGCTGGCTCGATTCCGAGCTTGAGCAGTTCGACCCGGCGCAGGCATGAGCAACATCGGCTCGCACGGGCATCGAACGCCGACGAGACTGCTCGGCGGACTCCTGCTCGCCTGCACGCTCGGCTGGTGGGGACCGACTCTCGCAGCCATGCCAAAGGAACGCATCGAGATCAAGATCGACGGCGTACCTGACAACATGGCGGACAACGTCCGCTCGTACCTGACGCTGTCCCGTTACCTGACCCGCGAGGACCTGACCGATCCGCAGGTGCGTCGGCTCGCCGATCGCGCGGTGGACGAAGCGGCCGACGCGCTGCGTCCTTACGGGTATTACGCTCCGACCATCCGCAGCCGCACGAGCCGCGACGAGCCCAAGTGGATCGTAAGGCTGAAGATCATCCCCGGGGAACCGGTGCGGATGAAAACCGTCGACGTCGAGATCGTCGGCGCTGGGGCGGCCGACAAGTCATTGACGCAGGTCGTCGCCGAGACGACGCTCAAGCCCGGCACGCGGCTCGACCACACCAGTTACGAGGCGCTCAAGGCGTCATTGCTGCGCACCGCGCGCGATCGCGGCTACCTCGACGCAACGCTCGCGCGCCGCGAACTGGTCGTGAATCCCATCGACCTGACGGCGGATGCCCGCATCACGCTCGAGACCGGCGGCCGCTACGAATTCGGCGCCCTGGAACTCGAGCAGGACGTCATCAATGACGACCTGCTGCGGGCCTACGTGCGATTCGCGCCCGGCCAGCCGTATTCGCCGGAAAAGCTGAATGGCACTCAGTTCGCGCTCGAGGACAGCAACTACTTCTCAAACGTCGTGGTCACTCCTGGTGAACGCGACCGCGACAAGCTGACGGTCCCGGTGAAGATCCACGTCGAGCCGATCAAGCGCAACCGCTACGGCGTGAACGCGGGTTACGGCACCGACACCGGAATTCGCGGCCAGTTCACCTGGGACAACCGGCTGGTCAATACGAAGGGCCACCGCTCGCGCATCGAACTCACGGCCTCCGAGATCCGCTACGAAGCGCTGGCTCGCTACGCGATTCCAGTCGGCGACCCGAGTCTCGAAAAGCTCGAGTTCTCGCTCGCCTATGTCGATGAGGACATCGGCGATCTCAGGAGCCAGCGCACCGAGCTCACCGGCGGCCTGACGCAGGTCTTCGGGCGCTGGCAGCAGGTGATGTTCCTGAAGCTCAACGACGAGCGCACGATCTATCCCGATGGCAGCTCGGACGACGCCCTGCTGCTGATCCCAGGCATCAGCTATGCGAGCCTGCCGCCGAACTTCCTGACGGGATGGGTGCGTGACGCAGCGTACTACGTCGAGTTGAGCGGCAGCCCGGCAACGCTGGGATCCGATGCGTCCTACCTGCGCTTCTATGGCCGGGCGGAGCGCGTGTGGCCGATCCATGGGCCCTGGTACGTGCGTGGTCGCGCGGAGTTCGGCACCAGCTGGGTCAACGAGCTCTCCACGCTGCCCGCCTCGCAGCGTTTTTTCGCGGGCGGCGATCGCAGCGTTCGCGGCTTCGCGCTCAATTCGCTGAGCCCGCCGCTGCCGGCGAGCCAGACGCGTACCGGCGCGTCGTCGGGCCAGGGCGGCGGCGGCGAGAACAAGGTTGTCGCCAGCGTCGAAATCGAGCGCGACTTCCCCCGCAACTTCCGCGGCGCAGTGTTTTTCGATACCGGCAACGCATTCAACGACTGGAACACGCCGCTCGAATACTCGGCCGGCGTCGGCGTGCGCTGGAAACTGCCGATGCTCATGATCGGCTTCGACGTGGCGCAGGCGCTGTCGCAGCCCGACCTGAAGCCGCGCTTCCACCTGAACATCACGCAGGTGCTGTAGCGTGCGCCGCCGATCAATCGTGCTCCTTGGACTGCTGCTGGCGCTGGCCGGCAGCGTCGGACTGTTCCTGCACTGGCTGCTCTTCACCCAGCAGGGACTGGAGTTTTCGATCGCGCAGCTCAGCCGGTTGCCCGCCTTGAAGATCGAGGTGCGCGGTGCCCGGGGCTCGCTCGCCGGACCACTGACCGCCGACAGCATCGTCGTCGATCACGAGGCGGTACACGTCGTCGCGCGCGGCCTGGCCGTGAACCCCGAGCCGGGCGGCCTGATCGTTGGGCACTTCGGGCTCGAAGGGCTGCAGGTATCACGCCTGGAGGTGACTCTCAGGGAACGGCCACCGCAACCCGACACGCCTCCGCATTTCCTCCCGGCCGGTCTGCGCATCACGGCCCCGGACTTCCGGCTCGGCGACATCGCGCTCACCCTGAAGGACGGGCGGCGCATCGAAGCCCGGGCAGCCAGAGGTTCACTCAGCCTGACGCGCTGGCGGCTCGATCTCGATCCCGTGGACGTGCAGGGCCCGGACGGACGTATCACCGGCAATCTGACCCTCCGGGCCACGCAGCCGCTGGGCCTGCGGACCGACCTGCGCGGGGAATGGCGGCTGCCGGGCGATGCGTTCGACTATCGCTTCCGGGTCGTCACGCGCGGCAATCTCGACCGGCTCGGTGCGGAGGCCTTCCTCGACGCGCCGGCGAAGCTGACGTTTGCAGGCACGCTGCTCGACCTGACCGGGCAACCGCGAGCGGACGGCACTTTCCGCATGAGCGAGTTCGACGGCTCACCGTGGGTACCCGCGGGACGATTCCCGCAACTGACAGGCACGATCACGCTCGCCGCGGGCCTCGCATCGCTCGGGATCGATGGCACGCTCACCTCGCCGGCGCTGCCAGGCCAGCAACTGCGCGTGCAGGGCGCGGGCCGCTGGGACGAGCAGACAGTTTCGCTCGCCAACCTGCAGTTGTGGCTGCCGCGCATGGGGCTGTCAGTCACTTCGAGCGGCACGATCAAGCTGCCCGCTGCGGACGCACCGGAAGGCACGCTGCCGCTGCTAGCGTTGAACGGTGAGTGGTCGGCGCTGCAATGGCCCATCGAACTGGACGTCGAGCCTGCAGTGCAGAGTCCGCAGGGCGTGTACACGCTCGAGGGCTCCATGCCGTACCGCTTCTCGACACGTGCACAGGTCGTGGGCCCCGCCATTCCCTCGACGAGCTTCGAAGCAGCTGGCGTCGTCAACCAGGCGGGGATCGTGCTCGATCGCTTCGCCGGTTACGCGCTGCGTGGGCGGATCAACGGCCGCGGCAAGCTGTCGTGGTCGGGCAACCAGGCCTGGAGCTTCGACGTCGACGCACAGGGACTCGCGATCAGCGAGTTGCGACCGGGCGTCGAAGGCCTCATCAGCGCCAGTGGCACGATCGCGGGCACCGGGCTCAGCGCGGCGGCACCGTGGACTGCCCGGCTCACTGCACTCTCCGGCACGATGCTTGGCCGGCCGCTGACCGGGCACGGCGAAATTGCCCATCGCGACGGGGCCTTCGAACTGAGGGGAGTGCGCATCGCAAACGGCTCTTCGTTCGCCGACGTCGACGGCCGCATCGACCCGAAGGCGCTCGACCTGACGTGGAACGTCGATCTGCGTTCGCTGGCCGTTGCCCTGCCCGGCATGTCAGGGACACTCGTCTCGCGCGGCACCGCTCGTGGTACACCCACACGCCCGGTAGTCGCCGGCACCGCCCGCATCCGCCAGTTCGACTACGCCGGCGTGCAGATCGCGAGCCTCGACGCCGATGCGGACATCGACTCGAGCGACCAGCGTCGTTCGAGCGTCGCGTTCAGTGCCAGCACGATCCAGGTCGCCGGGCTCGCGTTCGACTTTGCCCGCGGCAGTCTCAACGGCCTCGTCAGCGATCACCAGGCCACGCTCGACTTCGCCTCGCCCGGAGACCCCGGACGCCGCATCACGGAATTCCGTGGCCAATTTGTCGCCGATGGCGGTTACGACCTCGCGCGCAGCCAGTGGGCCGGCGACCTGTCGCAGGCCGAGCTCCAGTTTCCCGAGGGCGATGCGCGCCTGATCCAGCCGACCGCGCTGGTGCTCGGTCCCGCGCTGCTGAGTTCCACACCGCTGTGCCTGCGTACGGACCAGGACGCGCGGCTGTGCGTCGAAGGCGAGTATCGGCCACAACCGCTGTCGTGGCGCGTGCTCTACAGCGCGGAGGACTGGCCACTGCAACGCGTGCTGCGATCGCTGCTCGGGTGGCGCGAGTTCGACGGCCGGCTGCAGGCGGGCGGCTGGGCGGAAAAGTCGCCGGGCAAGGAATGGATCGGCGGATCGACGCTGCTCGTGCACGAGCCGACGATCAACGTGCAGCGCAACAAGTTCCGCGTCGAGCGCATCCAGCTGGGCAGCAGCCGCTTCGATCTGCTCGCCGAACCCGCGCAGATCCATGCAACACTCGCCCTCGACATCGACGAAACCACCAAGGTGCAGGGTAACGCGCTGGTACAGCGACACCCTGGCGCACCGCTCGACTCGACGTTGACCGGGCACATCAAGGGGACGTCCGAAGCGATCAAAGTCCTGCCACTGCTGGTGCCGGAGATCGATCGGGCAGCCGGCCGGCTCGACGGCAACGTCATGCTTGGAGGCACGCTCGGGCAGCCGACATTCAACGGCGACTTCCAGGTGCGCGACGGCGTGCTGGAATTATACCGAACCAACCTGAAGATCTCGGCGCTGCAGGCCGATGGCTCGTTCGACGGCGATGCCCTCAGGTTCGATGCGACCGGCGACACCGGCAAAGGCAAGCTGACGGTCGACGGCCACTTCACCTGGCCGGAAGGCGTCATGACCGGGACCATGCGGCTGCGCGGCGATCAGTTGCTGGTGTTCGACACGCCGGAGCTGCGTGCCCTCGCCTCGCCCGACATCGTGTTGCACGCCGGTGCAGACGGATACCACGTCGAAGGCGAGGTGAAGATTCCGAACGCACGGATCTCGCCGCGCGAGATCACGACCTCGGTCGGCACGTCGCCGGACGAACGCGTCGTCGGCCTCCCGGACGTCGAGGACACGGAGCCCTCATCGGCGGACCGCATCACCACCCGGATCAAGGTGACGCTCGGCGATTCGGTGCGCGTCGACGCCTATGGCCTGAAGGCGCGACTTCAGGGCGGCGTGACGGTGTCGACGGTGCCGGACGACGTGCCGCGCGGCAACGGCGTCATCAAGGTCGCCGACGGCCAGTACAAGGCTTTCGGCCAGGACATTCGCATCACCAGGGGCACGCTGTCGTACAGCGACTCGCCGCTCAGCGAGCCGGTGCTCGACATCGTTGCCGAGAGAAAGATCAAGGACCAGGACGTCACCGTGGCGGTCAACGTGCGCGGGACGATCGAGCAGCCCTTCATCACGATCACTTCGCAGCCGGCCATGCCTAGCAACGAAGCATTGTCGTACCTGCTGACGGGCCGCTCGATTGACACGCTGCAGTCCGGCGAGGCTACGAACGTCAACCAGGCGGCCGAGAACCTGGCTTTGAGCGGCGGGGGCATGCTGCTCGGCGGCCTCGGGACCCGGCTCGGGCTCGACGAAGTCTCGGTCGAGCGGACCGGCGACAGCGACACCACGGTGGTGCTGGGCAAGGCACTGTCGCCGAAGCTGTTCGTGAGTTACGGGATCTCGATCGTCGAGGCGATCAACACCATCAAGCTCAGGTACACCCTGAACGAACGGTGGTCGCTGAAGGCCGAGGCGGGCATCGAGCAGAGTGCGGATGTCGAGTATCGGATCGAGCGGTAACCTCAACTCGCTTTCGGGTCGCTGAGCATAGGGCGGAGTTCCGTGCTGCTTCCGGCGAGCGGAAAGGCAGACACGCTCGCCGGAAGAGGCACGGAACTCCGCCCTGACGTCACGCGCCTGAGCGGTCATCGGGCCGATCGAACGGTATCCACACACTCGATCAGCGCCCGCCCGATGACTCGCACGGCGCATGCAGCCGGACCGCGCTCGTGGAGCACGGCTCCAGGATGACAACCCAATGGCCGTGCTGGTGGAACGTCGAGCCGCAAGGCGCACGACGTGCCGAACATGAGATCATCAGAGGCCTTCGTGTCCCTGCAGGAATTTCGCCGGCAATGGAAAGGGCTCTGTCACCAAATCAGGTTGGTCGGGCGGCGAATCTGGGGTAGAAAGCAGACGTTCGCGTAGACGTATTTTCGGCAGTCACCTCAAGTGGTCCTTCAGTTGACCGAGCAAGTCTTCACTGCTCCACTTGTCCCATGAGCCAAGTTCCGCCATCACCGCGCTTTTCAAAGCGCACCCATATCGCGGCGGCAGGACTGCTTTACGCGATACCGTTGGGTCTATTTATTGGATACCAACTCCACGCGCGAGGCGACATGACACCCGTTGTCGCTGTGATACTTCTATTGGCATCAGTAGTCGCTGGCGTGGTCGTGGGTCTTGCAAGTGTC
>JAOUGW010000142.1 GCA_029865465.1 Gammaproteobacteria bacterium
GCGGATTCCAGGTCACGTTCTTTCGCGTGCGCACGGGTCTCGCGGCGGACAACCCGAGCAGCTTCGCGCCGCGCCAGGTGCTGTTCGCGCATGCGGCGCTCGCCGACCCGGCGCACGGCAAGCTGCGTCATGCACAGCGCAGCGCCCGGACTGGGTTCGACCTGGCGTACGCACGCGAGGGCCGGCTGGACGTGAAGCTGGACGACTGGTCGATCCGGGAGGCGGGACCCGGCCGGTATGTCACGGTGGTCCATGGCGAGGACTTCGACTTCGAAATCACGCTCGCAGCGACGCAGCCGCCGTTGCTGCAGGGCGAGCGTGGCTTCAGTCGCAAAGGACCGGACCCGCGCGCGGCGAGTTACTACTACAGCCTGCCGCAGCTTGCGGTCAGCGGCGAAGTGAAGGTGGGTGACGCCACACGGAAGGTCAGCGGGCAGGCATGGTTCGACCATGAGTGGTCGAGTGACTACGTCGACGAGAGCGCACTCGGATGGGACTGGCTGGGCGTGAACATGACGGACGGCGGGGCGCTCATGGCCTTCCGCATGCGCGACCGGCAGGGCGGCGAACGCTGGGCGGGCGCGACGATGCGAGGTCCGTCGCCCGCGCTGCGCGCGACCTCTGCTGCCGGGGCGGGTGAGGCGCGGAGCCTCGGGTCGGCAGAGGTCAAGACGTTCGGGCGCGAGCAAGTGGCATGGACGCCGCTGGAGTCCTGGCGGTCCCCGCGCACCGGCGTGACGTACCCGGTCCAATGGCGGGTGCAGGTCGGCGACCGGCGTTATCGCGTCGAGCCGCTGCTGCTCGATGCCGAGCTCGATTCACGACCGACGACCGGGATTCTGTATTGGGAAGGCCCGATCCGGCTCGTCGACGAGGCGACCGGCAAGGAAGCCGGTCGCGGCTACCTCGAGCTGACGGGGTATGGCGGCAAGCTCGACTTGTGAACTCGCGTATCTGCCTTTCCAAGCTCGGTGGAAGGCCCCGTAGCGGGCGCCCCGACCCCCAGCGCTACAGCTGCCGCGAGTTGAACGTGTCGCAGGCGTTCGGATCGCCTGAATTCATGCCCTGCATCAGCCAGCGGCTGCGCTGCTCCGACGTGCCGTGCGTGAACGCATCGGGCACGATGCGGCCCTGCGTCGCACGCTGCAGCGTGTCGTCGCCGATGGCCGTCGCGGCGCGCATGCCTTCGTCGATGTCCTGCTGGGTGATGTTGAGACGTGGGGCCGCATCGCGCGCCCACACGCCGGCATAGCAGTCCGCCTGCAACTCCAGCATCACCGAGTACTGGTTCGCCTCGGCCTTGCTGCCGGCCTGTTGCTGTGCCTGCTGCACCTTCTGCGCAGCGCCGGTCAGGTTCTGCACGTGATGACCGACCTCGTGCGCGATCACGTAAGCCTGGGCGAAATCGCCGGGCGCGCCGAATCGCTGGTCGAGTTCCTGGAAGAACGCGAGGTCGAGGTAGACCTTCTGGTCGAGCGGGCAATAGAACGGACCCATGGCGGCCTGGCCGGTGCCGCACCCCGTGGGCGTCTGGTCGTTGAAGATCACCATGGTCGGCGGCGGGTACCTGCCGTCGAACAGCTTGCCCCAGGTCTCCTCTGTCTGCGCCAGCGTCACGCCGGCGAGTTCGTTGAGCTGCGCTTCGGCCGCCGACTCCTGGTAAGGCTGGGGCGATTGCTGCATCTCCACCGGCGCCTGCTTCGTCGCGACCCCGAGGAAGGGCAGCGGGTTGATGCCGAGGAAGCTCAGCACGACGAGGAACAGGATCCCGCCCAGGCTGAGGCCCACGCCCTTGCGCACGGGCGACATTCCCCGGCGATCTTCGATGTTCGAGCTGCGTCGTTGCCCGCGAATGTCCATGCGATCGGTCTCCGGCGGTGGAGCCGCACTATGTCATTTCACTCGGTCCGCGGGAAAGTGTCCGCGCGCAGTGTCCGCCGCCTGCAGCCGGACACCCGGACACCGTGCCCGGTTGCAGCACGCCGGAACAAAAGTCCGTGAAAACAGCCTGTTGCAATGGAATGCGGGCTTGGCACGATCCCTGCAAACGTAATGTTGGTCTCCCGCATCCAAGCCAGTGACATGTCCATCGCCACCCTCAAGCGAACTCCAGACAAGATTGCCGCGCCGGGCATGCGCAGCACCGACGGTCAGGACCGCGTCGTCGAGCAGGCCACCGGATGGCGGCACGATCGACGCGTCCGCATCGCCGCGGCTGTCGCGCTGCTCGTGCTCGGTGCGGCAGTCCTGGCAGGGTTCCTGAAGGGCTGGGCCTCGAGCGATGCCACGGTCGCGCTCGAGCGCGTGCGCCTCGCAACGGTGACACGCGGTGAATTCCTGAGCGACGTCGCCGCGCAGGCCACCGTCGTGGCCGCCGTGAGTCCCACGCTGTATGCGCCTGCGGCGGGCACCGTCACGCTCGACCGCAATGCCGGCGACACGGTCAGGAAAGGCGACCTGCTCGCGACCATCGAGAGCCCGGGATTGAAAAACGAATTCGAGCGCGAGCGCGCCACGCTCGAAAGCCTGGTCGTCGACCTGCGCCGCCAGGAGATCGAGGTTCGCCGCAAGATCCTGCAGAGCCAGCAGAATGCGGACCTGGCCGGCGTCGCGATCCGCGCGGCCGAACGGGAGTTCGCGCGCGCCCGGACGGCGTGGGACCAGCGCGTCATCAGCCAGCGCGACTTCCAGCGGGCCCAGGACGAGCTCGACGAGGCGAAGCTCACGCACCACCACGCGGTCGAGACCGCGGGCCTCGAAAAGGAAGGTCTCGAGTTCGAATTGCAGACACGACGCCTGCAGCGAGACCGGCAGCAGCTGCTGGTAGAGGACCTCGGGCGTCGCGTCGGCGAGCTCGCGGTGAAATCCCCGGTCGACGGCATGGTCGGCAACCTCGCGGTGACGCAGAAGGCCGCCGTGCAGCAGGATGCCGCGCTGCTCACCGTCGTCGACCTTTCGGCGCTCGAAATCGAGTTCCGCGTCGCCGAGACCTACGCCGGGACCATCGGCGTCGGCATGCAGGCCGACGTGTCGTACGGCGGCAAGACCTACGCGGGCGAAGTGAGCACGATCTCGCCGGAAGTGCGCCAGGGCGAAGTCACCGGGCGCGTGCGGCTGCGCGAGATCCCGGCCGGCCTGCGCCAGAACCAGCGGGTCGCGGTGCGCATCCTGCTGGACCGGCGCGACAACGTGCTCAAGGTGGAGCGCGGCGGCTTCTACGAAGCCGGCGGCGGCGCGACGGCTTACGTGGTGAAGGACGGCGTCGCCGAGCAGCGCCCGATCAGGACGGGCGCCGTGAGCGTCCGCGAGATCGAAATCATCGACGGCCTCGCTGCCGGCGACCAGGTCGTGATTTCCGACACCGAGGATTTCAAGAATGCGCCGCGCGTGCTGCTCGCGGACTGACGAACGAACGCAAGAGGACGCACCATGTTCGAAATGACCCGGGTGACCAAGGCCTACCGGACCGACCTGCTCGAGACGCACGCGCTGCGCGAGTTCAGCCTGAAGGTCGACAAGGGCGAATTCGTCGCGGTGACCGGGCCTTCCGGCTCCGGCAAGACCACGTTTCTCAACGTGGCGGGCCTGCTCGAGACGTTCGATTCCGGCAGCTACCGCCTCGACGGCGAGGACGTGAGCAGGCTCGACGATGACGCACGCTCGAGGGTGCGCAACCACAAGATCGGGTTCATCTTCCAGAGCTTCAACCTGATCCCCGACCTGAACGTGTTCGACAACGTCGACGTGCCGCTGCGCTACCGCCGCATGCCGGCGGCCGAACGCCGCGAGCGGATCAACTCCGCACTCGACCTGGTGGGGCTCTCGTCGCGCATGAAACACCTGCCGTCACAGCTCTCGGGTGGCCAGCAGCAGCGTGTCGCCATTGCGCGCGCGCTCGCAGGCGATCCGGCATTGCTGCTCGCGGATGAGCCGACCGGCAACCTCGACTCGCTCATGGCACGCCAGGTCATGGACCTGCTCGAGCAGATCAACGGCATGGGCGCCACCATCGTGATGGTGACGCACGACCCGGAGCTCGCGCGCCGCGCGCACCGCAACGTGCAGGTCATCGACGGCCAGATCACGGACTACAAGCCGTACGAAGCGCATTCGGCGTCGGTGACGATGCTGCATCCGCCGGCGGCCGACGCGACCTACGGCTGATCCCGGCCAGGAGGCACCCGACATGTTTTCCTACGACCTGCGCCTCGCGCTCGACAGCATGAAGCGCCATCCGGGGCTCTCCGCCCTGATGGTGCTCGCGATTGCGCTGGGCATCGCGGTCTGCACCGTGACGTTCACGATCTACCACGCGATGGCGACCAATCCGATCCCGGACAAGAGCAGCCAGCTCTACGCCGTGACGCTCGACACCTGGAGTGCCGAGCGCCCGTACGATGACGAGAAGCCCGACCTGCCGCCGCAGCTGCTGACCTATCGCGATGCCATGTACCTGTACGGTGCCAGGGCCGCGTCACGCAGCGTGGTCATGTACAAGTCCGGCGCGCTGCTGCTGCCGGAGCGCAACGGCGTCAAGCCGTTCAATGCCCAGTTGCGCGTGACAACGCACGAGTTTTTCCCCATGTTCGACGTGCCGTTCCAGTACGGCCAGGGCTGGGACGCGGCGGCGGACGAGGGCCCGCAACCGGTCGTGGTGCTGAACCACGAAACGAACGTGAAGGTGTTCGGCGGCGAGAACAGCGTCGGCCGCACGCTCAAGCTGGGCAAGGTCGAGTACCGTGTCGTCGGCGTGCTGCAGCCGTGGGCGCCCAGCCCCAAGTTCTTCGACCTCAACAACGGTTCGTTCGACGACCCCGAAGACGCGTACATCCCCTATGGCTGGGGCAAGGCACTCGAAATGCCAGTGTACGGCAACACCAACTGCTGGAAGCCCGAGGTCGGCGACAGCTACCAGGACTTCCTGAATTCCGAGTGCATCTGGCTGCAGCTCTGGGCCGAGCTGCCGACCGTCGCGGATCGCGACAAGTACCAGGCCTTTATCGACAACTATGCGCGCAGCCAGAAGGCCGCGGGACGGATGCCGCGGCCGCTCAACAATCGCCTCTACGACGTCGGGCAATGGCTCGACCGCAACGACGTCGTGCAGAAGGACAACCGCGTGCTGATCGGCATCGCGCTGCTCTTCCTCGGCGTCTGCCTCGTCAACGTGGTCGGCCTGCTGCTGGCCAAGTTCCTGAACGCCGCGCCGCTCACGGGCCTGCGACGCGCCCTCGGCGCCAGTCGCCGCGACATCATCCGCCAGCACATGACCGAGGTGCTGCTGATCGGCCTGGCGGGAGGCGTGCTGGGCATCCTGCTGGCGGTCGGTGGCCTCGCCGGTATCCGGGCAATCTACGGTTCCGATTTTACCCGCGGCTCGTATGAACGCCTGACGGAGATCGATCCCTTCGTCGTGCTCGTCACGCTCGCGCTCTCGCTGCTGGCCGGCACCATCGCGGGACTGTATCCCTCGTGGCGCATTGGCCGCACCGCGCCGGCCGTCTACCTCAAGACGCAGTAGCTTCGCCAGGACACCAATCCCATGGACATCAAGCCGATCCTGAGTTCGCTGCGTCGCAGCCCGACCGGCGCCATCCTCGTGGCGTTGCAGATCGCGCTCGCGCTCGCGATCGTCGTCAACTCGCTCTTCATCATCGTGCAGCGCATGGAAAAGATCAGCCGCGATCCCGGCATCGACGTCGCGAACATCTTCTTCGTCGGCTTCCAGGCCTCGAGCGACAGGTTCCAGGGCGAAGTCACGATGCGCGAGGACCTGGGCCTGCTGCGCAGCCTGCCCGGCGTGCAGGCGGCGACGGTCGTCAATGCCGTGCCGCTGTCCGGCGGCGGTTCGGCCACGTCGGTGTACACCGAGCCGAACGAGAAGGGCCGGCGCGGCGACATGAACTACTTCCAGGTGGACGAGCAGGGGCTCGAGACGTTCGGCGCCAGGCTGGTGGAGGGTCGTAACTTCGACGCGACGATCGTGACGATGCCGCCGAAGAACAGCTCGACCTCGCCGTCCGGAATCCTGATCACGCGGGACGTCGCCAGGGACCTGTTCCCTGGCGGGTCTGCGCTCGGCAAGACCGTCTACACCGGCACGAACGAGCCCGTGACGATCCTCGGCGTCATCGACCACATGCACGGCTCCTGGCCGGGTTGGGACAAGGTCGGCAACGTCGCCCTGTTCCCCGTGATCACGGACGAGACGTATGCCCGGTACATGGTCCGAGCCAGGCCGGGGCAGCGCGACGCGATGATGAAGCTGGCCGAGGAGGCGCTCGGCAAGGTCGACAACGGCCGTGTCATCCTGCGTGTGCGCTCGCTCGAGTACGTCGCCGCATCGACTTACGCGGAGGACCGGGCGATGGCCCTGTACCTGACCGTCGTCATTGCGCTGCTGCTGGGTATTTCCGCGCTCGGCATCTTCGGCCTGGCCGCGTTCAACGTCAGCACGCGCACCAAGCAGATCGGCACCCGTCGCGCTGTCGGTGCCCGCCGCACCGACATCCTGCAGTACTTCCTGGCCGAGAACTGGTTGATCACGACGGTGGGCGTCGTCCTCGGTTGCGTGCTCGCGCTGGTGCTGGGGTATTGGCTCAGCACGACGTTCGAACTCCCGCGGCTTAAGCTCTATTATCTGGTCTTCGGAGTGGCCGGGCTCTGGCTCGTCAGCCTCGCGGCGGCGTTCCGGCCCGCGCGTCGCGCCTCGATGGTCTCGCCGGCCATCGCGACCCGCACGGTCTGATCTCACGCAACAGGTTGCAGCGAGCGGCATGCAGGGACGTACGCTACTGGTCATCGACGACAACGACGCCGTGCGCACGGCGCTCGATGTCCTGCTGACCCTCGAAGGCGCCAGGGTCGAATGCGCGGCCACGCCACGCGCGGGACTGGAACGCGTCGCGCGGGGCGGCATCGACCTGGTCATCCAGGACATGAACTTCCAGCGCGAAGCGACCTCGGGCGACGAAGGCATTGCGCTGTTCCGTTCGCTGCGGGCTGCCCAGCCTGACCTGCCGGTGGTGTTGCTCACCGCGTGGACGCAACTCGAGACCGCGGTCGAACTGGTGAAGGCAGGCGCAGCGGACTACCTCGCCAAGCCATGGGACAACGCGCGACTGGTGACGACCGTCCGCAACCTGCTGCAGCTGCACGCCGCGCTGTCGGCCGAACGCGAACGTCTCGCGCGCGTCGACCGGTCGCACGCCGAGCTCGCGGCGCGATTCGACTTGCGCGGCATCGTGTACCGCAGCGCTGCCATGCATGCCGTCGTGCAGATGGCCACCCAGGTGGCCAGGGCGGACGTGCCCGTGCTCGTCACCGGCCCGAACGGCGCGGGCAAGGAAATCCTGGCCGAGATCATCCAGGCCAACTCCATGTCGAAGGACGGGCCGTTCGTGCGGGTGAACGCAGGGGCGTTGCCGGCGGACCTGCTGGAAAGCGAACTCTTCGGCGCGGAAGCCGGCGCCTACACCGGGGCGTCCAGGTCGCGCGAGGGCCGCTTCGAGACTGCAGACGGCGGGACGCTGTTCCTCGACGAAATCGGCAACCTGCCGCTGACGGGACAGGCCAAGCTGTTGCGCGTGCTGCAGACCGGCGAGTTCGAGCGGCTCGGCTCCAGCCAGACCCGCAAGGTGAACGTCAGGATCGTCTCGGCAACCAACACGCCGCTCGGGGAAGCCATCCGGCAGGGCCGCTTCCGCGAGGACCTCTACTACCGGCTCAACGTCATCGAGTTGCAGGTGCCGCCGCTCGCCGACCGTCGCGACGACATCCTGCCGCTGGCGCAGCACTTTCTCGAGCCCGGGTATGGGCTGCTGCCGGATGCCGAGCGCGCACTGGTGCGTCACGACTGGCCGGGCAACGTGCGTGAACTGCGCAACAGCATCCGCCGTGCCTGCCTGCTCGCGAGCACGACGCGTATCGCGGCGGCCGACCTGAGGTTGCCGGGATCGGGCACCTCGGGAACGTGGGAGGCGCTCCCCACCCGCGAGCCCGACCGCGACGAAATCGAGACAGCGCTCACGCGCCACGGGGGCGTGGTCGCCAAGGCCGCGCGCGAACTGGGGCTCTCGCGGCAGTCGCTGTACCGGCGCATGGAGAAACTCGGCATCGCGACCGGCAGCCAGGACGGACGCTGAATCATGCGGCAGCGGCGGGTCACGCTCCTCCTCGTCGCGCTGGGACTGCTGACGCTCGTCGCCCTTGCCCTGGCGGATCTCGCCTGGTCCTACCGCATCGCGGCCCTCGTCTGCGCCACG
>JAOUGW010000348.1 GCA_029865465.1 Gammaproteobacteria bacterium
CCACGGGCATTGGTGAGCAGGTCACGCGCCCCGTGCTGACCAAGAGCATCGAAATGACCATTGGCCTGCAGGCCGTGGGTTCGATCCTGCTGTTCGTCGCCGCGATCTTCTCGCGCTGACCGGGGAATGCCCGCCGCCGAAGCCGGCTCGCTGCAGCTCGTCTTCGGCGCGAGTGGCTACATCGGCACCCACCTGGTGCCGCGCCTGCTGGCCGCAGGCAAGCGCGTCCGCGCATCTGCCCGCAACGTCGAGGTGCTGGAGGCCCGCGGCTGGCCCGGCGTGGCGTGTGTCGCCGCGGATGCCCTGAAGCCGGAGACGCTCGCAGCCGCCCTGCAGGGCGTCGACGTCGCGTACTACCTCGTGCATTCGATGGCTGCAGGCCGCGGCTTCGGTTCACTCGACCGCGAAGCAGCGCGCAACTTTGGCGCGGCCGCGGCGGCGGCCGGCGTCCGGCGCATCGTCTACCTGGGCGGGCTGATCCCCGTGAATGCCCGCTCGGAACACCTGCGCTCACGGGCAGAAACCGGTGACGTCCTGCGTGCGAGCGGCGTTCCGGTGACCGAGCTGCGCGCCGGCATGATCATCGGCCCGGGCTCCGCCGCGTACGAAGTGATCCGCGACCTGGTCAATCACCTGCCCGTCATGGTGACTCCGCGCTGGGTGAAGTCGGTCTCGACGCCGATCGCGCTCGACGACCTGCTCGCCTACCTGGTCGCGGTCGGCGACATCGACGCGGCGGCGGGCAGGATCCTCGATGCCGGCGGTCCCGACACCGTCACGTACGAAGCGATCATGCGCTGCTATGGCGACCAGGTCGGCCGCCACCCGTTGATCGTGCCGGTGCCGGTGCTGACCCCGCGCTTGTCGTCGTACTGGCTGCGCCTGGTGACCACGGTCCCCGTCGGCATCGCGCAGGCGCTGGTCGAAGGTCTCGAGCACGATTTCGTCGCGCATGACGACGAGCTGCAGCGCCTGGTGCCACGTGCGCGCCTGGGACTCGAAGCGGCGATCCGCGCCGCGATCGAGGCGGACCGGCAGCACGCGGTGATTGCGCGCTGGGTCGAAGGCTCGATCGCGTGCCGCAACTTCCGGCCCGAGTACGCGTTCTACGCCAAGCGCGAAGGCGCGACCGCGCACGGCGAGGTCGATGCCGGGCGCGTGTTCGCGACCGTCTGCGCCATCGGTGGCGCGGACGGCTGGTACTACGCCAACGTCCTGTGGTGGATCCGCGGCGCGATCGACTGGCTGCTGGGTGGGCCGGGCTTCCGTCGCAAGCGCCGTCACCCGACCGAGCTGCGCGTCGGCGACGTCGTCGATTCCTGGCGCGTGATCGCGCTCGAGCCTGGACGGCGGCTCACGCTGCTGATGGAAATGAAGGCGCCTGGCGCAGGCGTGCTCGAATTCGTGGTGCAGCCACGGGGCACGGGCGCGAGCGTCTCAGCCACGGCCTACTGGCACCCGGCAGGCGTGTGGGGATTGATCTACTGGTACGCGCTGGTGCCCGCGCACGCGTTCATCTTCCGCGGCCTGACGCGGGCGATCCTCAGGCGCGCGAGCCGCTGAATCGGCCTGCCGCCCCGGCGAGGCAGCAGCGGCCTTGCATCACTCTGCCGCCGCCTCGGTCGCCTTGGGGCCGCCGAAACGGTAACTCATCGAGAGCGTCACGTAGTTCACGTCGTAGTTGTAGGGATCGACGCCCAGGCCCAGCACCGTCGGCATGGCGGCCGGCTCCGACGCATACGCCCAGTCGCTGGTTTTCAGCGACTCGTACCACCACGTGAGCATCAGGTCGGTGCGCTCGCTGAACCCGTACGTCACCCCCGCCTTGAACGAACTGAGTTCGCTCTTTACGGCCGGGAAGTTGCCGCTGCCTGCACCGGTGATGTTCGTGCGTGAATCACCTGCCCCATACGTGTAATCGAGGTTGACGTTGATCCTGTCCGTGAACTGGGCGTTCACGCCCGCGCCGTACGTCTCGAAGTCGTCCTGCACCTTCCCCGTCCAGTCGGCCGTCGTGAAAGTGCTGCTGCCCCGCGTCGTCGAGTCGATCTTCTCGCGCCCGAGCGTGGCGTAGGCGGCGATCTTCTCGCTGACCGTCCAGTTCAGGTCGACGCCGTAGCGGCGATCGAGCCCCGAGTCCAGGCCGAGGTCCGACTGCAGGTAACTGTCGTCGCCGTAGTACACGCTGGCGCCGAGCGACAGCGGCAGCGAACCGACCGCCACGTTGGCGAGCAACTCGCCGTAGGAGCGATAGCGGTAAGCCATGTTGTACTTGCGCATGAGCGGGTTCTGGCCGGACCCGGCGGCGACATTCACGTCGTATTTGTCCGGGTCGCGCTCCTCGACGCCGCCCTTGACGACGAACCCGAGGTATCCGCTCGGGCGGAACTGCGCGCGGCCCCAGCCGTCGAGTACTTCCTCGCCCGACACTTCGAGCCTGGAACCCGTGCGATCAGTCTGGCGCCACTCGCCGCCGACGCCGATCGT
>JAOUGW010000143.1 GCA_029865465.1 Gammaproteobacteria bacterium
CGGCGCCCATCAGAAGTCGATCTCGAGGAAGAAGATGGCGAACAGCGCGTCGGCAAAGATCACGAGGAAGATCGATTGCACCACGGCCACCGTCGTCAGCCGGCCGAGTTCGCGCGACGATTCGCGCACCTGCAACCCGCGCAGCGTGCCCGTCAGGCCGATGAGCAACCCGAACACCGGCGCCTTGACGAGGCCCGCCCAGAACGTCGTCGGCGCGATCGCCTCGTCGAGCCGCGTGAAGAACTGCGGCCACGGCAGGTCGATCAGGTAGCGCGTCAGCATCGCGCCGCCGAACAGCCCCATGAAATCGGCGACGATGGTGAGCAGGGGCAGCGCGATGACGAGGCCGAGGACCCGCGGCAGCACCAGCACCTCGTACGGATCGATGCCCATCGACTCGAGCGCGTCGACTTCGTCGTTGAGTTTCATCACGCCAAGTTCGGCCGCATAGGCGCTGCCCGTGCGGCCCGCGACCATGATCGCCGTGAGCAGCACGCCGAGCTCACGCAGTACGCCGAGCGCCACGATGTCGACGGTGTAGATCTCGCCGCCGTAGGGCCGCAACTGTTGCGCGCTGATATACGCCGAAATCACGCTGATCAGGAAAGCGATCACGGCGACGACCGGCACGGCCTGGTAACCGGTCTCGTAGGCGTGCCGCACGACCGACGGAACGCGCAGGTGCTTCCAGGAACGCCAGGCCGAGCCCGCGGTAGTGACCAGCTTGCCGCCGTACGTCAGCGCTTCGAACCAGCTCTGGCCACGGGCCTCGATGGCGTGGCCGAGCCGGACCAGTCCGGCCGGTTCCTGCGGCATAGGCGCGATGTCCGCGGTGCGCGCACTCGCGCCGTCGAGCAGCTCGTCGAGGTATGCGAAGTGCGCGGGCAGCGAGCCGCTCACCACGGGCGGCGTCGCCGCATCGGCGATGGCCCGCTTGAGGATCCAGGCCGGCCCGATGTCGAAGCGGCCCGCCGCGGCAAGGTCGACGCTGCGCGACCCGGCCCCGGCCCATTCCCGCAAGGCAGACTCGAGCACGACGAGATCGGCGGCGCGGCAGTCGCCGGCCAGCGCCAGCCGTCCCTCGGCGGAATCCACGCGGGCCTCGAATGCTGGGGATTGCGACATGATGGCAGCTGTCCGGACGTGCGCTACCGGTCAGGGCGGCTGGTGGATCTCCACGGGCGGGAATGCCTCGCTGGAATGCTAGCATCGGCGCATCCGCCGCGTGAGACCCGATGGCGCACGACTTTCTCAGCCAGATCCTGATCCTGCTCGCCGGCTCGCTGCTCGTGCTGAGCCTGGTGCGCCGTTTCAAGCTGCCGCCGATCCTTGGCTACCTGCTGGTCGGCATGGTGCTCGGGCCACATGCGCTCGGCCTCGTGCCGAACGACACGCCCGTGCAGGTACTCGCCGAAATCGGCGTGGTGTTCCTGGTATTCACGCTGGGACTGGAATTCTCGCTGGCCCGCATGGTCGCGATGAAGTCAGAGGTGCTCGGCATCGGTGGCCTGCAGGTGCTGCTCTGCTGCCTGGCCTTCGGGGGAATGGCTTTTGCTTTCGGTGTCAACGCAGGTGCCGCCGTCGTCATCGGCGGAGCGCTCGCGATGTCATCCACCGCGATCGTGCTGCGGCAACTCGGCGACCAGATGGAACTGACGCGCACGCACGCACGGCTCGCCGTCGGCATCCTGCTGTTCCAGGATCTCGCGTTCGCGCCGCTGCTGGCGCTCGCCACTGCGCTCAGCGTGACGGGACAGGTCCCCGGACCGCTGTGGCTGCTCGGCATGGCGGGGCGCGGCCTCGTGGCGCTCGTCGTCGTGCTGCTCGTGGGACGCTGGCTGCTGCGCCCGCTCTTTCGCGAAATATCGCATCACCGCAGCACCGAGATTTTCACGCTGACGGTATTGTTCGTGTCGCTGCTGGCCGCGTGGGCCACCGACCGGATGGGACTGTCGATGGCGCTCGGCGGATTCCTGGCCGGCATGCTGCTGGCGGAGACCGAGTTCAGGCACCAGACCGAAGCGGTGATCAAACCGTTCCAGGACATCCTGCTCGGCCTGTTCTTCGTGTCTGTCGGCATGCTGCTGGATCTGCGCCTGCTGCTGACGCAGCTGCCGCTCGTGTTGCTGCTCATCGCGGCGCTCCTGCTCACCAAGACGGTGATCGTCGCGCTGGTCGTGCGGTGGTTCGTGCCCAACAACCGCAAGGCCTTGCGCACTGCCGTTACGGTGAGCATGGGTGGCGAATTCGGCTTCGCGCTGCTCACGCTGCTGCTGCGCGGCGATGCAGTCGATGACCGCCTGGTCCAGGTCTTGCTGACCGCCGTAGCGCTGAGCCTGCTGCTCGGGCCGCTGCTCGTGCGCTACAACGGCCGCATCGCCGACAGGATCTTGCGCCGGCCGCCGGCCCAGCCGTCCGAGCTCGCGCTCGAGACTGCGGCAACGCGTGAAATCACCCGGCGCGAACACGTGATGATCTGCGGCTTCGGCCGGGTCGGACAGAACCTCGCGCGTGTCCTCGAACGGCGCGGCTTCGAATTCGTGGCACTCGATTTCGACCCGTTCCGCGTCCGCGAAGCGCGCATGGCGGGAGAACCCGTGGTGTACGGCGACGCCACGCATCCCGACGTGCTGCGGGCCCTCGGGCTAGAGCATGCCTCGGTCGTGGTGATCTCGTTCGACGAGCCCGCGACGGCCGTGCGCATCGTGCGCGCCGTGCGCCGGCTGCGAACCGAAGTGCCCGTGCTGGTGCGCACCGAGGACGACAAGTTCCTTGAGCCGCTGCAGGCCGCTGGCGCGACCGAGGTCGTGCCCGGCGTCTTCGAGACGAGCCTGGCGCTGGTGTCGCACGTGCTGTTGTTGCTGCGAGTGCCGCCAGCCGAGGTGCTCGAGACGACCGAGCAGATCCGGCACGAGCGCTACACGATCCTGCGCAGCTTCTTCCGCCGACGCGAAGACCGCGCGCCGCTGGATTCCGAGGACGATCGGCAGGACCGGCAGCAGCTGTACACGGTCGTCCTGCCACCGGGCGCACGCGGGGTGGGCCAGACCATTCGCGAGCTGGGGCTGGAACGTGGCCCCGTCACGGTGAACGCGATCCGGCGCGAAGCAATCACGGGCCGCGACCCCGATCCCGAGACCCGGCTCAAAGTCGGGGACGTACTGGTGCTGTGGGGACGTCCGGAGGACGTGGAGCAGGTCGAGAGCCGGCTGCTGATGGGCTAGCGGTCGGCCTGCAGGTGCGCCTCGATCAGCCAGAGGCTCTTGTCCGCATCGCGCGAGATGCCCGTGAACAGGTCGCTGGTGTCGGCATCGCCGGCCTTGCCAGTCTCGTCGATGGCCTTGCGCACGCTCTTGCCGAACCTGGCGAGCGCGCCCGCGAGTGCTTCCAGGTGCGCGCGGCCCTCCGCCAGGCCGAGCGGGTAGGCGGGCAGCTTCGACCGGCCGGCCACCGCCTGGATCGTGCCTTCGGCAGTCCCCCCGAGCGCGGTGATGCGCTCCGCCATGTCATCGACGTGTCCACCGAGGTCGCCGGAAATCTTGTCGAACAGCTCGTGCAGGGCGATGAAGTTCGGCCCCTTTACGTTCCAGTGCGCCTGCTTGGCCTGGAACTGCAGATCGATCGCGTCCGCCAGGCGGGCGTTCAGGACCGCCACCACCTTGGCGCGGGTCTTGGTGGAAAGGTCATTGCGGGTCTGGTGCATGGCAACTCCTTGGGCGGCGGCAATCCGTTGTACGGATCGGTTTTGACGGCAGTGATTGTCGGACCCCCGGTGCGCGGCACCAACAGAACCTGACGATGCCGTCGATTGCCCCTGTCGATGAGCAAACTACACTTGTGTCTATATGTTGACATCCTGTCAATCTTGAGTCACGATGTCAACCATGTCGTACCTGACTGAACGCCGCCAGGAAGAAAAGGATCGCCGCCGCACCGAAATCGTCGATGCGGCCGAAGCGCTCTATGCCGAAACCGGTTGGGACGCGATCACCATGGACCAGGTCGCGCGCCGGGCCCGCCTGAGCCGCGCCCTGCTCTACGTCTACTTCAAGGACAAGAGCGACCTGCACATGGCGCTGGTCGAGCGTTCGCTCGGGGCGCTGCACGATCGCTTCTTCGCAGCCCGGCAAGGCCGGCCGAGCGGCATTGCGGAGGTCGAGGCCATTGGCCGCGCCTACCTGGCCTTCTCGGTGGAGATGCCGCATTACTTCGACGCCTGCGCGCGCTACCAGGCGCACCCGGCCGGCGAACACGGGGCGGACGCCACCCCGTGCAACGAAGCAGCCTGCGAAGTTGCCGGCCACAGTGTCCACGAAGTCATCGTCGAATCGCTCAATCGCGGTGTGGCCGACGGCTCCATCCGCGCCGACATCGGCGATCCGTTCGTCACTGCGCTGACGCTGTGGGCGTTCACGCACGGCTTGATCCAGATCGCGTCGACCAAGGGTGGCCAGATCGAGCACGAAGGCACGTCCGTGCAGTCGTTCATCGAGCATGGCCTCGGCCTCGCGCTGCGGGCGCTGCAGCCATGAAGCACGTGGCCGCATTGCTCCTGTCGTGGCTCGCCGCAGCTATCGTGCCGCTCGCACAGGCGGCATCGCCGCCGGCTCCCGCGCCTGCCGCGCAGTCCCTCGTCACCATGGAGGACGGGCTGCGACAGGTCATCGACGAAGCACTCACCGCCAACCTCGAACTGCGCGCTTCCGGCGCGACCGTGCAGCAGCGGCTCGCCGCGCTCGACCAGGCGCGTGCGCGCTACCTGCCGGTGATCGATTTCGCTGCGCGCTACTCGGTGGCCGACGGCGGTCGCACCATCGAATTCCCGGTCGGCGACCTGCTGAATCCCGTGTACGAGACGCTCGACCAGATGCTGGTGGCGCAGGGCCGGGCGCCGCAGTTTCCGCGTGTCCGCAACGAGTCGATCGCGTTCCTGCGCGACCAGGAGCAGGAAACCAAGCTGGTGCTCGAACAGCCGCTGTACGAACCGCGCATCGGTCCGGCCGTCGACGCGACGCGAGCCGACGCCGCGCGTGCCGCAGCGGACCTCGCCGCGCTGCGGTCGCAGGTCATCCGCGACGTCAAGCAGGCGTACTACCGCTGGATCGCGGCACAACAGGCCGTGACGGTGCTCGACGGCACGCTCGAAGCCACGCGCGCCAACCTCAAGGCCAACGAAAGCCTGTACCGCAACGGCAAGGTGACGCGCGACCTCGTCTACCGCGCCGAGGCCGACGTGCTCGAAGTGGAGCAGGAACGCCTGGCAACGGCGAGCCGCGTGCGTATCGCGCAGAGCTACGTGAACCTGCTGCGCAACGCGCCGTTGCCGCAGCCGCTGCCGAACGCAGCGCTCGACGCCGAAACGATCGAACGCTTCCGTGCGCGGTTGCTGGCCGTGCTCGCGGGACGGCAGGTGGACGCACCGATGCTGCAGGACGTCGCGAGCCAGCGCCGTGAGGAATTGAAAAGCCTCGATGCAGCCATCGCTGTCGGCCAAGCGCGGCAAGACCTGGCGCGCGCGGCCTTCAAGCCATCGCTCGCGTTTGGTGCCGAAGCTGGCATCCAGGGTACGGACTACGGCTTCGCGGACGAAGACCGCTACGTGCTCGCATCACTGGTGCTGCGCTTCAATGCGTTCCGCGGCGGCGCGGACCAGGCCGCCTTGCGCGAAGCGCGCGCCCTCACCGATCAGCTGCGTGCGACGCGCGAACTCGCTGGCCAGCGCGTGCGCCTCGAAGTGCAGCAGGCGCTCGAGAACTTCGAGGTCGCCGAGGCCTCGCTCGACACCGCCGCCAAGCGCGCCGAAGCAGCCATGGGCGCATTCACGATCACCAGCCGCAAACGTGATCTCGGCCAGATCAACCAGGCCGAGTTCATCGACGCACGGCGTGCGCAGACCGATGCCCAGCTCAACGTCACGCGAGTGCGGGCCGAATACCTCGCGCGCCTCGCAGAACTCGAATTCTCCATCGGCGACGCGCGCCGCATGGATCAGGAGCGGATGTGAAGCAGCCAGCCTGGAAGGCGTTGTCCGCCGTAGCCGTGGCGGCCTTGCTCGTCGCGTGCAACGCAGAAAAGCAGAACGACGCTGCTGACGCCCAGCCCGCGGCGGTGCGCACGGTACCGGTGGCCAGCGTCGCAGTCACCGCGCAGACCCGCGCGGTGGGCGTGCTCGCACCGCGCGACGAAATTCGCCTTGCCTTCAAGGTCGGCGGCGTCGTCGATTCGATGCGCGTCAAGTCCGGCGACATCGTGCGCAAGGGCCAGGTGCTCGCCGAGCTGAAGCGCGCCGAAGTCGATGCCACGGTCTCGCAGGCGGCCGAGGGCGTCGACAAGGCGCGCCGCGACCTGGAACGCGCGCAGCAGCTGCGCCTCGACGAAGTCGCGACCGAAGAGCAGGTGCAGGACCTCACGACCGCCTACAACGTCGCCCGCTCCAGCCTGGAAGCAGCGCGGTTCAACGCGCGCTTCGCGCGCATCGAGGCGCCGGTGGACGGCATCGTCTTCGAGCGCATGGTCGAGGGCGGCGAGCTGGTGCAGCCCGGACAGCCGGTGGTCGTAGTCGGCTCGACGGATTCCGGCTGGGTCGTGCGCGTCGGCCTGGCCGACCGCGACGTGGTGCGCATGGAATCGGGTGCGCCGGCGCAAGTGACGTTCGACGCCTTCCCGGGCCGTGCATTCGAGGGCAAGGTGACGCGCATCGGCGCCGCCGCGGACCGCGTGACGGGCACCTTTGAAGTGGAAGTCGAAGTGAACCCGCAGGGCGCTCGCTTTGCACGCGGGCTGGTGGCCAAGGTCACACTGCCTCTCGCACGACTTCCAGACGTCGCACCGAACGCGACGGTCGTGCCGCTCACGGCACTGGTGGAAGCCGACGGCCAACGTGCCACCGTGTACGTGCTCGATCGCGCGAAGAACGTCGCACGCCGCAAGGACGTCACGCTCGGCCCTCTGCTCGGTGAGCAGGTGATCGTGACCGCGGGCCTCACCACGGGCGAACCCGTGATCACCGATGGCGCGGCATGGCTGACGGACGGGCGCAGCGTCCGCGTCGTCACCGACGATCGGGGCTGAACCGTGCGCCTATGGGAATTCGCCGTCCGGCGCTGGCAGTTCACGCTGCTGCTGTTCGGCCTGTTGCTCGGCGTGGGGTTCACCACGCTCAGGAACATTCCACGTGCCGAGGACCCAGAATTTCATGCGCCCGTGCCCATCATCGTGGTCGCCTATCCGGGCGCAGATCCGGCGGACATCGAGCGGCTGATCGTCGACCCGATCGAAGACGCGGTCAACGAACTCGACGACATCAAGCGCATGGACAGCCGCTCGCTCGATGGCGTCGGCATCATCCAGGTCGAGTTCCAGTGGGACCAGGACCCGGACGAAAAATACGACGAGGTGGTGCGCGAGGTGAACCGCATCCGTGCCGAACTGCCCGCCGACATCGCGAGCCTCGAGGTGCGGCGCACCGGCTCCGGTCTCGTCAACATCATGCAGGTGGCCCTGGTCAGCCCGGACGCCTCGTATCACGAACTGGACGACCTCGGCCGCGCGCTCAGCGACGATCTCGAAACGCAGCCCGGCGTCCGGCGCAGCGAAGTGTTCGCGTTGCCCGAGCCCGAGGTCCGCATCGCCGTCGATCTCGAACGGATGGGTCGCGCGGGCATTTCACTCGGACAGGTCGAAGCCGCGGTGCGCGGCGAGAACGCGGCCATCCCCGGCGGCTCGGTCGACCTCGGCTTGCGCAAGTTCAACCTGAAGACCTCGGGCAGCTACGAATCGCTCGACGAAATCGCCGGCACGGTCGTCGCGAGCCGCAACGGACGCGTAGTTCGGTTGCGCGACGTGGCCGAAGTCTCGTGGGATACGAGCGAGCAGCAGTACATCGGCCGCTACAACGGACAGCGCGCTGTCTTCGTGACCGCGAGCGCCAAGGACCGCGTCGATGTGTTCGACGTACGTAAGGCGATAGACGGCAGCCTCGCCCGCTTCGAGCGCACCTTGCCGCCGAACGTGAAGCTCGAGCGCGGCTTCGACCAGACGCGCAACGTCAAGCATCGGCTCGACCGCCTGGGGCTCGACTTCGCAATCGCGATCGGGCTGGTGCTGCTGACGCTGATTCCGCTGGGCCTGCGGGCGGCGGGCGTGGTGATGATCTCCATCCCGCTTTCACTGTCGATCGGCCTGGCGGCGCTCTACTTCACCGGCTTCTCGCTCAACCAGCTTTCCATCGCGGGTTTC